>JAKLLR010000168.1 GCA_022014175.1 Gammaproteobacteria bacterium | reverse complement strand
GGGCTTGGTCTGCGGGGCGAGGATTCCCGGAACTGATTCGGGGGTCTGCTTGCGGGTATGATAGCCAATTTTAGCCGTGTCTGGAGTCGTAGATGGTAAAGAATAAACGCCCCACATTGCAGGATATTGCCGACCGGGTCGGAGCGACCAAGATGACTGTCAGCCGGTGCCTGCGTGGCGCGGACAATGTCTCTGAACCGATGCGGGAGCGAATCTTTGCCGAGGCCGAGGCGCTGGGCTATATCCCCAACCGTGCTCCGGACCTGCTTTCCAAGTCTACCAGCCATGCAATCGGTGTGTTGTTGCCGTCACTGACCAACCAGGTCTTTGCAGATGTCATCAAGGGGGTAGAGTCGGTCACTGAGCCGGCGGGGTATCACCTGATGCTGGCCCACTACGGATACAGTCCCGAGATAGAGGAGCGCAGTCTGTCTTCGCTGCTGTCCTACAACGTGGATGGCGTTATCCTGTCGGAAAGTCAGCATACCGGTCGTACCCTGAGGATGCTGCAGACCGCCGGGGTGCCGACGGTGGAAATCATGGACACGCACACGGCGCCGTTTGAGCAGGCCGTGGGATTCGACAATGTCAGTGCCGCCTACGATATGGTGCGTGAAATGATCCGCCTCGGACGCCAGCGGGTGGTCTATCTCGCGGTTCGGCTGGATGCCCGTACCCTCCAGCGCCAGGAGGGCTATAACCGTGCCATGGAGGAAGAGGGGTTGGCACCGGTAACCCTCCGCAGTGAACAGCGTTCGTCGTTCAGTGTGGGCGCCACCCTGATGGCGCGGATACTGGAGGAGAATCCGGACACCGATGGCATCTTCTGTACGAATGATGACGTTGCCATAGGGGCGTTCTTCGAGTGCCAGCGCCGGGGCATCCCCGTACCGGAGCGGATCGCTATCGCCGGTTTCCATGGCCACGATGTTGGTCGTGTCATGGTGCCGCCGCTGGCAAGCGTGATTACACCGCGGGAGATGGTCGGGCAGCGAGCCGCTGAAGAGCTGATTGCGCGCCTGGGGGGGGCGGCTATCAGCGATCAGCGAATTGACCTCGGGTACCGGATTGAGCGGGGCGGAACTCTCTGAGCGCCCCGTGTTAGCCCATCATCTCGTCTGTGACCTCGTCGCTGCCGGCTTCCAGCCATGCAGTCAACGCGTCACGGCTTTCATCAACGCCCCGCTTTGACGTTGCCGAGAACATGATCAGATGTTCGACGCACTGAAACTCCTTCAGTTTTCCGGCGATGCCCAGCATGGCTGTCTTGGCCTGGCCGAATTTCAGTTTGTCGGCCTTGGTGGCCAGAATCATCAGCGGCAAGTTGTTATGTTCACACCATTCCACCATCATCTGGTCGAAATCGGTCAGCGGGTGGCGAATGTCCATGACCAGTACCAGGCCTCGCAGGCAGCGACGGTCGTTGAGGTAATGCCCCAGGTGTTGTTGCCAGTCGTCCTTCATATCCCGGGAGACCTTGGCGTAGCCATAGCCGGGCAGGTCCACCAGGCGGCAGTTCTCTCGATTCAGTGTGAAGAAGTTGATCAGGCGGGTACGGCCGGGTGTCTTGCTGGTACGCGCCAGTTTTCCGTTGGCGGTAATGGAATTGATCGCGCTGGATTTGCCGGCGTTGGAGCGTCCCGCAAACGCGACTTCCGCCCCGGAATCCAGTGGGCATTCTTCCAGCCGCGAGGCGCTGATCAGGAATCGGGCGCTGTTGAATGAGATCGATTTTTGAGTCAGATCAGATGACACGGTGGTTGGGATTCCTATTGGATTTCAGTTATCAGGGATTAATGTATAATGCTACACCAATTCC
>JAKLLR010000167.1 GCA_022014175.1 Gammaproteobacteria bacterium | reverse complement strand
GTTCAAGGATCTGGATGAGTGGACGTCGGGTATGCAGCCTGCGGATCTGCTGATTGTGGCGGGTCGCCCTTCCATGGGTAAGACCACCTTTGCCATGAACATTGTGGAAAATGCCCTGATCAGCACCGGTACGCCGGTTCTGGTATTCAGTATGGAAATGCCGGCAGATGCCCTGGCCATGCGTATGTTGTCTTCCCTTGGGCGAATTGATCAGACCAAGGTCCGGAGCGGCAAACTGGAAGAAGACGACTGGCCGCGACTGACCTCGGCGGTCAGTCTGCTGAAAGACAAACCGCTCTATATTGATGATACCCCGGGCCTGAGCCCCACTGAAATGCGTTCCCGGGCCCGCCGGATTGCCCGTGAGAACAATGGCAAGATTGGCCTGATCATGGTGGATTACCTTCAGTTGATGCGGGTCCCTGGCAACACCGAAGGCCGCACGGCGGAGATTTCCGAAATTTCCCGCTCACTGAAAGGTATCGCAAAAGAGCTGAGTTGTCCCGTGGTGGCCTTGTCCCAGCTGAACCGGAGTCTCGAGCAACGTCCCAACAAGCGCCCGGTAAACTCGGACCTGCGGGAATCCGGCGCGATCGAGCAGGACGCGGACGTTATCATGTTTGTATACCGGGACGAGGTCTACAACGAAGACACCCCGGACAAGGGCATTGCCGAGATCATCATCGGCAAGCAGCGTAACGGCCCAATCGGGACCATCCGCTTGGCGTTTATCGGCAAATTCACCAAATTCGAAGACCTGGCTCATGGGGATTATGGCGATTACGGTGGTGAGTACTGATGCCGCGAAGTACCGTTGCCCGCATTGACCCGGAGGCATTGCGCCACAACTACCGGTTGGCCTGTGAGCTCGCAGGTACCGCCCGGGCCATGGCGGTGATCAAGGCCGATGGTTACGGTCACGGTATCCGGCAGGTTGCCAGGGCCTTGGCCAGTGAAGCGCCCCGATATGGCGTTGCCTGCCTTGAAGAAGCAATGGCTGTGCGGGAGGAAGGGCTTGCTCAGCCGGTGATGATGCTTCAGGGGCCTCATGAGCCGGAGGACGTGGCCCTCTGCGCCCATCAGGGCTTTCAGCCGGTCATGCACAGTGATTACCAGTTGGCATGGCTGAGGGAGGCTGAGTCCACCCCGGATTTCTGGCTGAAAGTGAACACCGGCATGAATCGACTGGGGTTCCCGGCGGATGACCTCGCGGGACGGGTGGAGCAATTACTGTCATCACCTGTCACGAAGTCCGCGTTGAAGGGGTTTGTCACCCACTTCGCGTGTGCCGATGATCGTGAGAGCAGCTTCACGCGGGAACAAACCCGGCGTTTTCAGGCTGCGGTTTCGCCGTGGCCGGAACTCGAGAAAAGTGTTGGCAATTCCGCCGCGCATTTTTTGCCGGGACAGGAGCTGTTCGACTGGAGTCGCCCAGGGATCATGCTCTACGGTGCCTCGCCGGTGATTGGTGTAACTGGCCCGGAACTGGGGTTGAGGGCGGCGATGACGCTGGAAGCTCCGTTGATTGCCCGGCGTGTGCTCAAGGCGGGGGACAGTGTTGGCTATGGGTCCACCTGGGTCGCGGAAAAAGAGACCCCGATGGGGATAGTGGCGGTGGGTTATGGTGACGGTTACCCCCGCCATGCCGGCACAGGCACGCCGGCTGCGGTAAATGGTAAACGTATCCGCCTGATTGGCCGGGTGTCCATGGATATGCTGGCGGTGGATCTGTCGGAGGCGCCAGAGGCGCAGGCCGGAGATCGGGTAGAGCTATGGGGCAGTCAGGTCGGCGTGGATGAGGTTGCCAGGCATGCCGATACCATTGCCTATG
>JAKLLR010000019.1 GCA_022014175.1 Gammaproteobacteria bacterium | reverse complement strand
TCGATCCATTAAAACGGTACTCGTTAAAACCAACCCGCCGCGACATTCCGACGCGCTGCTGGCCACCCGCTTCTGTCTTGAGTTGAGCGCTTACAACTGTGTGCGCTGCTCCGGTCTTCACATAATCTGCATCACGTGCGGTTCGAAATGAGCGTCCGCAACTTAGCAGATAGAGCGCCTCAAGAAGACTGCTCTTGCCGCTACCGTTTCCACCGTAGATGAAATTCAACCCCGGAGCGAAGTTGATCTCTGCCCGATCGATATTGCGAAACCGGGAGATATCAACTCGCCTAAACTCCATCGGATTTTTGCAACAAGCTTCGCTCTACAACCGTAACGGCATAACCACGTACCGCTCACTAGTCTCCCCAGGCTGAGCGATCAGGCAACTACTTGACGAGTCAGCCAGCTGCATTTCCACCGTATCTGCCTCAACCGCGCTTAATACATCTAGCAAATAATTCACGTTAAACCCGATTTCCAGTGGTTCACCCTGATACTCAATCTCCAGCAGCTCTTCCGCCTCCTCCTGATCAGGATTGCGAGCACTCAGTTTCAGCTCGCTACCGTAAAACTCCAACCTCACTGCCCTGTATTTCTCGCTGGAGAGAATCGCTACACGCTGCAAAGCTTCCCGAAACCCCTGTCGATTTATTTTGGCTAAACGGTCTGTTTTCGAGGGAATTACCCGCTCATAATCCGGAAAACTACCATCGACTAACCGCGTTGCTATTTTAGCGTCATCCGCCTCTGCTACCAGGTGGGTTTTATACAGCTTCAAGTGCGCGCTCCGATCACCCCCCCCCATCAGTTTGCCAAGTTCGAGCACACTCTTTCTTGCCAGGATTGCGCTTCGTGTTTCTGTCCCACTAATACCGACGGGTGATTCACTTATCGCCATGCGGTGTCCGTCAGTCGCAACCGTCCGTACTGCGTCACCCGATAACTCCAGAAGTAACCCGTTCAGGTAGTAACGGACATCTTGCTGAGCCATTGCAAACTGGGTCTTTTCAAACAGCCGCCGTAGAACTTTTTGCGGGATATCGAATTCGAGTGCATCGCCGCTGGTCTCCACCATCGGGAACTCATCCGCCGGGAGAGTTCCAAGAGAGAATCGGGATTTCCCGTATCGGACCAGAAATCTGCTCTCCTGCTGTTCGAATCTGAGTTCAGCATCTTCTGGTGCAGCTTTGCAGAGATCCAGAAACTTTCTGGCGGGCACAGTCGTTGCGCCTTGAGCGTCGCTATCAATACTGACCTTGGTATCAACTTCGAGATCTAAGTCTGTTCCTGTCAGTGCCAGGCTGTTATCAGCCCATGACAGTTTGACGTTGCCGAGGATAGGTAGGGTCTGTCGACGTTCCACAACATTGGTGACCATTTGTAGTTTGGAGAGTAGTTCCCGGCGACCTACAGAAAATTGCATAACTGTTCCTGATGATGAGTTATTTATAGATTATGTTAAAAATTTAAGTTTACTTATTAACCTGGAGAAATTTTGGGTAAAATCAAATAAACCATATATATATCAATTGGTTATGATCTTGTTAAGTCTGTTCATAAGTGGACCTGTCGCGTTGTGGTCAGTGTGGGTTGTTACCGCTGTTTTCCGGTGTGATCGAGTTACCCACAAACCATCCACAGGTTGTCCGGGTTGTTGCTACGAGGTGAGGGTACGTAGCAGTAGGCGGTAGTCTGTATCCACGTGTCGATCGCCTTTCCTGAGATCACTGATTTTTGAGCAGGCATGCATAACAGTCGTATGGTCCCGACCTCCAAAAGCATCTCCGATTTCTGGCAGGCTTTTGTTGGTAAGCTCCTTGCAAAGAGCCATCGCGAGCTGCCGTGGCCGGGTTACGTTTCGTTTGCGGCTGCGCCCAAGAAGGTCCACCATCCGTATTTTGTAATATTCGACGACGATTTTCTGTATGCCCTCTATGGTTATTTTACGTCGTTGCGAGGCGAGGACGTCCTTCAGGGCCTCCTTAGCCAGATCTACTGTGATGGATTCACCCATCAGCTGGGCGTTAGCGAGCACTCGCCGTAAGGCGCCTTCGAGTTCGCGTACATTGGAGTGGATGTGGCGAGCGATGAAAAAAGCCACATCATTGGGAACTTGGATCCGGCTTTCGGCCGCCTTGCTCAAGACGATAGCAACCCGGGTCTCCAGCTCTGGTGGTTCAATACCGACTGTCAAACCCCATCCAAAGCGCGATTTCAACCTGTCTTCAAGGTCGGTTATGTCCTTGGGGTAGCGGTCGCAGGTCATCACTATTTGGTGCTTGCGTTCAACCAGGGCATTAAATACGTGGAAGAACTCCTCCTGTGATCGTTCCTTTCCGGCAAGGAACTGGATGTCGTCAATCAACAGCACGTCAACAGACCGATAAAATCCCTTGAACTGCTCCATGGTGTTGCGTTGCAAGGCCGAGACCATATCCGACACAAATCGCTCCGAGTGCAGATAAATCGCACGGGTGTTGCCCTTCCGGCTGGTTATGGCGTTTCCGCAAGCATGCATCAGATGTGTCTTACCGAGGCCGACCCCTCCGTAGATAAACAGGGGGTTGTAGATTCCCCCGGTGTTTTCGGCCACCTGAATCGCTGCTGCTTGACCAAGTTGGTTCGACTTACCTGTGATGAAGTTGCTGAAGGTAAAAGTTGGGTTAAGAAATCCGTTGTTGTCTATAAAGCGGGACGCAATAGTGCCGTTTCGTTTGCCGGTTCGAGTCGTTGCGGCCGCTATAGCTTGCGCGGCCCGAGGTGGCGCTGTCCGGTTTTCCGGGACGCTGCCGACCTGGATATCGAGGGACTCACAGCTTGGCTCCAGGCTCGTCAGAACCGATAGAATCCGATCGTGAAACTGTTCGTTGATCCAGTCACGAACGAACGAGTTCGGTGCGAGTAGTATGAGACCTGACTCGGACGGAACCGGTTGCAGCGGTTTTATCCAGGTATTGAATTGTTGAGTGCTGAGGTGCTGTTGCAGGACTGTCAGGCACTGATCCCAGATCTGGGGCATAACTATGTAGGTGTTTGTCCGGTGGTGAAAACAGTTTGCCGAAGCGGCGGCAGTGCGATATCTAGCCACCCCGAATTGTATATCAGGATGCCCGGGCCTAATCATGTTTAAACGCCTGTTTTTGATTGACGAGAGCCGGGCAAATCAGTAGCCTACCCGCCCTTTTATCGCGTTCCGAGCTTGTTGCCGGGGCGGAAAACAGACAGAACGGTTTATTATGAAAAGGACATTCCAACCTAGTCGTATCAAGCGCGCCCGGACCCATGGTTTCAGGGCTAGAATGCGCACAGTAGGGGGCCGAGCGGTGATCCGTTCGCGTCGAGCCAAGGGCCGTAAACGACTGACACCCTGATAGTCGGGCCTGGGCGGAGTGGCGCCGGGTTTCCGCGCCACTGCCGGTTACTGGAAACCCGCCAGTATCGCCGGGTTTTTAACGATGGTGAACGGCTGCGTGGGCGCGGCTTTACCACGATCCATGTCGCCGGGGTCGACGGTTCTGGTGCCAGAATTGGGGTGGTCGTAGCGAAGCGGTATATTCGTCTGGCGGTCAACCGTAATCGATTCAAGCGGACCGTCCGAGAAGCGTTTCGGCAGGCCCGGTTAGATCTGCCAGCGGTTGATATTGTCATCATTGCGCAATCGAATACTGGTTTGCTGGATAGGGCTGAATTGACAGATCTGCTGTCGCGAACCTGGTTGAATCTAAAAAAATGTTACGACGACTTCTGATCCTGTTGATACAGGCCTACCGCCTGTTAATCAGCCCTTTGCTCGCGCCCTCCTGCCGGTTTGTGCCATGTTGCTCCGCATACACAGAGGAGTCGGTACGGCGTTTCGGGATTATCCGGGGCGCCTGGGCGGGGTTACAGCGGATCGGCCGTTGTCATCCGTGGCATGAAGGCGGCGTTGACCCGGTGCCGGACTCTCTGTCGGCGTGTAGAAAGAAACCATGAAAGACACCCTTAGAATTGTCCTTTTTATAGCACTCTCACTGGTAGTCATGCTGGGCTGGGAGACCTGGATGCGCCAGCAGACATCGGTTGCGCCGACGCCAACTGCCCAGGTTGGGACCCAGGGTGAAACAGCAGCTATTGATCTGCCCCCGGTGATCAGGGAGACCCCGGCGACTGTTACTGAACCGGGCGGGGCTATTCTGGCGCCAAGTCCAGAAGGCCAGAAGGTGATCGTGGAAACAGATCTGTTACGGGTGGTCTTCGATACGGTTGGTGGGGATCCTCGGGAGGTCTTTCTCAAAGCTTATCCGGTGGCCATTGGGCAGCCCGACAACCCATATCACTCTGTAACGGCTGAAGAGGCCCGCTTACTGCTGCCCCAGAGTGGATTTCGCGGTGACTCCGGGGACTCTCCGGATCATCGTGCACTCTATCAGGTCGAGCAGACGGAGTATCGTCTGCCAACCGGAGAGGATCAGCTGGCCGTTGTGTTTAGCTGGCGTGGAGATTCCGGGCTTGAGGTGGATAAGATCTATCGCTTCACCCGGGGCAAATATCAGATAGCGCTTTCGTATGAGCTGAGAAACGGCGGGCAAACCCTTTGGCGGGGTCGCCCATACAGCCAGTTTCAGGCGACTCACCGCGGGGCCTCCCCCGGCATTTTCCAGCCGGCGTCGTTTAACGGGGGTGCTTACTTTTCCCCAGAAACGAAGTTTAAGAAGATCAAGTTTGAGGATATGGCAAGCGCGTCGTTTCCCGAGAGGATGTCTTCCGGTTGGTTCTCTTTGATAGAGCACTACTTTCTGGTGGGGTGGATACCCTCGGTGGGTAGCGATATTAAATTGTATAGTCGAGAGCTGAGTGAAAATCGGCATCTCTTTGGTGGTTATCACCCGATCCTTGAATTGGCCGCAGGCGAGATCGGGCAGTTCCATAGCGTGCTCTATGTGGGCCCGAAAGCGAATGCGATACTCAAAGAGACCGCACCTGGTCTGGCCCTGGCGGTGGATTACGGAATGTTGACGTTCCTCTCCCAGCCTCTATTCAAACTGCTGAACTGGATTCATAAGCTGGTTGGTAACTGGGGCTGGAGCATCATCCTTGTGACTATGCTCATAAAGCTGGTTTTCTTCCGGCTGTCGGCGACCAGTTACAGGTCGATGGCCAACATGCGGAAGCTTCAGCCACGCCTGGTTGCCCTGCGGGAGCGTTATGGCGACGATAAGCAGAAGCTGAACCAGGCGATGATGGAGATGTATAAGACGGAAAAGGTAAACCCGCTGGGTGGGTGTCTGCCGGTATTGGTACAGATCCCGGTGTTTATCGCCCTCTACTGGGTGCTGCTGGAGAGTGTTGAGCTGCGTCAGGCACCGTTTATGTTTTGGCTCAAGGATCTCTCTATCGCTGATCCCTTTTTTGTTCTGCCGCTGCTGATGGGTGTCAGCATGTTTGTGCAGCAGCGACTGAATCCCGCTCCGGTGGACCCCATGCAGCAGAAGGTGATGTCGGTTTTGCCTTTTGTGTTCACGGTCTTTTTCGCCTTTTTCCCTGCGGGGCTGGTGCTCTACTGGGTGGTTAACAACGTGCTCTCGATTGCCCAGCAGTGGTATATCACTAAAAAGGTTGAGAGCAGTAGCCGTCCAGGCTAAGACCGGTCGTGAACGACACCATCGCTGCTCCTGCAACAGCCCCTGGGCGCGGCGGTATCGGTGTGATTCGGGTCTCTGGTCCGGACACCCCAGAGCTGGCAGTCGCTATGATCGGTGTTTTGCCGCAACCCCGTGTGGCTACATTTTCTCGTTTTCTTGATGATGATGGCGCGACCCTGGACAGCGGTATCGCCCTCTATTTTGAAGCGCCGGCCTCGTTTACCGGCGAGCACGTATTAGAGCTCCAGGGCCATGGTGGCCCGGTGATTCAGGATCTACTAATGCAGCGGTTGATCCGTTTGGGCGCCAGGCATGCGGAGGCCGGGGAGTTCAGTAAGCGGGCCTATCTGAATGGCAAGATTGATCTGGCCCAGGCTGAAGCAATCGTTGATCTGATATCAGCGGAGACCCGGGAGACCGCCCGCTCTGCGGTTAGATCTCTTGAAGGTGGGTTCTCGGATCAAGTCACTCAAATAGAGGAGCGGCTTCGATTGTTGCGGGTCTACTGTGAGGCTGCAATTGATTTTCCGGAGGAAGATGTTGATTGGTTGGCTGAGCCGGAAGTGGCGGGCCAGCTGTCGGATATTGTCAACCAGGTTCTGTTATTACGGGAGTCCGGGAGAGAGGGCGCGTTGCTGAGGGACGGTATCACGATGGTTCTGCTCGGAGCCCCTAATGTTGGTAAGTCGAGCCTGCTGAATCTGCTAACCCAGCGGGATTCGGCAATCGTGAGCGAAACTCCGGGTACGACCCGGGATGTTATCCGGGAGCAGGTCTCGATCGATGGGATCCCTGTGACGCTGCTGGATACGGCCGGGCTGCGGCATGGGGCGGAGCCGCTAGAAGCCGAGGGGATTCGGCGGGCGCTCAAAGAAGCGGAAATGGCGGATATCGTTTTGGAGGTGCGAGATGATGTCGGACCAGGCAGCGAGTCAGAGGGGGCGCGCCGGGGGGGGAGCAGGGTCCGGGTTCTGAACAAGATCGACCTCACCGGCGCAGCACCCGGGCGCCCCGCTTCCAGTTGTGATGTCGACGTCTGCCTGTCCGCCAGAACCGGGGCCGGCATCGATATATTGAAGCAGGTAATTCGGGAGCGCCTTGGGGTTGGGGAGTCCGGGGGCGGGTTTCTGGCCCGCAGGCGCCATCTGGATGCCCTGGAGGAATCCCATGCTGCCCTGGTGCGTGGTCAAGCGTGTTTGCAGCAGGGTTCAGGGGAGTTGCTTTGTGAGGAGCTCAGCCTGGCCCATGAGTCTCTGGGCCGGATCACCGGAAAATTTGACAGCGAAGATCTGCTTGGAGCCATTTTTTCAGAGTTCTGTATAGGGAAGTAACGTCGCCCATGTCGCTCAAAGTTCCAGTCGTACTGACGATGTCCGGGCTGGACCCGAGTGGCGGTGCCGGCTGTGTTGCGGATATTCAGACTCTAGCAGCACTCGGAGTGCATTCGGCGCCGATTATTACCGCTCTTACGGTGCAGGATAGCGTTGACGTTCAGTCTGTGGTGGCGGTCAAGCCAGAGCTTATTCTGGAGCAGGGTCGGGCTGTGCTCAGTGATTTTCAGGTGAATGCCATAAAAATCGGGATGTTGGGGAGTGTGGCCGCCTTGAGTGCGGCAGAAACGTTAATCAGGCTGGCCGGCAGCGCGGTGCCAGTCATAGTCGATCCGGTGTTGGCGTCGGGGTCGGGTTCGAGTTTAGCCGCCCCCGGCCTTGTTGTAGCGCTACAGGAGCGGCTGCTGCCGATGACCTTGGTTGTGACCCCGAATGTTATGGAGTTGGCGCAACTGGCTGGTTTTGCTGATGGTGGGTTGGTGGATCAGGTTGAGAGGGTTTTATCATTCGGCGTCTCTTTCGTTCTTGTTACCGGAACCCATAGCGAGCCGGGAGGTCCAGTGGTAAATCGGCTTTTCGACGCCGATGGCTTGGTTGATGAATCGGAGTGGCCTCGCTTGCCCGGGGAGTACCACGGGTCTGGGTGTACCCTGGCCGCAGCGGTTGGTGGGTACCTTGCGCGAGGGTTGTCCGTTGCTGAGGCGGTTCGTTCGGCGCAATGTTTCACGTGGAACGCCCTGAAGACGGGAGCCCGGTTGGGGGCAGGCCAGCAGATTCCCTTCAGGCTTAATCCCGGTGCAGACTAAGCGGTTCCGAGTGTCCGGGCTCTATGGGATAGCTGACGCCTCTTTCGCCGAGCCGGTGCGGTTAGTTGGTATGGTGAAGCGGGCGATTAAGGGTGGAGTTGCACTTATCCAGTATCGTAACAAGGTGGGTGACACGGACCTGGTAGCAGCGCAGCTGGCTCGGGTCTGTAAAGAGACGGGTACCCTGTTTATTGTGAATGATGATATTGAGCTCGCGCGTCAGGTTGGGGCCGATGGTGTCCACCTGGGTCAGCAGGATGCTTCTATTGCCGAGGCGCGCCGTGCGCTGGGACCCCAAGCCATAGTGGGCCGCACCTGCCACGACTCGATAGCGCTCGCTCGAGCCGCCGCTGGGGGGGGCGCGAGTTATGTCGCATTCGGTCGTTTTTTTCCATCTGGAACAAAGCCCATGGCGTCGGCAGCGCCCCTCTCGATACTGCGGCAGGCGAGGGAGATAACCGCATTGCCGCTGGTTGCAATTGGAGGCATTACTCAAGATAACGGCGCACTTGTTTTAGACGCCGGGGCCGACGCGCTCGCGGTTGGTGGCGCGCTCTTTGGCAGCCCGGATATCGAGGCTGCCGCTCGGGGGTTCTGCGCCCTCTTTCCCAATCAGGAAAATTAACGATGAGCCACTCAGATGAACTTTTTCGTCGGGCCTGTGTTGTCATCCCGGGAGGTGTCAATTCGCCGGTGCGTGCCTTTAAGGGGGTGGGCGGCACTCCCCGTTTCATTCGCTCTGCAAAAGGGGCGCGGCTACGGGATGTGGATGGTCGCGAGTACATCGATTATGTCGGTGCCTGGGGGCCAATGATACTCGGTCATGCCCCCGATGCCGTAATAGCTGCGGTGCAGGGGGCAGCGGAGTCGGGTCTGGCATTCGGGGCCCCTACAGCAGCGGAGGTGGAACTGGCAGAGTTGGTCTGCCAGCTGGTTCCATCTATTGAGCAGGTACGGTTAGTGAATTCCGGCACCGAAGCGACCATGAGCGCGATCCGCCTGGCCCGGGGTTTTACGGGGCGCGACCGGATACTCAAATTCGAGGGGTGTTATCACGGTCACGCCGACAGTTTGCTGGTGAAGACAGGTTCTGGTGCCTTGACCCTGGGAGTCCCGAGTTCTCCGGGCGTACCTGAAGTGGTTGCCGGGTTGACCACAACTCTCCCTTATAACGATCTGGCCCGGGTCGAGCAGCTCTTCAGTGAATCCGGTGATGAACTGGCTGGTGTGATTGTCGAACCTGTCGCGGGTAATATGGGGTGTCTACCGCCCTGCCCCGGGTTTTTGCAGGGGTTACGTCGGCTCTGTGACGAAAGGGGTGTACTGCTCATTTTCGACGAGGTGATGACCGGGTTCCGGGTGGCGCTGGGAGGTGCTCAGGCGCTTTATCAGGTAGTGCCAGATTTGACTACTCTCGGCAAGGTAATTGGCGGAGGCCTGCCGGTCGGCGCCTTTGGTGGCAGGCGGGATGTGATGGCGACTTTGGCCCCGGAGGGGCCGGTTTATCAGGCCGGGACCCTCTCCGGGAACCCGCTTGCGACGGCTGCAGGACTCACTACGCTGAAGGTTTTGCAGGCCGACGGGTTTTACCAACAACTGGGCGCTCGGGTCTCTGATCTGTTAGCTGGGCTGGCTAACGCAGCAAACCGTGCCGGGGTTCCTTTGGTCACCACTCAGGTTGGCGGGATGTTCGGTCTGTTCTTTTCTGAGGCCGATCGGGTTGATGATTTTGCGGCGGTGATGGCCTGTGATCAGGCCCGCTATGCCCGCTTTTTCCACCAGATGCTTGAGTCCGGCGTCTATCTGGCGCCCTCCGCCTTTGAGGCGGGCTTTGTCAGTGCAGCCCACACGGGGGAAGATATCGAAGTAACGATTGGCGCCGCTACAGCCGCATTCAAAAATAGTTGTTGATAATGATTATCATTTGCATAAACTACTCCCACCGATATCTTGACAACAACCCGAGTGGGAGAATTGATAATGAAATTAGGACGACTATCCGTTGGTCTGTGCGGGCTTGTGGCCTCGTCAGCCCTGCTGGCGGCGACGCCCTCAATGGATGAAATGTGGCGGATTATCCAGCAACAACAACAGATGATTGGACAGCAGGCGGCGGAGATCTCCGCACTGAAAGCCCAAAATCAGCAGATTGAGGAACAGGTCGAAGCAACTTCAATCGTGGTTGAGGAGACCGGCCAGCGGGTTACCAATGCGGCGTCATGGGCTGAGAACACCCAGATTGGGGGCTATGGCGAACTCCATTACAACCACTTTGACGACAAAGACGATCAGATGGATTTCCATCGCTTTGTCCTCTTCCTGAGCCACCGTTTCAATGATCGGCTGCGGTTCTTCTCTGAGTTGGAGCTTGAACATGCTGAGTCCGGCGAGGGGAAGGCCGGGGAAGTGGAGCTCGAGCAGGCTTATCTGGATTTCGACCTGACTGATCACACAACAGCCCGGGCCGGACTCTTTTTGCTGCCGGTAGGCATTCTCAATGAGACCCATGAGCCGGACACCTTCTTTGGTGTAGAGCGTAATCCGATTGAAAAAAATATTATCCCGACGACCTGGTGGGAGAGTGGTGTAGGTTTGAATGGCGAATTCGCCCCGGGCTGGCGTTATGATCTTGCTGTGACCTCTGGCTTGAACCTGGATCCCGCCAATTTCAGTATCCGTAGTGCCCGACAGAAGTCGTCTAAAGCTACTGCGGAGAACTTTGCCTATACCGGGCGCCTGAAGTGGACCGGAATCCCTGGTCTGGAACTCGCGGCAACCCTGCACCATGAAGATGATCTGTTCCAGGGTAATCCGTTGGCTGACGACGGTGCGGCCACACTGTATGAGACCCACGTGGTCTGGAACCAGGGCCCATTTGCCCTGCGTGCCCTCTATGCCATGTGGGATCTGGACTCGAATCTAGCCGCTGCAGCGGGTAAAGATCAGCAGGATGGCTGGTATCTGGAGCCCTCTTACCGGCTGGATGATCGCTGGGGATTCTTCGCCCGCTACAATGAGTGGGATAATGGTGGTTTAGGCGATACAGAGATCGAGCAGATTGATTTCGGGGTCAATTTCTGGCCCCACGAGAACGTGGTGATTAAGGCGGATATTCAGAGCCAGGATGGCGCAACCGATGATGACGGTTTCAACCTGGGCGTTGGTTACCAGTTCTGATCATGGCTTTCCCTGGTTGGTCTGCCCTGTTTCTGCTGCTGTTCCTGCCCACCGCCGCCGTGGCGGAAGCGGGTCCAGCAGAGACGGCGGCGGACCGGTTCCTGAGTGATGCCTTTACTCAGGGGGTTCCGCCACCGAAATTGCTGTGGTTGACCGGCGAGCGGCGGGCAACGGCCGAGATGATTCTGGGCCATGCCCCGAGGGCGATGCGCATCCGTTACCGTCAGGCCGACGGGCGCACCGCCTGGATCCTCGAAGAGATTGGCAAGGAGGAGCTGATTACGGTTGGTCTGCTGGTGAGTGCAGGGCGAATCGAGCGGCTGCGGGTGCTGACCTATCGCGAGAGTCGCGGTGGTGAGATTCAGCACGACTACTTCACCCGCCAGTTTGAACAGGCCGGGCTGTCGGATGACCTGAAACTTGATCGCCGGATTGATGGCATCAGTGGAGCGACTCTCTCGGTCAGGGCGTTGACCCGGCTCGCCCGACTCGCTCTGTACTATGATGGACAGCTCGATCCGGACTAGATGGTAGTTTTGACAATGCGCATCTGGTCAATATGGCGATTGCATAAACAGGTTGGCATCTGGCTACTGGTCTGGGTGGTCTGGATGGTGGCCAGCGGCCTGATGATGAATCATGCCCCGGCCCTGGGTCTTGCCGAGATCAATGTGCGCCCGGCTCTGCTAACGGTCGGCCAGCGTCAGCCCCCGCCGGAGCGAGAGACCACTTATCAGCTGGGGGGCACCCTCATTACCCAGCTGGATCGTAGCCTCTACCGGGACGACCAGATTCTCGACCAGTGCGAAGAGGCTCTGGTCGGCGCGGTTGCGCTGCCCGATTTTGGCGTGGTTGCCTGTGGAGGACGGCTGTTACTGCTGTCAAATGCTGGTGAGATTGTAGAGGTGACATCAGCCTCCGATCTGGGCCTTGGGTCTATTACCGCTGTTGCAGTCGACGAAGGTGGCCGGCTGCTGATTCGGTCCCCTCGCGGGGCGCAGCGGGCAGACGCTGATCTGCTGAGCTTTACTCCGGTCACAGGGCTTGCTGACTGGGTGCAGCCGGTCGAGTTGCCTGAGGTCCTGCGGGCGAAACTGCTTGCGCAGCAGGGTGGCATCAGCTGGGCTCGCTGGCTGTCGGATCTGCACAGCGGACGTCTGTTTGGCCGTTACGGTCCTCTGGTGGTCGATGGGCTGGCGCTGTTGCTGCTGCTGGTGAGCGTGACCGGCTACCTGTTGCACCGGCGACGAGTCAGTTTCATCCACCGCGACCATAGATGATCAGATGCCGGTCACTGACAATCCGCACCTGCCCGGGCAGGCTGGCCGCAGCCAGTTGCGCTCTGATTTCACGGGGGCGATAAGCCGCCAGAAGAGAGTGGTAAAAATCCCGCCGGAGCAGCTCCGGTTCGTCGCCTGCGTACTCGGTGACAATGGCCGCCGCCTGAGCCTCGGAGTGCGGCCGCAATAGATCCATTACGAAATAAGCCCCGTTAGGCGCCATCAGCTCCCGTATTGCGTTCCATAGCGTGCTGGGCCGGTGCAGGTGGTGTAACAGAGAATTACTGATAACCGCCTGGTAGTGGCCGTTAGCATTGCCCAAAGCTGGCAATTGGGCGTTGACCCAGCGGACCCGCTGAGCCAGTGGCGGACCGGTTCGGTCTGCGGCATAGCGGAGCATGGGCTCGGAGCCGTCAACCCCAACCAGCTTGTAACCGGGTAACCGGGGTGCCAAGGATACGATAATATCGCCGGGGCCGCAGCCCAGATCAATCAGGTTGCCAGTCTCTGGCAGCGGCCAGAGGTGCTGTTGAAACTGCTGTATAAAGAGCTGGTTGGGCTCCGAAAAATCAGCCCCGGCATAGGCCGCGGCCTGGACCGGGTCCTCCATCAGCTCCGGCTCCGGGGTTCTCTCCATGGCGCCGGGTTAGTCCGACTCCCCCGCCAGTTCCAGCTCCGCCGCCATCAGCTCTGAAACGGTCTCCCGTCGGCGAATCAGCATCGCCTGATGGTCGCGCACCAGAATTTCCGGAACCCTGGGGCGGCTGTTGTAGTTGGAGCTCATGGTGAAGCCATAGGCCCCGGTATCCCGAATTGCCAGAATGTCGCCGGGGCGGATGGCCAGGGCCCTGCCCTTGCCGAGGAAATCCCCGGTTTCGCACACCGGCCCGACCACGTCGTAGGTCGTTGTGGTTAGGTCTGGCCGTTGCGCAATCGGCTCTATCCGTTGCCAGGCGTTATAAAGTGCTGGCCGCATCAGTTCGGTCATGGCCGCGTCGACGATGGCAAAGTGCCTACCCTCCCCCTCCTTCAGGTAGTTCACCCGGGTCACCAGCAGGCCGGCCTCGCCGACCAGAGAGCGGCCCGGCTCAATCAGAATTGTCCGGCCGGGGCCGGCCGCGGTGCAGAGTGCCGCGACATACGCCGCCCGGCTCGGCGGGGTTTCATGGTCATAGCGAATACCCAGACCACCGCCCAGATCAAGCTGGTTAATGGCGTGACCCGCCCCGGAGAGTTCGTCGGCCAGCCCGGCGATCTGGCGCACCGCTTCGGTAAACGGCGTCAGCTCGGTGAGCTGGGAACCGATATGGCAGGCCAGGCCCTGGAGCTCAATGTGCGGCAGCTCGTGCAGCCGCTCGCAGACCTTTGCTGCCTGGGCGATTGGGATGCCAAACTTGTTCTCGCGCAGACCGGTGGAGATATAGGGGTGGGTGCCCGCATCAACGTCCGGATTGATCCGCAGCGCGATGGGCGCCTTTCGCCCCGTGGTCCCCGCGACCAGATTCAACAGCTCCAACTCCGGGACGGACTCCACATTGAACATGCGGATGCCGGCCTCCAGGGCGGCCCGCATCTCATCGGCCTGTTTGCCAACTCCGGAAAAGACGATCCGGGTCGGGTCGCCGCCAGCCTGCAGCACCCGGATCAACTCGCCACCGGAGACGATATCGAAACCGCTGCCAAGGGCCGCCAGCTGTTTCAGGATGGTCAGATTGGAGTTGGCTTTGACCGCGTAGCAGACTAGGTGCGGCTGGCTGCCGAAGGCCGAATCGTAGGCTTGCCAGTTCTGTTCGATCTGGCGCCAGGCGTAGATGAAACAGGGGGTGCCATGGGTTGCCGCGATGGTGCTGACCGCAACGCCATCAATCCATAGTTCACCGTTCTGGTAGCGAATCAGTTGAAGGTCAGAGTTACTCATCGGTAGCCGTGGCCGGCGGTTTTTCCGCCGGCAGCGACAGCGGACCGGTTTGACCGCAACCGCAAGCCAGCAGAAACAGGCCCAGAATCAGTGTTTTATACATTTCAGATGACTAGTTTGTAGTAGGAGCCAAAATTAAGGCCTGCAAGGCTACCAGATTAGCCCCGTTGACCGAAGGGCCCTTGACAACAGCGGCGTTGCTCCCGAGAATCTGTCGCCCCTTCCGGGCCACCTATTTGGCTATGTAGCTCAGCTGGTTAGAGCGCGGCATTCATAATGCTGAGGTCGTTGGTTCAAGTCCAACCATAGCCACCACATTTTCACTTATGGCCCAGACCTCCGAGTTGGTCTTTCAGCCGCCACCGCTTGCCCGGCTCGCACCACTGGTTAGAATACCGACCACAGCATAACGTCTGCGCCGCAAACAACCATTACGGTTCAGTTACACAATGGACGAGGGAGGATTTGATGGATAGTTTGATGATGGATTACCAGCTGACCCTGACCGGTATTCTGCGCCGGGCCAAGGAGGTCTATCCGGAGCGCGAGCTGGTCACCCGGCTGGAGGACGGTAGCCTGCATCGCTACACCTATGGCGAGTTCTACCAGCGGGTGCTGAAGCTGATGCAGGTGCTACGGGCCCAGGGCGTCAAACCGGGGGATCGGGTTGCCACCTTTGCCTGGAATCATGCTCGACACCTGGAGCTCTACTTTGCGGTGCCCTGTCTGGGTGCGGTACTGCATACCCTCAATATCCGGCTCTTCCCGGACCAGCTGAGCTACATTGCGGAGCACGCCGAGGACCAGATTATTTTTGCCGACTCTAACCTGCTGAGTCAGCTGGAGGAGGTCCAGGACGAGCTGAAAACCGTGCGTCAGTTTGTGGTGATGGATGATAGTGGCACCTTGCCGGAAACCACCCTGAGCCCCGTTGCTGAGTATGAATCTCTGCTGGCAGCGCAAGAGGCGGTGGAGGCGTTCCCGGACCTGAACGAGCAGGCCCCGGCGGCGATGTGTTACACCTCCGGGACCACCGGTAACCCTAAAGGTGTGGTCTACAGTCACCGAGCGCTCTATCTGCACTCCATGTGCGCCTGTATGAACGATGTACTGGCGATCAAGGAGGCGGATGTCATTCTGCCCATGACCTCCATGTTCCACGCCAACTGCTGGGGTATTCCCTATGCGGCTGTGATGACCGGTGCCAAGATGGTTTTCCCGGGCCCCAACCCCCACAGTGCGGAGCTGGTGGATCTGATTGAGCGCGAGAAAGTCACCTTCTGCAGCGGTGTGCCGACAATCTGGAATATGCTCTACCAGTATCTGCAAACGAATCCGCGGAATGTCTCCTCCCTCAGTAACATCGTCTGCGGTGGCTCTGCGGTGCCGAAATCCCTGATGCAGAAGTTTGACGAAACCTATGGGGTGACCATCACCCAGCTCTGGGGCATGACCGAGTTGACGCCGCTGGGAACGGTCTCCCAACTCAAAAATGACATGATGGAGTGGGGCGCTGACGAGCAGTACGCGATGCGGGGTAAACAGGGCGTGCCGGTGCCCGGGGTGGAGGTCCGCATTCTGGACAACGATGGTAAACCTCAGCCCTGGGATGGCGAAAGCATCGGTGAGCTCTGCGTGCGGGGCCCCTGGGTCGCCAGCGCCTACTACAACAATCCGGCCAGTGCCGCCTCGTTTACCGAGGATGGCTGGTTCCGCACCGGCGACGTGGCTACGATGGATACACGCAGCTTTATGCAGATTGCGGATCGGACCAAGGATCTGATCAAGAGCGGAGGTGAGTGGATCTCCAGCGTCGAGATGGAGAACGCCCTGATGGCCCACCCGGATATTCTAGAGGCCGCGGTGGTGGCCCGGCCGGATGACCAGTGGGATGAGCGGCCCATGGCCTATGTGGTGCCGGTAGAGGGTGCCGGTGATCGGCTTACAGACGAGGTCCTGTATGATTTTTTGCTCGAGCACTTCGCCAAATGGCAGGTGCCTTACAAGGGGGATTATCGGGTAATCGACGCGGTGCCGAAGACCAGTGTCGGCAAATTCGACAAGAAAGTATTGCGGCAACAGTACCTGGAGTCCAGGGCGAGCTGATTATTCTCAGCTTGTCGTGGCCTATAAAAAAGCCCGGGGCGCCAGCCAGCGCCCCGGGCTTTTTCGTTTCACTCGGCGGGATCAGTCCGCGTTGACGATATCGTTCAGCACCTTGTACTGGTGGCGAACGGCGACTTCCATGTCAGACAGCACAAAGGTATCCATTGCGCCGGACATGATCGCCTGCTGACAGGCTTCCAGGGTGCTGAGATCCTCCCGTACCGCATCTCGCAGCAGTACCCGGGTGAACTCCTGGGAGATTTGTTGCCCGGCATTCTTCGGCGGTGGCATGTAGAGTGCAATTTCATAGATCGACTCGTCCACAGAGATCGGCCAGAAATTGTCCGCGAAATACCAGCCCTGACCCGGGTCGAAACGGAAGTTAGGCCAGACCACGTTGAAATCAAAACCCCACTCAGGGCGTTTTTCCGGGTTAACGCCACGGGGCAGCGTGGTGTGCTCGGCAGTGGCCCCTTGGGTCAGGGTTGCGCCGTATTTCCAGGCCAGCGCTTCGGTTGGTCCAGGCTGGTGGTTCGGGTTCGCATAGATGGAGCCACGGCGGTTACGGTCAAACAGCTTGACCGAAGAGATATGGCAGTGGGGGTTATCTTCGCCTGTGAAGGCGTCCGGGATCGAGCGTTTATGCACGTGGGCCACGTGGTAACCCTCCTGGAAGGCGTCCACCACGATTTTCCAGTTGGCTTTAACCCGGGCCTTGTAGCGGCCAAGGCAGGCCATGGTTTCAAAGGGATAACCGGCGAGATCGCCCTTGAGTTCACCAACCCATTCGTCCAGGGTCTCGGTCGGGTTGGGATCAATATTGATGAAAATAAACCCTTCCCAAACATCACAATTGACGGATTTCAGGCAGAAATCCTTTTTGTCGAAATTGAAGAACTGCTCTTCATCGGGCACGAACACCAGAGCGCCCTGGTTATCAAAGGTCCAGCCGTGGAAGCCGCAGGCGAAGCCTTTGGTATTGCCTGTTCCAGACGCGACCTTGTTACCCCGGTGGGGGCAGGCGTTGTGGAAAGCCCGCACGGTGTTGTCCTGACCCCGCACAATAATGAACGAGGCGTTAAGAATTTCCACATCCTTAACCATATAGTCACCAGGGTTAGGGATATCTTCGTCCCGACCGAGATTTAACCAGGATTTTTTAAAGACCTTCTCTTTCTCCAGCTCAAAAAACGCCTGGGAGCGGTTGGGCTCGGTTGAGACGGGTCCGGTACCCAGCTCCGGGTAGTGGACGGTAAAGGGGCCTTGAGGGGCGGGAAAATTTTTGTCTGGGGCATTCATTTTAGTTCTCCTCGGTTGTGCACAGGTTCAGTGCGACTCTGGGGCCGACGCGCGGCCTCTGCTAAACTTCGTCGGCTGGAAGAATATGCGCTTTTTGGGTGCGAATACAAGTTTTCGGATCGATACCCCCACATTGCATGCACTCGGAGAGTGCAATGTGGATGAGCGTGGAGTAATCAATAGAGCTAGGGGGAAGAAAATGGCGACGGACCCAATCTTGTCGGCGGAACGCATCGCCCAGATGACAGAGGCGGGCCTATGGCCGGACCGCCTGTTGATCGATTATCTCGACGAGGCTGCGGCTGCGCACCCGGACCGGGTGGCGTTGAGGGACAGTAACAGCACGACGGGCCAGTCCAGGGTGCTGACCTACAGTCAGTTGCAGCAACAGGTGAACCGGATCGCGCTTGGCCTGATAGCGCTGGGGGTGGAGAGGGACGACATCGTCTCTTTCCAGTTGCCCAACTGGTGGCAATTCACCGCTCTGCATCTCGCCTGTCTGCGGATCGGCGCGGTCACCAACCCGTTGATGCCGATTTTTCGGGAGCGGGAGCTCGGTTTCATGCTCAGGTTTGCGGAGGCCAAGGTGGTGATTGTGCCGAAGAGTTTCCGGGGCCACGATCACGAACAGATGGTGCTGGGGCTGGCGGCCGATCTGCCGAAAATGGAACACCTGCTGGTCGTCGGCGGCGAAGGGGCGCGCAGCTTTGAGCAGCGGTTAGTGGAGCATCCCTGGGAATCGGAGATGGATGCGGCGGCTCTGTTTGCCACTCGTCGGCCAAATCCGAATGACGTGGTTCAGTTGCTCTACACCTCCGGCACTACCGGCCAGCCGAAAGGGGTGATGCACACCTCTAATACCCTGATTTCCAACTGTGAACGGTTCATCTCAGCGCTTGGCTGCCAGCCGGACGACACCTTTCTCATGGGCTCGCCCATGGCTCACCAGACCGGTTTTATGTACGGCATGATGACGCCGCTGATGTTGCAGACGGAAGTGGTGCTGATGGACGTCTGGAACGGAGATGCCGCCTGGGAGAACATCAGGAGGTATGGCGTCAGCTTCAGTATGGCTTCGACGCCTTTCCTCGCGGATCTGGTGAATTCCGACAAAATCGAGAGCTGCTGCACCGAGCGATTCCGGACCTTCGCCTGTGGGGGTGCGCCGATCCCCCGGGTTCTGGCCAAACGGGCGACCGAAAAGCTCGGGATCCAGGTGATTGCGGTCTGGGGTATGACCGAGAATGGTGTCGTTACGGCGACCCGACCCGGCGATCCCGAGGAGAAAATCTTCCAGACTGATGGCCGGGCGTTCGACGGCCTGGAGGTTCGGGTGGTGGATGCAAATAACCAGCCGGTGGCCCCCGGAGAGGAGGGGACACTGAAAGCCCGGGGCTGTTCCAACTTTGTCGGGTATCTGAAAAAACCCGAGCTCTACGGCATGGATGATGAAAACTGGTTCGATACCGGTGACCTGGCCCGCATGGACGAGGAGGGTTACATCCGCATTTCCGGCCGTTCCAAGGACATCATCATCCGGGGTGGCGAGAATGTACCGGTGGCTGAGGTCGAAGAGGTGCTCTACCGCCATCCCTCGATTGAAGACGCTGCCGTGGTTGCGGTGCCGGATGAACGTCTCGGCGAGCGGGGCTGCGCTTTTGTTACCCTGCAGCCGGGCAGCAGTTTTGATATGGAGACCATGGTGGCCTACTTTGCGGAGCAAAAAGTGGCTCGAAACTACACTCCCGAGCGGCTTGAGATTATCGAAGCGATGCCTCGTACCGCGAGTGGCAAGATCCAGAAGTTTCAGTTGCGGGAGACCGCTAAACAGCTCGGTCAGGTCTGACGGCCGCCGACAGGGAATCAGGAGTCCAGATGGAACTGAATTTTACAGCGGAGGACCAGGCCTTCCGGGCGGAGGTTCGGGACTTTATAGAGGCCAATTATCCGATCGAGTTGAAACGCAAAGTTGAGGCGGGGCTCGAACTGGGGAAGGATGACTATGTCCGCTGGCAGAAGATTCTTCACGCCAAAGGCTGGATCGCGCCGAAGTGGCCGGTCGAGTTCGGCGGCACCGGTTGGAGTCCAACTCAGCGCTATATTTTTGAGGAGGAGTTAACCGCCGCCTCGACCCCCCGGATTATTCCGTTCGGGCTCGCCATGCTCGGGCCGGTGCTGATGGAGTATGGCAGCAAATCGCAGCAGGCACGCTATCTGCCGGATATCCTCTCCAGCGATACCTGGTGGGCCCAGGGTTATTCTGAGCCGGGCGCCGGTTCGGACCTGGCGTCTCTGAAGACCCGGGCAGAGCCTCAGGGTGATCACTACCTGGTCAACGGTTCAAAAATCTGGACCACCTATGGTCACTACGCGGACTGGATTTTCTGTCTGGTGCGGACCAGCCAGGAGGAGAAAAAGCAGAAGGGTATCTCCTTTCTGCTGATCGATATGAATGATCCCGGCATTTCAGTTGCCCCGATCATCACTGCTGATGGCAAACATGTCGTCAACCAGGTCTTTTTCGAGGATGTGCGGGTTCCCAAAGAGAATCTGGTCGGCGAAGAGGGTGCCGGCTGGACCATCGCCAAATTCCTGCTCGGCCACGAGCGGACCAATATTGCGGGCGTGGCGGCCTCAAAACGGCAGGTTCTCCGAATCAAGGAGATTGCTGGCAGAGAGCAGAGCGGCGGCCGGTCGCTGCTGCAGGATCAGCGTTACCGGGACAAACTCTCCCAGCTTGAAATAGAGCTGCTGGCGCTGGAGTACACCAACCTGAGAGTGTTATCGGCGGAAGCTGCGGGGCAACAGATCGGTCCGGAAGCGTCGCTGTTGAAGGTCAAGGGTACGGAAGTGCAGCAGCGGATCACGGAGCTGTTGGTGGAAGCGGTGGGTTACTACGCCCTGCCCTACGATCTGGACGCGCTGCGTTTCGGCTGGCAGGAGCGGGAGCCGATTGGTCCGGACTACGCTGCGGTGCTGGCCCCCCACTATTTCGACTGGCGCAAGAGCTCGATCTACGGCGGCTCCAACGAAATTCAGAAGAACATCATTAGCAAAGCCGTGCTCGGGCTGTAACAGGAATACCTCATGGATTTTTCATTCACCGAAGAGCAGCAGATGCTCAAGGATTCGGTCGACCGGTTCGTTCAGAACGAATACGATTTTGATGCCCGGCAAAAACTGGCGGCCACTGACCCAGGCTACAGTGAGGCCCACTGGCAGACGTTTGCTGAGTTGGGCTGGCTCGGCATCACCTTCGCCGAATCAGTCGGTGGCTATGGTGGATCGGCGGTGGACAGCGCGATTATTCTGGAAGCATTTGGTCGCGGACTGGTGCTGGAGCCCTTTCTGGCCAGTGTGGTTTTGGGGGGCAATCTGCTCGCTCGGGCGGGTAGTGCCGAGCAGCAGGCGGCCTGTTTGCCCCAGGTGATTGAGGGGCAGAAGAAACTGGCCCTGGCCTACTTTGAACCGGAGGCTCGTTATGAGCTCTCTCATGTCACTACCCGGGCCGAATTCGTAGACGGGGGTTATCTCATCACCGGTCGTAAAGGGGTGGTGCTGCATGGTGCGACAGCAGACTGGCTGATCGTTTCAGCCCGCACGGCCGGTGGTCCCCGGGATGTGGCGGGCGTCAGCCTGTTTCTGGTCGATGCGGCGACCGCCGGAGTGGAGACCCGGCCCTATCGCATGGTGGATGGACTGATGGGTGCGGAGCTTGGTCTGAGCAGGGTCCGGGTGGGATCCGATGCGTTGATCGGCGAGCTCGATCTGGGGCTCGAAGTGCTTGAGTGGGCACTCGACTACGGCATCGCCGGAGTCTGCGCCGAGGCGGTGGGTTGTATGGATCGTCTGCAGGAGCTGACTCTGGAGTACATGAAAACCCGGCAGCAGTTTGGTGTCGCACTGGGTAGCTTTCAGGTGGTGCAGCACCGCATGGCGGAGATGTTTATGGCTTGTGAACAGGCCCGTTCCCTGGCTTATATGGCTGCGGTGAAGGTGGATTCGGCGCCGCAGGAGCGGCGGCGGGCGTTGTCTGCAGCCAAGGTCTATATCGGCCAGGCGGGTCGCCTGTTAGGGCAGGAGTCGGTACAGCTTCACGGCGGTATCGGTTGTACCGATGAGCTTAACGTACCCCACTATTTTAAACGGCTGACAGCGATCAACGCCTGGTTTGGTGATGAGAGTTATCACCTGGGGCGTTTCGCCGGAACGGAGTAAAGCTCTAACCAAGGGCGTTTTTTTGCGCCCGATAGTGCATTTCAGCGACGCGGACGATACCAAACAGCAGCACCTGCACCCAGTCCCCCGGGCTGATGCGCCCATCGGTCTGAAGCACTCGGCGGAAGGTCAAGCCCTCCAGAATATGCCCCAGGGTCAGAACCAGCAGAACGATGGCCGCAAGGGTCTGCTGTTGGGGTGTGCCGACGACCAGGGCGCCAATAGCGCCGGCCCACAACAGGGCGACCAGAGCCTTGAGAATCAGAAACAGGCTGTTCATGCCGGTTCTCCTAATTTGATGGTGAAGTCTGAATTGCCCCGCCCGCGTCACCGGTTTGGTTGGGGCTGGTTAAGCCAGTCCGAAAAGCGCCTGCCTGAAGACGAATCAACATCTGTCAGGCGGTTTTCTGTTCGGTCAGCCCCAGATCCTCTGACATCACCTCTCGCATCACAAATTTCTGCAGTTTGCCGGTGACGGTCATGGGGAAATCATCGACCATGCGGATGTACCGGGGAATCTTGAAATGGGCCAGTTTGCCCTGGCAGAACACCCGAATCTCCTCCTCATCAATCTGCTCACCCTCTCGCGGGCGGATCCAGGCACAGAGCTCTTCGCCCAGGCGGTCGTCCGGCACACCGAAGACCGAGACATCCTGAATTTTCGGGTGCTGGTAGAGGAACTCCTCGATCTCCCGGGGAAAGATATTCTCACCACCGCGGATCACCATGTCTTTGATGCGCCCGACAATATTGACATAACCCTCATCATCCATCACTGCCCGATCGCCGGTGTGCATCCAGCCGCCGGTGTCGATTGATTCGGCGGTTTTGCCCGGGTCATCCCAGTAGCCGATCATGACGCCGTAGCCCCGGGCGCAGAACTCGCCGGCTTCACCCCGAGCGACGATGTGGTTATTTTCGTCAACCACCTTGGCCTCAACGTGGGCGATTACCTGGCCCACCGTGGAGACCCGTCGTTCCAGGGTGTCGTGGGGGGTGCTCATGGTTGAGACCGGGCTCAGCTCAGTCATGCCGTAGGCGATGGTGACGCCATTCATGTGCATGTCACTGATGACCCGTTTCATCACCTCGACGGGGCAGGGTGAGCCCGCCATGATGCCGGTGCGCAGGCTGGTCAGGTCAAATTTGGAGAACTCCGGGTGTTCCAGCTGAGCGATAAACATGGTCGGTACACCGTGGAGCATGGTGCAGCGCTCCGCAGCAACGGTTTCCAGGGTGGCCAGCGGCTCAAATGAGGGACTTGGCAGCACCATGGCGGAGCCCCGGACCACGCAGGCGAGGCTGCCCATAACCATGCCAAAGCAGTGGTAGAGCGGCACTGGAATGGCCAAGCGGTCCGCTTCGGTCATCTCCAGAATGCCGCTGACGGTAAAGGCATTGTTGAGAATGTTGTGGTGGCTCAGGGTTGCGCCTTTGGGGGTACCGGTGGTGCCGCTGGTGAACTGGATGTTGATGGCATCATCAAACTGCAGTTGCTCAGCCAGTGCGGTCAGTGTCTGTCTCTCGTGATCGCCCCCCCGGCTGGACACCTCGGCGAAATTGAGCATGCCCGGGCTTTTTTCATCGCCCATCCGAATGATCACATCCAGCTTGGGAAAGCGGGCGGATTCAAGCCGGTCCGGGGCGCACTCCCGCAGCTCCGGGATCAGCGTATTGAGCATCTCGATGTAGTTACTGCTCTTGAATGAGTCCGCGCTGACCAGCGCCCGGCAGCCCACCTTGGTGAGGGCGTATTCGAGTTCGGGCAGCCGATAGGCTGGATTAATGTTGACCTGTATCAGCCCCGCTTTGGCGGTGGCGTACTGAGCCACAATCCACTCCCAGCAGTTGGGTGCCCAGACACCGACCCGGTCCCCGGGTTTGAGACCCAGTGAAACCAGTCCGGCCGCAAAATCATCAACCTGCTGCTGTAGTTCGCGGTAGTTCCAGTGAATCTGCTGGTGCGGGATAATCAGTGCGTCCCGCTCCGCAAAGCGGACAACGGTGCGGTCAAAGTATTTGCCGATGGTTTCCCCAATCAGCGGTTCGGTTCCACCTGCATGGGCGTAGCTGGGCTCTGTTGCTGCCATTCTCTCCTCCGGGATACTTGTCTTGTCTTGACCGAGCCGGTCGGGTTTGCTTGCGGTCGATACGCTAACGCCGAGTGGTCGTGCTTGCAATACCTATCGGTCGGGCAGGGCCGGCCAAGCTGTTAATATGATAGGAAAATAGCACTAGCGATTAAGGAATCTATGATGGATCGGGGGGATTTTCGCAGCTGCTACGCCATGGACGTTCGCTGGGGTGATGTGGATATGCTGGGCCACGTTAACAATGTGCAGTTTCTGCGTTATGCAGAGACTGCGCGGGCAGTCTATTTTCGTCAACACCTGGGGTTGACTATGGGTGTTGGCCGCGAGGGTTTTATCCTGGCTGAGATCAGCTGTCAGTTTCTGCAACAGCTGCTGTTCCCTGGGACCGTTGAGGTGTTGACCCGGGTCAGCCGTCTGGGCCGCAGCAGTCTGGACGTGGTCAGTGGGATTTTCCGGGCGGATGAAGAGAAACCGGTGGCGATATCTCCCTGCAGGCTGGTCTGGTTTGATTTTGAAGCCCAGAAAAGCGCGCCGGTTCCCCAGCGAATCCGGGATGCCGTGATCGCCTACGAGGTGCTCACGCCCGAGGGTGTGTAAACATAGCAATCAGGAGGACTCGAGATGACGGAATTCACCCCTTACAGCGCCCTTGGCGGGGGGCTATTGATTGGCCTCTCAGCGGCACTGCTGTGGCTGTTTAATGGCCGTATCGCCGGTATTAGCGGCATTGTCGGTGGCCTGTTTCAGCCCGGTGACAGACCCTGGCGCTGGGCGTTTATCGCCGGGCTGCCACTCGGTGCCTGGCTGATGTTGCAGGCTTGGCCGACGGGGTCGCAGATCACCGTGGAGGCGGGCCCGGTCCAGCTAATTGTGGCCGGGCTGCTGGTCGGTTACGGCAGTCGGCTTGGTTCAGGTTGTACCAGTGGTCACGGGGTGTGTGGTCTGGGCCGCTTTTCGCTGCGCTCCCTGGTCGCAACAATCACTTTTCTGACAACCGGCATGGTGAGCGTCTTTCTTCTGCGCCACCTGGGAGGCTGAGGCTGATGCAATGGCTTGCCGCATTACTGGTCGGGGTGCTGTTCGGGGCGGGCCTGTTGCTCGCAGGGATGACGAATCCGGCAAAGGTGATCAATTTTCTCGACATCACCGGGGCGTGGGACCCGAGTCTGGTTTTCGTAATGGGTGGTGGCGCGACTGTAGCTGCGGCGGCATTCTGGCGGGCCAAAGGGCTGTCGCGACCGTTGCTGGCGGATGTTTTTGCGCTGCCCACCCGGAAACAGATCGATCTGCCACTGCTGCTGGGTTCTGCCCTGTTTGGTATCGGCTGGGGGCTGGGCGGTTACTGTCCCGGACCGGCCCTTGCCGGTCTGGTGCTGGGCCGGAGTGAAACCCTGCTGTTTGTTGTGGCGATGCTGGGGGGCATGGCGCTGCACCGGCTTCAGAGTGGCAGATCAAAAACTGGGCCGAAGTTGTAGACTGGCAAGATCAACCCGTCAGCGATTAGTTTCGGCCGGTTCAGGTTGGTAACCGTAGACTCTAAGGGGATAGAGCGTTGAAGTTTGTCGACTATGCCGGACTAAGTGGGAACCGTGATCTCCTGAAGGGTTTTTCCCGAACTATCCGGGAGATCGAATGGCTGCTGGTGAGTCTGGTCATCCTGCACCTGATGATGCCCACCGGGGGAACTGAGATTGAGGCTTCGGTGGTCGCGGCGCTGGTGGCGTATGTTGGTTTTGTGCTGTTTTTCCACTATTTCAATTTCTATCTCGATTATGCCCGCTGGAAGCTGCTGGTGCAGGCCGTGGTCATGGCCCTCTTCATCACCGTGGTGCTCTGGCTGACCGGGAAGGTCGACAGCCTGCTGGTCAATCTCTACCTCCTGGTGGTGGTGCTGAGCGCGTTGGCCCTGGGTAAGTACATCACCCTGGCACTGGTTGTGGGGATCTCGGTCAGCTATCTCTGGCTCGGTTATGTTCATAACCCCACGCTGCTGACATCGTTGGGTGAGAGCGGTGAATTCGTTGCGCGACTGGCGCCGTTCTGGCTGGTGACTTATGTCACCACCATGCTGGCCTCGGATATTCACGATGCCAAACGCATGGTGGAGATAGAGTCAGAAACCGACGTGCTAACGGGTATTCTCAACATGCGGGGCTTTCGGCGGCTCGCGGCGTCGGAACATCGCAAGGCGGCTCGCTACGGCCGGCCCTATGCCGTGCTGATGGTTGATGCGGACAACCTCAAGGGGGTCAACGATGCCGCTGGCCACGAGGCCGGGAATCAACTGATACGGCTGGTCGCTGATCTGCTCCAGCAGGGCCTGCGCAACACCGATCTGCTGGCCCGTTTCGGCGGTGATGAGTTTGTTTTGTTGCTGGTGGAAACCGATCTGGACAAGGCCGGCGAGGTGGCTGAGCGACTCTGTAAATCGGTTGCCCGGGCCTCAACGGTTACTGACCGGACTCCGGTCTCGACGACCGTGAGCATTGGTGTGGCCGCGTATCCCCAGGACGGGGCGGCAATGCTGGAGGTGGTGGAGCGGGCTGATCAGGCGATGTACCGCAGTAAGCAGGCCGGGCGTAATCAGGTTTCGGTCTACAGCCGGGCTGAGTTGTCGCAATAACCTTCTGATCGAGGCCCTGGGTGGCTGTTGTCGCGCCCTGTTCGGATCAACCTATTCCGGCGTGATCTCCCCGAAACGCCGTAGCGGGGTGAAATCAGCGCAATCTTTCGGCGGCGCTTTGGAGTCTGGCTGGTGGATCGCCAACAGGTGGCGAATGCCGTGGCGGCGGGCGTTTCGCAGGACGTCAAGATTGTCGTCAACCAGCAGGGTTCTGGCGGGTTCGAACGTCTCCTGCCGGGCAAATTTCTCCCAGAACCCCGGTTGCTCCTTGGCCAGCCCGATGTCGTGGGTGGAGTGGATCTGATGCAGGGCCTGGTCGATCCGGGTAATCGCCATTTTGATCTGGAGGCTTTCATGGTGGGCGTTGGTGACCAGTAGAACCCGTTTGCCGAGTTCGCTGATTCTGAGCAGAAATGGCCGCACCTCTGGCCGCACCTGGATGAGGTGAGCAACCTCCTGTTTTAGGGCCGGAATATCCAACTCCAGGGTCCGGCTCCAGTAGGCTGTTGAGTACCAGTTCAGTGTGCCCTCTTCGGTCTGGAATTTTGTGGTCAGCTGTTTCCGGGCGGCATCCAGTGTGAGGCCATGCTTTTCAGCATACCGGCGAGGTAGATGGTCTCGCCAGAAGTGGTTGTCAAAGTGCAGGTCGAGCAGGGTGCCATCCATGTCCAGCAGCACCGTATCGATCTCACTCCAGCGTATCATTTGGACGTGGGCTCCAGCTTTTGCAGGGCGGTACCGGCGTCATCCAGACCGGAAATCCGCAGCAGTTTATTGCGGTGATGGACCCCCCGGAGAATTTCGACCTGACGGCGGGGCACCCCCAGGCAGGCGCTGAGCAGCTCGATCAGGGCCTTGTTTGCAGCCCCGTCCACGGGTGGTCTGTTGACCCGGATTTTTAACATACCGTTCTCGATGCCCGTGATTTCACTGCGACCGCCTCTGGGCTGCAGCCGGATGTTGAGTTCCAGCACTGCCCCATCCCAGGCCCAGTATTTCTGGGTATCAGCCGACTGCAAAAGCGAGCTGGCGCAGGGGCCCTACCAGCAGGATGCGGGCGAGCTGCAACAAAATCAGGGCCGCCAGCACCGAGAAGTCGATCCCCTGAAACGGCGGAACAAGCCGCCGGATTGGCCGCAGGAGCGGCCCGCTCAGTTGATGCAGCAACTGTGTCCCGGGATTGTAGCTGCCGGGCTGAATCCAGCTCAAAATCGCCAGTGCAAACAGGGTGAGGATGTAGATCCAGAGGGTCAGGGTCAGCAGCTCTGCCAGGGCCAGCAGCAGAATGGTCTGGGGTGCGGGCAGGCCGCCTCCGATGAATCCGATCAGGGCCAGTTCCACCGTCTGTAGCAGGACCAGCAGCAGAACCACGGAGCTGTCTATCGCCCCGATACTGGGAATGCGCTTGCGCAGCGGGGCCACAATCGGCTGGGTGACTTTGAACAGAAACTGACTGACCGGATGATAAAAATCGGCTTTTGCTATCTGTAGCAGGAAGCGCAACAGCAACGCGATGATGAAGAGGCCGAACAGGGTGCGAATCAGAAACAGACCCGCATCGTTCAGGGGTGCGCCGGTCATCTCTTGTCTCCCAGGGCCAGGACGGCCAGCTCTTCCGCGCGCTGGGCTGCTGCACCCGCCGCATCTTTAACAGTTTGAGTGAAGCCCTGGGTGTTGAAGACCGCCAGAGCTGCTTCAGTGGTGCCCCCGGGGGAGGTGACTTTTGCACGCAGGGTGCCCGGGTCATCTTCGCTCTGGCGGGCAAAAGCACCCGCGCCGTAGGCGGTCTCTATGGCGAGCTGGCGGGCGGTTTCCGCAGGTAATCCGAGGGCGGTTCCGGCTTGTTCAAGGGCCTCCATCATTAGGAAGAAGTAAGCGGGGCC
>JAKLLR010000166.1 GCA_022014175.1 Gammaproteobacteria bacterium | reverse complement strand
GATAGGTCGACAGAAACCGCTCCGGCCCAGACCGTTCGTAGGCTAATTCTGAGGTCACCTGCTTCCAGCCATCCCCAGGATTGCCCAGCACCTGCTCATCCGGCACAAAGACGTTATCCAGCACCACCTCATTAAAATGGTGCTCACCGGTCAGAAGCCGCACCGGATTGATGGTGATGCCCGGGGCGTCCAGGTCAATAACAAACTGGGTCAGCCCCGCATGGCGGGCTTCGCCCAGGGGTTCGGTTCTGGCCAGCAAGATGAAGGCGTGGGAGATGTGCGCCTGACTGGTCCAGAGTTTGGTGCCGGAGACCCGCCAGCCGCCATCGACCTTCTCACCCCGGGTCTGCACCGAAGCGAGGTCGGAACCGGTATTTGGCTCACTCATGCCGATGGCGAAATAACACTCGCCCCGAACAACCGCAGGCAGGTACTTCTTTTTCAGGGTCTCATTGCCAAATTTAAGCAGACTCGGCCCGCTCTGGCGATCAGCCACCCAGTGGCAGGCCACCGGCGCGCCAGCCTGTAATAGCTCTTCAGTAACTACAAAGCGCTCCAGAGGCGTACGACCATGACCGCCCTCGGCTTTGGGCCAGGTCATGCCCAGCCAACCTTTCGCCCCCATTTTTTGGCTGAACTCCGGACTAGAGCCGGTGAGCCAGGCATCACACTTGGGCTCAAAGCTGCCGTTGGCCAGCTCCTCCGCGATAAATGCCCTGACCTCCTGACGAAGGTCCTGACAATAATCCGGCAGAACCACGGGGCTCAGATTAATTCCGGTCGATGGCAATTCACTCTCCTGTTGTTTTTCTGATCTGTCGCCTGGGGTCGAAAGCGCCCTTTTACAACGCGGCTAACGGCTCCGGTCGTGCCCCCGGCTAAACCTGGTGACACAGGCCCAACACTGCGAAGCGGGCCAGTTTAACCCCCTCGCTTTGTTCAATCCCAAACCAAAACCGGCTGCTGCAACAGCTCCACCTGCTCCCGCAGGTTATGGATATGGTCTTCCCAGAACCGGGGTTCGAGAAACCCCGGAAATGCCCGGGGGAAAGCCGGGTCACTCCAGCGGCGAGCGATCCAGGCCACATGGTGGATCATGCGCAGGGTGCGCAGGGCTTCGATCAGATGCAACTCAAGCGGGTCAAAGTCGCAAAACTCGCAGTAACCAGCGAGCAGATCAGCCAGCCGGGCCGTCATATAGGCGCGGTCACCGGAGAGAAACATCCAGAGATCCTGAATCGCCGGACCAGTACGGGCATCATCAAAATCAACCAGATGTGGTCCGGCCTCAGTCCAGAGCACATTGCCGGGGTGCAGATCACCATGCAGGCGGATCTGAGCAACGCCACTGCAGCGCGCAAACTGCGCCCGCACCTGCTCAAGCAGCTCGGCAGTCAGCACCCCGTAGTTCTGCCGCAGATAATCCGGCACCAGATCGCACTGCATCAAGTAAGCGCGGGGTTCCTCACCCATCGATTCAATATCAAAAACCGTGCGGAACTTAAATGGCTCCGTGGCGCCAATGGCGTGAATCCGGGCGATCAGCCGGCCCAGCTGTTCAAGATGATCCGGGTCATCCAGCTCCGGAGGGCGACCGCCCCGGCAGGGGTAGAGTGCAAACCGATGACCGCCGTGAAAAAAGAGCGTCCGCCCCGCCTCATCAGCCAGCGGGGGGATAACCGGCAGCTCCGCATCGGCCAATTGCTGAGTAAAGCGGTGGTCTTCGAGAATGGCGTCATCAGACCAGCGGCCTGGCCGGTAGAACTTGGCCACCAGCCGTTCGGGAGCTGCATTCCGATCTGCTTCGGGGCCTTCATCGCTCGAGCCGCCGCCCACAATATCAACCCGGTAGACCCGGTTC
>JAKLLR010000018.1 GCA_022014175.1 Gammaproteobacteria bacterium | reverse complement strand
CGGCGCTGATGCCTCCCTGCTGATCAGCGGCAATGGTGACGTGCTCCAGCCCGAAGAGGATCTGATCGCCATCGGTTCTGGTGGCGCCTACGCTCAGGCTGCGGCCACTGCCCTACTCAAACACAGCGATCTAGGGGCCCGCGAAATCGTTGAAAACGCCCTGCATACTGCAGCGGACATCTGCATTTACACCAACCACAATCTCACGATTGAAGAGCTGACGACGGACCCACAGAACCATGAGTGAACAGAACTCACCGATGACCCCCCGGGAGATCGCCCATGAGCTCGACCGCCATATTATCGGCCAGGACGAGGCCAAACGCGCTGTCGCCATCGCCCTGAGAAATCGCTGGCGACGCAGCCAGGTGGACAGCGCCCTGCGGGATGAGATCACCCCCAAAAACATCCTGATGATCGGCCCCACCGGAGTCGGCAAGACCGAAATCGCCCGACGGCTCGCGACTCTGGCCCAAGCGCCGTTCGTCAAGGTAGAGGCTACAAAATTCACTGAGGTTGGTTATGTCGGTCGGGACGTCGATTCAATCATCCGTGACCTGGTCGAAGTCGCGATCAAAGAGACCCGAGAGCTGGAGATGGGGCGGGTGCGGGAGCGCGCCCTGGATGCAGCGGAAGAACGGGTGCTGGATATATTGCTACCCACGGCCCGGGGGGGGGAGACCAGCGCCGACGACACCGAGTCGGAGACTCGCCAGAAATTCCGCAAGCGGCTGCGGGAGGGCCAACTCGACGACAAAGAGATCGAAATCGATATCAAATCTCCCGGTATCGGGGTTGAGATCATGGCACCGCCGGGCATGGAGGAGATGACCCAGCAGCTACAGGGGCTGTTCCAGAACATGGGCAATCAGGCCAGTAAAAGCCGCAAAGTGACCATCAACCAAGCCCTTGAACTGCTCGCGGACGAAGAGGCTGCCGGGCTGGTCAACGAAGACGAGATCAAAAGCCGGGCGCTGCGCAATGCAGAGGAGAACGGCATCGTCTTTATTGACGAACTGGACAAGGTCACCCGGGCGAATCAGCAGGGCAGCGGTGAGATCTCCCGGGAGGGGGTCCAACGAGATCTGCTGCCACTGATTGAGGGCTGCAATGTCACCACCAAGCACGGTCAGATTCGCACCGATCATATTCTGTTCATCGCCTCCGGCGCCTTCCATCTGAGCAAGCCCTCAGATCTGATTCCGGAGCTCCAGGGGCGCCTACCGATCCGGGTCGGACTGAAACCCCTCGGCGCCGCCGAGTTTGTCCGCATCCTGCAGGAGCCTCACGCCTCCCTGACCCAGCAGGCCAAAGCACTGTTGGCCACCGAAGGGATCACCCTCAACTTCGCGGATGATGGCATTCAACGGCTGGCCACCCTGGCCTGGCAGATCAATGAGCGAACCGAAAACATCGGTGCCCGGCGCCTGCACACGGTGATGGAGCGACTGCTGGAGGAGCTCTCGTTTGAGGCCCCGGATATGGATAACGCCGCAGTGACAGTTGACACTGACTACGTCAACACACACCTTGAAGCACTGGCAAAGGACGAAGATCTCAGCCGCTACATTTTGTAGCCCCAACCCACTTCGCCACCGGAGCAGCACACTGGATCACAACCGGGAGACCACCGACTTCGGCTTTGAACAGGTTGAAACAGCGGACAAGGCCCGCCGGGTCGGTGGAGTGTTCACCTCGGTCGCGGGCCGCTACGACCTGATGAACGACCTGCTATCCCTCGGTTTACACCGGCTGTGGAAACGCTTCACCGTCGAAATGGCCCGCCTGCGGCCCGGCGAAACCGTGCTGGATCTGGCCGGTGGCACCGGCGATCTGACCCGCCTGATGTCGCCCCGGGTTGGCCCGACCGGGCGGATTATACTGGCGGATTTTAACCAGGCGATGCTGGAGCAGGGTCGAGCCCTGCTAACCGACAAGGGCATTGTCGAAAATGTCCGTTATCTGCAGGCGGATGCCCAGCAGCTGCCTTTTCCGGATAACAGTTTCCACTGCATCACCATCGCCTTCGGCCTGCGCAACGTCACTGACAAGGCAGCGGCCCTGGCCAGTATGCAGCGGGTACTGCGCCCCGGTGGCCGCTTGCTCATACTCGAATTCTCAGAACTGAACCTGCCACCACTGAAACCCGTTTATGACCTCTACAGCTTCAAACTCATGCCCAAAATTGGCAGCCTGATCGCCGGAGATGCGGATAGTTATCGCTACCTGGCGGAGTCCATCCGCATGCATCCGGACCAGGAGACATTGAAGCAGATGATGATCACTGCAGGGTTTAGCCGCTGCCGTTACCACAACCTCAGCGGCGGCATCGTCGCCGTCCACAGCGGTTACAAGCGTTAACACCATGTCTCTCACTCAAATTGCCCACCAGAAATTGGCCCTGGCCCTAGAGCTGGCAATCAATCGCGTGCTGGCGCTGGACTCCAGTCACCGGGAAACACTCAAAGCGCTGAACGGTGCCACGGTTGAAGTTGCCCTCACCGACATCGGTCTGGTGCTCTACTTCAGCTCAGAAGAGGATGGCCTTACGGTTCATACCAGCCCCGAGGCGGCTCCAGACGCCAGCCTACGGGGTAGCCTGAGTGGATTTTTGGCGATGAGGATCTCCCCCGACCCCAAACCGGTTTTTAGCAGTGGCGCCCTGACCATGGAGGGTGACACCCATGTCGCTCGGCAGTTCCAACGACTGCTGGGTGCCGCCGGCATCGACTGGGAAGGGGTGCTGGCCAGTATCACCGGAGAGCTGTTTGCAGCGGGCACCGGACAGGCCCTGCGGGACACCCGACTGTACGTTCGCCAGACCGGTGGCGATCTGCTGCAGAATCTCAGCGAGTACCTGCGTTACGAACGCCACTGGCTGCCCCTGCGTAGCGACGTCCAGAGCTGGCTCAATGGGGTTGATCGATTGCGCGATGACATTGCCCGGCTGGAGCAGCGCATCGCCCGGGCCGAAAGTCGCCGAAATGGCTAACCTGCCCCGCCTGTTTCGACTGCTGGTTATCGTTGGCGTGCTGTTGCGGCAGGGGCTCGACGAGTTCCTGTTCGATCGGGGACCGGCCAGAGCGGTGGCATTTCTCCGTTATCTTTCGCCCTGGTACTGGCTCCGCGCACGCCGACAGAGCCGGGGACAGCGAGCCCGACAGGCCCTTGAACAGCTGGGTCCGCTGTTCGTCAAATTTGGCCAGCTGCTCTCAACCCGGCGCGACCTGCTACCCACCGACATCGCCGACGAACTCAGCCAACTGCAGGATGCGGTGCCACCTTTTGCCGGCAGCCGGGCGATGACCATCGTCACCAGAGCGCTGCGCCAGCCCCTTGACGCCGTGTTCGAGCGGTTTGACCCGGAACCACTGGCCTCAGCATCCATCGCCCAGGTCCATGCCGCCCGACTAAAAGATGGCCGGGAGGTTGTAATCAAGGTGGTGCGTCCGGGTATTGAACGGGCCATCCGGCGGGATATCGCGCTGCTCTACATGCTCGCTGGCATTGCCGAGCGCCACTCCCGGGAGGGACGACGGCTGCGCCTGGTAGAGGTGGTGCAGGACTACCAGCGTACGATTCTGGATGAGCTCGACCTGCTGCGGGAGGCGGCCAACGCGGTGCAGTTACGGCGCAACTTCAAGGATAACGATCGCCTCTATATCCCGGAGGTCCATCTGGACCACTGCCGCAGCAATGTCTTGGTGATGGAGCGGATCTACGGCGTGCCGATCGACGATCTCGCCGCACTCCGGCTGGCCGGCATCGATCTGGTGCAGCTCGCTGAAACCGGAGTTGAGATCTTCTACACCCAGGTCTTTGACCACAATTTCTTTCACGCCGACATGCACCCAGGCAACCTGTTTGTGGCCCCTGAGGGCAACTACATCGCAGTGGATTTTGGCATCGTCGGCAGCCTCACTCTGGAGGATCAGCGCTACCTGGCGGAAAACTTTCTGGCCTTCTTCAACCGCGACTACAAACGGGTAGCCGAAGCGCATATTCGGGCCGGCTGGGTGCCCAGAGAGACCCGTATGGTCGAATTCGAGACCGCCATTCGCACCGTGTGCGAACCGATTTTTGACAAACCTCTTGCCGAAATCTCTCTGGCTCACGTCCTGCATCAGCTGTTTCAGACTGCCCGCCGTTTTGATATGGCAGTGCAGCCGCAACTGGTACTGCTGCAGAAGACCATTCTCAATATCGAGGGCATCGGTCGCCAGCTGAATCCCGAATTCGATCTATGGAAGACCGGCAAACCCTTCTTTCAGCGCTGGGTACAAAACAATATCGGAATCAAGGCCGTCGCCTCCGAACTGCGGCAGCGAATCCCGAACTGGGCCCAGCAACTACCGGACGTGCCGGAGCAGATTCTGTCGTTGCTAAAAAAGGCGGATGAGGGCCAACTGGAGATTCAATGGCGCTCCCCCCAGCTGGAGAGCCTGCCGGCACGCATCGTCCAGCTGGAGAAGAGACTCTATGGAGCCATCATTGCCGGCAGCCTGATGATCGTCGCCGCACTGCTGTTTGGCCTGGACAGAGGACCCGCCGGGCCTCACGGGATTCCCCTCGGCAGCTGGCTGAGTGGTGCCGGGGCGGTGCTGATTCTGCTGTTCAATTTCAGGGGGCGGCGTAACTAAGCTTCACCATTTCGCTAACGGATCAAACCGCGACTATCGAACCAGCAGTGCCGCAAAGGGGGTGTCCAGCAACAGCTGCCGGAAAGCGTCTGAACGAACCCAGTCACCCTCCGCACTGACCACACAGAGACCGGGACGAACGGCTCTCACCGCATCCGCTAGTACCTGATGATCCCTGCTCTTAACCTCAACATAACGGAGCCGGGTCTGGGCGCTGGACAAACGCCCCTCGACCCGCGCCTTCAGATCAGCCGCCGGAGTCGGATCTGACACCAGAATCACCACTGAATCCACCTGCCGACTCGCCAGTAATCGGGCGACCAACTGTAGCGCCTGCTCCGCCCCCTGAGAGCCGTCATAAACCAGTAGCAGGGGCGATGTGGCGACCTGTTCGTCGGGCAGGAGCAGCACCGATCTGTGAAAACCAGCCAGCAGACCCCGGGCACTGCTGCCCAGATGACGGCGAAGGCCGCCACTCCATCCGTGATGACCCAGGCTGACAATATCGCTGTCGCTGGCTACCCGGGTCAGCGTCTCCCGGACAAGCCCCCGCCTCACCGTAAACCGCCAGGGTACGCTGGCCGCATCAGCCGCCCTGGCCAACGCCGCCTGCGCCTGACGCGCCAGCAGCCGGAACTGCCGCTCCACCGCATCGGAGTCAACCGAGGTCTCCCCGCCGCAGGTAAAACCAACCTGGCGGGAGAAGGGCAGAGCCGCAAGCCGCACCAGCTCTTCATCCTCAATAAACAGCCCTTCAATCTCGGCCTGCAGGGTCCGGGCCATCTCGGCGGCGGCCCCCAGTGCCCTGAGACTGCTGCGGGAGCTATCCAGGGCCACCAGAATGCGGTGGACCTCCGGCCCATCCAGAAGGGACCGGCTACTCTCCGGGGTGGGTATTGCCATCTTCACTACTGCCCCGACCAAATGATCGACGGGCCTCAACCAGCTCGTTAATTCGCCGCGCCACCCGGTGGTTGACGCTGCCATCGGGAAATTCGCCCTGCTCGTCCGCCTGGCCGGCACTATAACCGGTCAGCAATTCGATCCCCTCATCGATGCTGCTTATTCCATAGATCTGAAACTGCCCCGCCGCCACGGCATCCACCACATCCTGTCGCAGCATCAGGTGTTTAGCATTCGCAGCCGGAATCAACACGCCCTGATCACCACTCAACCCCCGGGCACTACAGATATCAAAGAATCCCTCGATCTTCTCGTTAACACCGCCAATCGCCTGCACCTGACCAAACTGGTTAACGGAGCCGGTCACTGCAAGGGACTGCCGTAAGGGCAAGTCGGAGAGGGCCGAAAGCAGGGCGTAGAGCTCCGCGCTGGAGGCGCTGTCCCCATCCACACCCCCATAGGACTGCTCAAACACCAGACTCGCAGAGAGCGACAAGGGTTTGTCCGGCGCAAACCGGGCACCCAGGTAATTGGCCAGGATCAACACCCCCTTGGAGTGCAGCGGTCCACCCAGCTCAACCTCCCTTTCGATATCAACCACGCCCCGACTGCCGAGGCGCACCCGTGCGGTAATGCGACTCGGCTGACCAAAACTGAACCCACCGAGGCTGATAACAGACAGACCATTGATCTGGCCCACCCGGGCCCCGGCGGTATCGATCAGCACTGTACCCCGCAGCACCTGCTCCTGCACCCGCTGCTGCAACCGGTCCTGGCGGTGGATCTGGGCGTCAATGGCAGCCTGCACCTCCGCGGCACCGATAAGGGACAACGCCGCCTGGCGAGCCTGATAGTCCGCCTCCAGCAGCAGGTCACTCAGTCGGCTGATATGGCTGGTCAGCTTCTCCGAGTCACCGGAGAGCCTGGCAGCATGCTCAATCATCCTGGCCACGCCTCCGGGGGAGAGATGCAAGGTGCCCTCCCGTCGGGCGATAGTGCCGATCAACGCGGCGTAGCCAGCATCCGTCGCACGACTGCGGTCAACATCATCATTAAAATCCACCGCAACTTTGACCAGGTCGGGAAATTCAGGGTCATAGGCGGAGAGCAGGTAGTAGATCCGCCGGTCACCGATCATCACCAGCTTAATGTCCAGGGGAATGGGCTGGGGCTGCAGGGTGACCGTGCTCATCAGACTGAGCAGCTGCTCTGCGGGCTCAATCCGCAACTCCCGGGCTCGCAAGGCCCGCTTCAGCCCCTCCCAGGCAAATGGCTGCAGCAGGACCTTACCTGCATCCACCACCAGATAACCCCCGTTGGCACGGTGCAGTGCGCCGGGTTTGATCAGGGTGAAATCGGTACTCAAAGCGCCGAACTGGGATTGATGCTCGATCCGACCGGTAAGGTTGGCATAACCCGGCAGATCCTCGTAGACCACCGGGGCATTTTCGGCACCGGTATGATCCACCAGCAGATTCACCTGATAGCGGGTAAAACCGGACTCCTCGGCGGGACTGAGCCCACCCCCGCCCTCTTCCACCAGAAACGCCTTGGCGTTGGTGATGACATCCGTTGATAGCGCCTGCAGATAGACCACAACCGCCGGTAGATCGGCGTAACGCTGACGCAACTCCTCCAGCAGGGGATTGACCGCGAACTCCGTAACCTCCCGGTTCAACTCCTTCAGGCGCTGACTGAACTCCCGCTGCAGCAACGGCATGGCCTGAACCCGCTGCCGCAGCTCCTGCTGCAGCGCCTGCACCCGGGCTTCGATTCGCCCGCGCTCCTCCTCCGGCAGCTCCTTGAACTGCTCCGGCTTCATCACCTCGTCATCCGCCAGAGGGGCGAAAGAGAAACCGGTGGGGGTCGGAAACATGGCGATGCCCTGCTCCCGGGCCTTCACCTGGGTATCATTGAAAATCTTTTCCTGACGTTCCTGAAACTCCTGATCAAGCAGCTGCTTGCGGGTGCGATACTCTTCGGATTCAAAGGTCGCAGGAATGGCGCTCTGCAACTCCTCCAGCAGAGCCGCCATATCGTTCCGGAAAAGACAGCCCCGTCCGGCGGGAAAGCTCAGGGCTACGGGCTCCGCGGGCTGGGCAAAATTGTGAACGTAACACCAGTCGTCAGGCACAGCCCGCCCGGCAGCGTGTTTCTCCAGATAGCTCTGGATGATGGCGTGGCTGTCCCGGCTGGAACCACCCAGCGCAAACATGTTGTAACCCTCCCGAGCCATGCCCACACCAAAACGCACCGCCTCTACAGCACGCTCCTGGCCCAGCACCTCCTCTACCTCCGGCAACTCGGCAGTGGTTTCGAACTCGAACTGGCTGGTATCGCAACAGCGAACAAGCGCTTCGGGTAACAACGGCGAGACAGCCATCAGCCCTCCTCCAGTAATCCTCCGGCCAGCCTAGCTCAAGATGCAGCGACAACAGCTGACCAGCGTCAGGTTATTCCTGCGGAGGCAGCGTGTAACCCAGCACACGCCGCCGCTGGATATCGTCATACCAGCGCTGGATATCCTCTGCGTTAACAAAATAGCCGAGGATAGACATCGGCCTGCCCGGCAGCTGAAAACGCCCCTCCGCAACCAGCGCTGGTACCCGCAGCACACCATAGCGCTCGGCAATCGCCATATCCTCCGCCAGCAGTGCCCGGGCCTGGGCACTGCGGTAGTCCTGCTCCCAACGGCTGACATCAAGACCGATCTCTGCGGCGCAGTCGCGCAGCACGCCGTCATCAGCGATGTTATTGCATTCAGTCAGGTGGGCAACCTGCACCCGATCAAAGAAATCCCAGTGACCGGCTTGCCCCGCCTGCATCTCTGCCGCTTTTGCCCCCAACATGTTCGGCAGAGAGTAGGGGTAATCAAAGGGCCGACTCATCATCAACTCCGGGTTGATGCGAGGATCTTCCGCCACATCCCGAGCCTCAGCCCAGTGGATCATCAGCACCTCTTCCTTAAGCGCCGCTTTTGAGGCAAACAGACCAGAAAAATCCGGTGATGTTGAGAGGGGATAACTGCGCTGAATCACCTCGATCTCCGGGTGTTCAGCGACAAAATCGCGCAGCAGCGCCGAGGTTTTGTAACACCAGGCCGACAAACAGTCGTGAAAAAATTCGATCCTCAGCCCTTCACGATTCCACTCAGTCATGCGCCTGCCCTCCCCGGGAATTTTTTTTAATGCTCGAATGAGTGTCTGATTGTAGCCGACAAAGCGGGGCTACTGCGGCTTACCAGCGGATCGGCTGGCCACCCCGCCCAACCAGATAGGTGTTACAGGCGCTAAACGGGCGGCTACCGAAAAACCCCCGATAGGCCGACAGCGGCGAGGGGTGCGGTGCCGTCAGTATCAGATGGCGGTCAGGGTCCAGCCCCCGCCCGGCCCGCTGGGCCGGTTTGCCCCAGAGCAGAAAGACCAGACCATCCCGAGTCCGGTTCAGGCTCTCCAACACCTGCCCGGTAAAACCCTGCCAGCCCAGTCCGGAATGGGACGCCGCCTGCCCCGCCAGTACCGTCAGCACCTGATTCAACAGCAGCACACCCTGCCGCGCCCAGGGCTCCAGGCAGCCATCACTGAGCACCGTAGTGCCCGTATCGCTCTGCAGCTCCTTCAGAATATTACGCAGTGACGGCGGCGGTGGCAGCGGCTGAGGCACCGAGAAGGCCAGCCCTTCAGCCTGACCGGGGCCATGGTAGGGATCCTGACCCACCATAACCACCCGGACCCGGGTCCAGGGTGTCAGTTCAAAGGCCCTGAACACCGACCGCTGCGGTGGATAAATCTGGTCGTCCTGGTAGGCCTGGGTCAGCACCCCGCCCAGCTGGCGCATCTCCGGTCTTGCCAGCGGATCATCAAGCGCCTCCTGCCAGTCCGGCGGCAGCTGAAACCAGTCAGATCGATTTTCTGAATCGACCGTGGCAACACGGTCACCGGCTCTTTTCAACGGGAGGCTAACCGGCCCGGGAAATCGTTCAGATGATCCCGCCTCAGCCGCCAATCCGGCAGATAGCGATCCATCAGTGCATAAAATCGGGCATTGTGGCTGCGCTCCAGCAGATGAATCATCTCATGCACCACCACATATTCAAGCGACTCGGGGGGGTGTTTGATCAGATCAAGGTTCAACCAGATCCGCCGGGCCCGGGGATTACAACTACCCCAACGGGTCTTCATCCGTTTGACTCCCCAGTCGGAAACGACCTCACCGACCGTGGTTTGCCAGCGGCTTATCAAGCCTGGCAGAACCCGCTTCAGTTCGGTCCGGTACCACTCATTCATCGCTGCTTCCCGCTGCTTGATGGTGGCGTTGGGACGGATTCCCAGCTGAATCTTGGAGCCCTGTTTCACGACCTCAGCGGACCCCGACCGTTCCCACAACTCAAACTCAAAAACCTGGCCCTGGAATCGGTGCGACTCCCCTGAAAGCCACTGATTAATCACCGCCGGTGGCCGCGCCTGCAAACGGGCACGCTGGCACCTGATCCAACCGGCTCTCTCTGTGATCAATTGCCGAACAGCAGTCTCGTCCATTCGTAGCGGCACGGAAGCCCGCACCCGGCCCTCCGGCGGGCAGACCCTCAAATAGCAGTGGTTGATCGGCTTGCGCAGAATTTCCACCCGGAGATCACCCACCTGCAGTGTCCGGGACAGACACCCGACCCGCATTTTCCGAGCCATACGAGCGCGACCACCCGCAATCACCTCGGCACCCAATACCCTGAAATCTCGTTGCTGCCACGCACAGCCCGACAGCACTAAAACGGAATGTCGTCGTCGAAATCGTCAGCCGGAGCCGGTGCGGATGGCGCATCTGTCGGAGCACTGCCGCCACGACCACTTTGACTGCCCTGACCACCCCCGGAGTAGGATGATCCGCCGCTGACCGGCGCGCCGCCCTGGTCACCACCGCGACCACCAAGCATCTGCATTTCTGACCCGACGATCTCCGTGGTGTAGCGATCTGCCCCGTCTTTATCCTGCCATTTACGGGTCTGCAGCCGTCCTTCAACGTAGATCTGGGAGCCTTTACGCAGATACTGCTCAACAATTTCCGCCAGACGGTTAAAAAAGACCACCCGATGCCACTCGGTCTGCTCTCTCTTCTCTCCGGTCTGTTTGTCCTTCCATGACTCTGAAGTCGCCACCGTAATATTCGCGATAGGCGAGCCGGATTGGGTATAGCGAATCTCGGGATCCTTGCCGAGATTGCCCACCAAAATGACTTTGTTAATACCACGTGCCATACGATTTTTGCTCCTCTATTACACCGATACCGCCGCCACGGCGGAGAGACTCTCTTCATCAAACAACCGACTATCGACCTTAAGATATGCGACGCCCTCTCCGGCCACCACCATCACCTCTTCAACCCCGGGAATACCACCCAGTCTCTCTGTCAACAGGCTGATCTGCGCACCATCCGCCGCACCATCGAGACGAAACAGATGGGTACTGAGGTGAGGTAGCGGCGGCAGGCTGTAGTTCAACACCACCCAGACCAGCAACGCCCCGACACAGAAGGTAAACACGGCAGAGGGACCGTACGCCCCCATCAACCAACCACCCGATCCGCCCCCAAGAAAAGCGCCGAGAAACTGAAAGGTGGAGTAGACCCCCATGGCACTGCCTCTGTTACCCGCCGGCGCAACCTTGGATATCATCGAGGGCATACTCGCCTCAAGTACGTTGAACCCAACGAAGTAGAAGACCAGAGTCGCATACAGCACCCCGTAGCTCTGCCCCCCGAACAGCGCCAGCACTGCTTCGGACAGCAACATAAGCACAATGGCGAAGATCGAGACCTCCCGGATCCGCCGATGCTTCTCCGCCAGCAGTACCAGCGGAAACATCCCCAGAACCGATAACAGCATGACCGGCACATAGAGCTGCCAGTGATCCACAATACCCAACCCGTGCTTCTGCAGCAGCATCAGCGGTAGCGCAACAAAGGTCGCCGTCATCACCATATGCAGAATAAAGATACCCAGATCCAGGCGCAGCAGGGTGCTATTGGCAAAGACTGACAGCAGCTCGCGAGGCACCACCTGGGTATCCCGATGCCGACGAGTCACCACCGGAGTCGGCACCATGGCCAGAGCGCCCATCGCACCCAGCGCCAGGGCGCCGGTCAGCCAGAACAGACCCTGCAACCCCACCCAGGCGCCGAGTACCGGGCCCAGCACCATTGAGAGCAGGAATGACGCCCCGATGCTCATGCCGATCAGCGCCATCGCCCGCATCCGGTGCTCCTCCCGGGTGAGGTCGGCCGCCAGGGCCGTCACGACGGCGGAGATCGCGCCACTGCCCTGAATCAGCCGGCCGATAATCACACCCCAGATCGTATCTGACATCGCCGCAACTACACTGCCAAGGGCAAAGAGAGAGAGTCCGATGACGATCAAAGGCTTGCGACCAAACCGGTCGGACAACAAACCATAGGGAATCTGCAATGCAGCCTGGGCCAGGCCATAACTGCCCAGGGCCACCCCCAGCAACAGGGGTGTGCTACCGGTCAAATCACCCGCGAAAATCGCAAACACCGGCAGGATCATAAACAGACCCAACATCCGCATGGCATAGATTGATGCCAGCGAAAAAACCGCCTTACGTTCGAGCGGATCCATTGCCAAAGAGAGACTCTCCAAAGATGAACTGAATGGTTTTGCAGGTCTCCCCACAATGCGCCTATAGTACCCGTTTGTCCCGGTCACGGGGCATCCAATCAACTCCTTCAGGTACTTGCATGTCCACTGCGGCAATGAGCCATATACGTATCCGCGGTGCCCGCACCCACAATCTTCAGAACGTCGATCTCGACCTGCCCCGTGACCAGCTGATCGTGATTACCGGGCCTTCCGGCTCCGGAAAATCTTCACTGGCTTTTGACACGGTTTACGCGGAAGGCCAGCGGCGTTATGTGGAGTCCCTCTCCACCTATGCCCGACAGTTCCTGTCAGTGATGGAGAAGCCGGATGTTGACCATATCGAGGGGCTGTCGCCGGCGATTTCGATTGAGCAGAAATCGACCTCCCACAACCCCCGCTCCACCGTCGGCACCGTGACCGAAATTTACGACTACCTGCGACTGTTGTTCGCCCGGGTCGGGGAGCCCCGCTGCCCGGAGCACGGCACTGTATTGCGGGCCCAGTCGGTCAGCCAGATGGTGGACCAGGTGCTCGCCCTTGATGAACCGGGCCGACTGATGCTATTGGCACCCGCGGTGCAGGGCCGCAAAGGCGAGCACCAGCAACTGCTCCAGGGGTTGTTGAGCCAGGGTTATATCCGGGCCCGGATCGACGGCGCCCTGATGGAGCTCGATCCGCCACCAGAACTGGACAAGAATCAGAAACACGACATTGAGATCGTAGTTGACCGTTTTCGTCTGCGGGAGGGCCTGCAGCAACGTCTGGCGGATTCATTTGAAACCGCACTCAACCTGGCCGACGGTCTGGCTAAAATTGTCTTTCTGGATGAGGAGCAGGATGAACTGCTGTTCTCTGCCCGCTTTGCCTGCCCTCACTGCGGTTACAGCATCAGTGAACTGGAACCCAAGCTCTTCTCATTCAACAACCCCGCCGGGGCCTGCCCAACCTGCGACGGGCTGGGCATCATTCAGTTCTTCGATCCGGCCCTGGTGCTGCAAAATCCAGAGCTCAGCCTCGCCGCCGGGGCGATATCCGGCTGGGACCGGCGCAACGGTTACTACCTGCAACTGCTGAAGTCCCTAGGCGACCACTTCGATTTCGACATCAACACCCCCTTCTCGGACCTGACCCCGGATCAGCAGGACCTGGTGCTCTATGGCAGCCGGAATATCGCTATCAACTTTGATTTTCATAGTGATAACGGCCGCCGACACCAGAGCCAGCACCCGTTTGAAGGGGTCATCAATAACTTTACCCGGCGCTATCGTGAGTCAGAATCCAGCACGGTGCGGGACCATCTCAGCCGTTACATGAACACCCGGCAGTGCACCGACTGCCTCGGCTCGCGGCTGAAGCTGGAGGCACGCCAAGTCTTCGTCGCGGAACGGAGTCTCCACCAGCTGGTCTGCCTGCCCATCGGCGAAGCCCAGCAATTTTTCGCTGAGCTTAAACTGCCGGGCGCCCGGGGGCAGATTGCGGAAAAAATTCTTAGGGAGATCAGCCAGCGGCTGAGTTTCCTGGTTAATGTCGGTCTGGACTATCTCGATCTCGGCCGCGGCTCCGATACCCTCTCCGGCGGAGAGGCCCAACGGATCCGCCTGGCCAGCCAGATCGGTGCCGGCCTGGTGGGGGTGATGTACGTACTCGATGAACCTTCAATCGGCCTGCATCAACGGGACAACCAGCGGCTGCTGGAGACCCTGAGACACCTGCGGGATCTCGGTAACACGGTGATCGTCATCGAACACGACGAAGAGGCGATGACCGCCGCAGACCATCTGGTGGATATCGGTCCCGGGGCCGGCATCCACGGCGGGCGGGTGGTCGCGGAGGGCACCCCCGCAGAGGTCAAAGCCAATACCAACTCGGTAACTGGCCAATACCTCTCTGGCACTCGCGCAATCAAACTGCCCGTCAGGCGACACCCCCCCGACCCGGATCAGGTGCTCCGAATTCTGGGTGCCCACGGCAACAACCTCAAATACGTGGACGCCACTTTCCCGCTGCGGCTGATCACCTGCGTCACTGGTGTCTCTGGCTCGGGCAAATCGACACTGGTCAACGACACTCTTTATCTCGCCGCCAACCGTGCCATCAACCGGGGTGGCTCAGAGGCTGCGCCCCATCAGGGCATCTCGGGCCTGGAGAAGATCGACAAGGTCATCAACATTGATCAGAGCCCCATCGGTCGCACACCCCGGTCGAACCCGGCCACCTACACCGGCCTGTTCACTCATATCCGGGACCTGTTCGCCGGCAGCTCTGAAGCCAGGACCCGGGGCTATGGCCCCGGTCGTTTCAGTTTCAACGTTAAAGGCGGCCGCTGTGAGGCCTGCAAGGGCGATGGCCTCATCCGGGTGGAGATGCACTTCCTGGCAGACATCTATGTGCCCTGCGACCAGTGTGGTGGCCAACGCTACAACCGTGAGACTCTGGAGATCATCTATAAAGGGAAGAACATCCACCAGATCCTTTCATTCTCAGTGGAAGAGGCGCTGGAGTTCTTCGAGGCAATCCCCGCCATCGCCCGCAAACTGACGACCTTAATGGATGTGGGTTTGGGTTATATCACTCTGGGTCAGAACGCCACCACGCTCTCCGGCGGAGAGGCCCAGCGGGTCAAACTCTCCCGGGAACTCTCCAAACGGGCCAGCGGTAATACCCTCTATATTCTGGATGAACCGACCACCGGCCTGCACTTTCAGGACATCGAACATCTTTTGCATGTGCTGGAAAAATTACGAGATCAGGGTAATACCATCGTGGTGATTGAACATAATCTCGATGTGATCAAAACCGCCGACTGGATTATTGATCTGGGACCGGAAGGTGGCGCTGGGGGGGGCACTCTGGTTGCCTGCGGCAGCCCGGAGTCAATTGCGGAGGTCGCGGAATCCCACACCGCCCGTTTTCTCGCTCCACTTCTTGCTCTCTAAAACGATAAAAGCCGGGTATAGACCCGGCTTTTATAACATCCAGTCCGCTGGGCGGAAGTCAGAAGTTACTCCTCCACTTCCTCGACCACAACCTCCTCTTCGGCCGCCGCCCGATCCACCAGCTGCACCAATGCCATCTGTGCCTGGTCACCCGGGCGTACACCACATTTCAGAATGCGCAGATAACCGCCGGGCCGGGTTTTAAAATGGGGACCCAGGTCGTTAAACAGCTTGCTCACCACACCCCGATCCCGGGTCCGCGAGAAAACCAGCCGTCGTTTAGCGACACTGTCCTCCCTGGAGATGGTGATCAAGGGTTCAGCGACCCGTCGCAACTCCTTGGCCTTCGGCAGGGTCGTACGAATCACTTCATGGGTGATCAGAGAGTTGGTCATGTTACGAAACATGGCCTGCCGGTGGGCGCTGTTACGGTTAAGCTGGCGACCGCTCTTTCTATGACGCATGGTGTTGGTTAATCCCGGTTATGCTCGTGGTTCGCTGTTCAGGCGCCCACTGATTCCAGTGCCAGGTCGGCAGGCGGCCAACCCTCGAGACGCATCCCGAGAGAGAGGCCATGTCCGGCCAGCACATCTTTGATTTCGTTGAGCGACTTCTTGCCCAGATTTGGTGTCTTCAACAACTCCTGCTCGGAGCGCTGAATCAGATCGCCGATGAACTGAATATTCTCTGCCTTCAGGCAGTTGGCCGAGCGTACTGTCAGCTCCAGATCATCAACCGGACGTAACAGAATCGGCTCGACCTGAGGCTGGGATTTGACCGACGCCTCGGTACCCGCGGCTTCAAGGTCAACGAAGACTTCCAGCTGCTGATAGAGAATCGTCGCGGCACGCCGCAGCGCTTCCTCAGGGTCAATAGTGCCGTTGGTTTGCAACTCAAGGATCAACTTGTCCAGATCGGTGCGCTGTTCAACCCGCGCGCTCTCCACCTTGTAGCTCACTTTCAGCACCGGGCTGTAGGAGGCATCCAGCTGGAGCTTGCCGATAGTGGTATCCACATCCTCTCCAGTCTCGCTACGCAGCGCAGGGACGTAACCCCGGCCCTGAGTCACCACCAGACTTGAAGTGAAATCCACCGCACTGGTCAACGTGGCGATGTGATGCTCCGGATTCACGATCTCGATATCATGATCAACCACGATGTCTGCAGCGGTGATAACGCCCGGACCTTTTTTGCTCAGGCTCAACTCACCACGTTCATGGCTGTGCATCACCACGGCAACGCCTTTCAGATTCAGCAGTATTTCAACCACATCCTCCTGCACCCCTTCGATAGCGGTATATTCGTGCAATACACCGTCAATCTGCACCTCAGTGATGGCACTACCGGGCATAGAGGAGAGCAAAATCCGGCGCAGGGCATTACCCAGCGTATGACCGAATCCGCGCTCCAGGGGCTCGAGCACGAGGCGCGCCTGGGACGGAGAAATCTTTTCCACACCCACCAGACGGGGGCGCATGAATTCTGTAACGGGATTACCCATATAAGGTCACCTACTTGGAGTAGAGCTCAACAATCAAGGATTCATTAATATCGGCCGGCAGATCGGACCGATCAGGCAGGTTACGCACCACCCCTTCCATCTTCTTCGAATCCACATCAATCCATTCGGGAAACCCACGCACCTCACCGGCGTCGAGCGCGGTTTTGATCCGCAACTGCTCCTTTGACCCGGGGGCCACGGTAATCACATCCGCCGCCTTCACCTGATAGGAGGGAATATTGACCCGGGCGCCGTTAACCAGCACACCGTTGTGGCGAATCAACTGGCGGGCTTCGGAGCGGGAACCGCCAAAACCCATGCGATAGACCACGTTATCAAGCCGGGCCTCGAGCTGCCGCAACAGGTTTTCTCCAGTGGAGCCCTTGGCCTGATCGGCCTGCTCGAAATAGAGGTGGAACTGTTTTTCCAGAACCCCGTATATTCGGCGTGTTTTCTGCTTTTCCCGCAACTGAATAGCATAGTCAGACAGGCGGGTACGCCGCTGTCCATGCTGCCCTGGGGGAAACGGACGGGATTCGATCGGGCACTTGCTGGTGAAACACTTCTCGGCCTTGAGAAAAAGTTTCACACCTTCCCGGCGACATTGCCGGCATTTGCCTGCGGTGTATTTAGCCAATGGATTACCTCGGTTCAGACGCGGCGTTTTTTCGGCGGCCGGCAGCCGTTATGGGGAATGGGTGTGACGTCGGAGATACTGCCGATCTTGAAACCGACTCCGTTCAACGCCCTCACAGCGGAATCACGACCCGGGCCGGGTCCGTTAACCAGAACCTCGAGATTGACCATGCCCATCTCGTGCGCGGCGGTGCCAGCACGCTCCGCTGCCACCTGGGCGGCAAACGGGGTACTTTTCCGGGAGCCTTTGAATCCGCAGGTTCCGGCCGTACACCAGGCGATGGCATTACCCTGGCGATCGGTGATCGTGATGATCGTATTATTAAACGAGGCGTGGATGTGGGCGACACCGTCGGCCACGTTCTTCCTCACCCGCTTACGGGATTTAACTTTATCCATCGAGGTATCCTGGTTAGCGATCTATCAGCGCGTGATCGGGCGGCGAGGGCCTTTACGGGTCCGGGCGTTGGTCTTGGTACGTTGCCCCCTAAGCGGCAGGCCCTTACGGTGACGCAAACCACGATAGGCACCGAGATCCATCAAACGCTTGATGTTCATCTGCACTTCACGCCGCAGATCACCCTCGACGATATACTTACTCACGGTCGTACGCAGTGCTTCAAGCTCTGCTTCGGACAGCTCCTTCACCTTGGTGGCCGGTGCCACTTTAGCTTCGCTGCAAATCTCTACCGCCCGGCTACGCCCGATTCCATAGATCGACGTCAGCCCGATCACTGTGTGTTTATGTGCCGGAATGTTGATACCCGCAATACGCGCCATTTAATGCGTCTCCCGATCTGATCCGGCCCGCTGAAGGCGCGCAAGAATACTCATGTCACAAGGCAAAAGCAAGGTTGTCATCTCTCAGCCTTGCCGCTGTTTATGTTTAGGATCCGTGCAGATCACCCGCACCACCCCTTTGCGCCGAACCACCTTGCAGCTGCGACACATTTTCTTTACTGAAGCTCGTACTTTCATCGATATATCCTCTGGGCAAAATCAGCCAAACAGGCCACCCGCACCGCCGCCTTTGCTATTTGCTTTCTTCATCAGCCCCTCGTACTGGTGGCTTAACATCAGAGTCTGAATCTGGGTAATGAAATCCATGATTACCACCACCACAATCAGCAGGGAGGTTCCGCCAAAATAAAACGGTACATTCCAATACAGAATCAAAAACTCCGGTAGCAGACAGACCGCTGTGATATAGATCGCCCCACCCAGGGTCAGCCGCCCCATCACAGAGTCGATATAACGTGCGGTCTGCTCACCGGGCCGAACCCCTGGCACAAACGCCCCGGAGCGTTTTAGATTGTCCGCAGTGTCTTTAGGATTAAACTGCAAAGCTGTATAAAAATAACAGAAAAATACAATCGCCAAAGCGTAACAGGCCACATAAGCGGGTTGCCCCGGCGACAGTGCCTGACTGAAGCCCCGCAACCATCCCATACCATCCACACCACTGAACCAACTCCCCAGAGTAGAGGGAAAGAGGATGATGCTGGAGGCGAAAATCGGCGGAATCACCCCGGCCATATTCAACTTCAACGGCAGGTGGCTGGCCTGCCCGGCGTACATCTTCCGCCCCCGCTGCCGCTGAGCGTACTGAATCGTAATCCGCCTCTGTCCCCGCTCCACAAAAACCACCAGAGCGGTCACTGCCAGCACCAGCACCAGCAGCAGCAAAACCAGCGCTGACGCCAGCTCGCCGGTACGGCTCAGCTCGATTGTCCCCCCAAGGGCCGACGGCAACCCGGACACGATGCTGGCGAAAATAATCAGGGAGACGCCATTACCGATACCCCGTTCGGTGACCTGCTCTCCCAGCCACATCAAAAATAGCGTACCGGTCACTAGAGTCACCACGGTCACTAGCCGGAAGCCCAAACCAGGGTCCAGCACCACATTGCCCTGGGTCTCCAGCGCGATGGCAATACCGGTTGCCTGGAAGGTCGCCAGAACCACAGTGCCATAGCGGGTCATCTGGGTAATCTTGCGCCGCCCCGCAGCACCCTCCTTCTTCAACTGCGCCAGTTTGGGGTGCACAGTTGATAGCAACTGCATAATGATTGATGCTGAAATGTAGGGCATCACCCCAAGGGCAAACACGGAAAGTCGACTCAATGCGCCGCCGGAAAACATATTGAACATATCCAGCACGGTGCCGCTCTGGGCATCAAACAGCTGGGCCAACGCGGTTGCGCTGATTCCCGGCACCGGAATGTGCGCACCAATACGAAATACCAGAATCGCGCCCAACACAAATAGCAGCCGCTGGCGCAACTCCTTCAGCTTGCCTAAATTCGGTGCGCCGGCAGTCGTAACGGGTTTTTTTGCCACAGGTCTGGCCGCTTACTCTTCGATGCGGCCACCAGCCGCCTCGATGGCAGCCCGGGCTCCCGGCGTCACAGCAATACCACGCAACACCAAAGGGATACTCAATTCACCGGAGTTAATCACTTTGGCTTTTTTCGCTTCTGTCGACACCACGTTGGCTGCTTTCAGGGCATCAAGATCGACAACCTCAACCCCCTCGAGAACCAGCTCATGCAACCTCACCTGGGCAGTCCAGCCGCGCCGCGCCGAGTTGAAGCCCCGCTTTGGCAGACGACGCTGCAGCGGCATCTGGCCGCCTTCGAAGCCGACTTTGTGAAAGCCGCCACTGCGGGATTTCTGGCCCTTGTGACCACGGCCACAGGTTTTGCCCCAGCCTGAGCCCGCGCCACGGCCAACCCGCTTAGCATCTGTTTTCGCCCCGGCACCGGGACCGATCGTGTTCAGTTCCATCTATAGGGTCTCAACTTTAAGCAGGTAACTGACCTGCTGGATCATGCCGCGAATCGCAGGCGTGTCTTCAAGGATCGTACTGGACCCAACCCGGCGCAGCCCCAACCCGGTTACACAGCCCTTGTGTTTGCGCAGGCGTCCGATGGTGCTACGCACCAGAGTCACTTTGACTTTGTTATCGCTCATTACGGATCAACCCAGTATCTCGCTCAGATCAAGACCACGTTTGGCAGCAAACCCCTCGGGACTATTCATACGCACCAACCCATTAATGGTCGCCTGAACCACATTCAGTGGATTGTTGCTGCCGATGCACTTGGCCACGACGTTGCGCACGCCAAGCACTTCAAATACCGCCCTCATCGGGCCGCCAGCGATCACACCGGTACCTTCGGGTGCCGGCTGCATGTAGACCTTGGCCGCACCATGGGTCGCGGTTATCGCGTAGTAGAGGGTGCCATCATTCAGCGCAATAGTGTGCATACCGACCCGGGCCTTATCCATCGCCTTCTGGATCGCTATCGGCACCTCCCTCGCCTTACCGTGACCGTAGCCGATCCGGCCTTCGCCGTCGCCCACTACGGTCAACGCGGCAAAGCCGAACTGTCGGCCCCCTTTTACCACTTTGGCGACACGCCGCACGTTCACAAGTTTCTGCAGTTCGCCGTCCTGCTCGTGCCCCTGCTGTCCCTGCCTCTGATCTCTGGCCATATCTTATTTATCTCACCTAAAACTGAAGACCATTGGCGCGGGCAGCATCGGCCAGCGCTTTAATTCGGCCATGGTATTTAAAACCAGAACGGTCGAACGCAACCTCGCTAATGCCAGCAGCAAGCGCACGTTCAGCAATCGTCTTGCCGATCAATTCTGCTGCCCCGCAGTTCCCGCCCGAACCCTGCTCGGTGCCCCAGCTGTTATCCAGGGTGCTGGCACTCGCCAATACCCTGGAACCACTATCGTCGATAATCTGCGCATAGGTGTGTCGTGGTGTGCGATAGACACAGAGCCGAACCCGGTTGAGCTCTGCCATCTTTGCCCTGGATTTACGTGCACGACGCAACCGCTGTAACTTTTTTGATTTCATCAGTTCAATCCGCGCCTATTTCTTCTTGGCTTCCTTACGGACAATTCGCTCGTCCGAATACTTAACGCCCTTACCTTTGTAAGGCTCCGGGGGACGGTACCCACGGATCTCCGCTGCGGTCTGGCCCACCCTCTGTTTATTGATCCCTTTCACCACTATCTCGGTCGGAGTCGGGGTCTCTCTAGTGATGTCATCGGGGATCGGGTGCGCCACCGGGTGCGAAAACCCCAGGGTCAGGTTCAGGTCTTTACCGGCCACCTGAGCCCGGTAACCGACGCCGACCAGTATCAGCTTTTTGCTAAAGCCGACATTGACACCCTGCACCAGGTTGCTGGCCAGCGCCCGCATGGTTCCAGACATCGCACTACTGGCCTCAACGTCCCTCTGTTTCAAGGTCAGCTGGTTCTCTCCCAGGGCCACTTCGACACTGTCGTGAACCGTCATAGACTGTTCACCGAGTTGGCCCTTGACCCACAGCCCCTGTCCGTCTAACTTGATTTCGACGCCCGCTGGCACCGGAATCGGCTCTTTCGCTATCCTAGACATTCTGCTTCCTTAGCTCACGTAGCAGATGACTTCGCCGCCGACGCCCGCTTCCCGCGCCTGACGGTCGGTCATCAGACCCTTGGATGTGCTGATAATCGCAATACCGAGTCCCTTCAACACCCTGGGCAGATCGACACTACCGCGATACTGCCGCAATCCCGGGCGACTGACCCGTTCAATGGACTCAATCACCGGCCGACCTTCGTAATACTTAATATCAATTTCAAGCTGCTGCTTGTCGTCTGCCAGCCGCCGAAAATCCTGGATATAACCCTGCTCCTTCAGAACCCGGGCAACATCCGCCTTCAATTTGGAAAAGGGCATGCTGACCGTCGCCTTGCTGACCATCTGCGCGTTGCGCAAGCGGCAGATCATATCGGCTATGGGATCACTCATCGTCATATCTAATTACCTGGTCTTACCTGGTGGCGGGCCGAAGGGCACGCCGCTACCAACTCGATTTCACCATTCCCGGTACATCGCCCCGCATCGCGGCTTCCCGCAACTTGATCCGGCTCAGCCCGAACTTCCGATATACCGCGTGGGGACGTCCCGTCACCCGACACCGGTTGACCAGACGCACATCGCTGGCGTCTCTCGGCAGCGCCTGAAACCGCTTGCGAGCCTCCATCCGCTCTTCCGGGCTGGCGCTCTGGTCCGCCATGGTCGCCTTTAACGCGGCCCTCTTGGCAGCGTATTTAGCAATGATCTTGCGCCGCTTCTCATTGCGGTTAACTACGGATTTACGAGCCAAAATCCTGCCCTCAACCCTTAAACGGGAATTTGAATGCCTTAAGAAGCGCCAGACCCTCGTCATCGGTCTTTGCACTGGTTGTAATATTGATGTCCATACCCCGAAGCGTGGCCACTTTATCGTAGTCAATTTCGGGAAAAATAATCTGCTCGGTGATGCCCAGACTGTAGTTTCCCGCACCATCAAATGACTTCGGTGACAGACCCCGGAAATCCCGTACCCGCGGCAGGGCGATGGTGACCAGGCGATCGAGATATTCGTACATCCGTTCGCGACGCAGAGTCACCTTACAACCCAGAGGCATGCCTTCCCGGATCTTGAATCCAGCCACCGAGTTGCGGGCCAGGGTAATCACCGGGTTCTGGCCGGCGATCAGTCTCATCTCTCCGGCCGCCACGTCCACCGCCTTTTTATCCCGAGACCCTTCGCCAACACCCATATTAAGGGTGATCTTGACGATCCGGGGCACCTGCATCACGCTGCTGTAGCCCAGTGACTCCATTAACCGCGGCACGATGGTGTCGCGATACTCTTGCTGTAATCTGCTCATCAGCTATCCACTACCTCACCAGACGACCGAAACACTCGCACCTTGCGACCGTCATCAAGCGTCTTGAAACCCACCCGATCACCCTTTCCGGTCGCAGGATTAAACAGAGCGAGGTTGGAACCTTCAAGCGCCGCTTCCTGCTGCACAATACCGCCGGGCTGGTTCGCCTGCGGATTGGGTCGGGTGTGACGCTTCACCAGATTCACACCCTCGACGAACATCTTGCCATTGGGTTGAACCCGCGTAACCGTACCCCGGGAGCCCTTATCCTTACCGGCGAGAACAATGACCTCATCGCCTTTTCGTATTTTTCGCATGTCCGCCGACCTCAGAGCACTTCCGGCGCCAAAGACACCAGCCGCATAAAATTTTCTGTACGAAGTTCCCGAGTCACAGGCCCGAAGATACGAGTCCCGATCGGTGCCAACTGCGCGTTCAGCAACACTACGGCATTGCCGTCAAACCGGATCACTGAGCCGTCGCTGCGGCGCACCCCCTTACGGGTTCGCACAACAACTGCCTTGTAAACCTCACCCTTTTTAACCTTGCTGTGCGGTGCGGCCTCTTTGATACTGACCCGAATCACATCACCAATTCCGGCGTAACGTCGCTTCGAACCGCCCAGCACCTTGATGCACATCACTTTTCGTGCGCCGCTGTTATCCGCGGAATCCAAAATGGTCTGCATCTGAATCATTTCCTAATCTCCCATGCCAGGGCCTGCACAACCCCGAGACCTTTGTTATTCCGCACGCTCGACAACCCGGGCCAACTGCCAGCTCTTGCGCTTCGACAATGGCCGACAGGCCACGATGGCAACTGTGTCCCCGGTGCGACAAATATTCTGTTCGTCATGCACCGCGAATTTGCTCGATTTCCGCACGTACTTTTTGTAAAGCGGATGGGGCACCCGACGCTCCACCTTAACTGTTACAGTCTTGTCCATCCGGTCACTTACGACCTGCCCGATCAACTCTCGGCTGCCTGTCTCATCCTGACTCATTCGGCTACCTCTGCCTGTTCGTTCAGCACAGTTTTAATCCGTGCAATCTCCCGCCGTATCACTTTGAACCGGGCCGGATTCGCAAGCTGCCCACCACCCCGCTGCATCCGCAGATTGAACTGCTCCCGATACAACTCCAGCAGCGCCGCTTTCAGGGCTGCCGGTTCCTGCTGTCTCATCTCTGCAGCGTCCATCACGCAACATCCCGCTTAACAATAGTGCACTTCACCGGAAGCTTACTGGCAGCCAGGGTTAACGCTTCCCGGGCCAGCTCTTCCGAAACACCTTCAAGCTCATACACCATGCGGCCGGGCTGAATCTGTGCCACCCAGTACTCAACCGCACCCTTACCTTTACCCATACGTACTTCGAGGGGCTTTTTTGTGATCGGTTTGTCCGGGAAAATCCGAATCCAGACCTGCCCCGTCCGCTTGATCCGCCGGGTGATCACTCGCCGTGCGGCCTCAATCTGGCGCGAGGTGATCCGCCCACGACCAACGGCCTTGAGGCCGAATTCACCGAAACTCACCTTGCTGCCCCTCTGGGCAAGCCCCCGGTTTCGGCCTTTCATCTGTTTACGGAACTTGGTCCGTTTCGGCATCAACATGCGATATTATCCTTTCAACGTGCGCCTTTAGCAGGCTTTCCGGTCTCGCCTTCGGCCGTGTCGCCGGGCCAGCCATAAATATCACCTTTGTAAATCCAGACCTTGATGCCCAGCACGCCGTAGGTGGTATGGGCATTGGCCACCCCATAATCGATGTCGGCGCGGAAGGTGTGCAACGGCACACGCCCCTCTCGATACCATTCGCTGCGAGCGATCTCGGCGCCGTTCAGGCGACCCGCCAGGTTGATTCGAACCCCCTGGGCACCCAGACGCATGGTGTTCGCCACCGCCCGCTTCATCGCCCGCCGAAACATAATCCGGCGCTCCAGCTGCTGAGCGACACTCTCCGCCACCAGCTTGGCATCGAGCTCCGGCTTGCGAATCTCTTCAACGCTGATATGAACCGGGATCTTCATCATCTGGCCGATATCCCGCCGCAATCGGTCGATGTCTTCGCCCTTCTTGCCAATCACGATGCCGGGACGCGCTGTGTGAATGATCACCCGTGCGTTCTGGGCCGGACGCTCTATCTCAATACGGCTGACGGAGGCGTGGGCCAACCGCTTTTGCAACACTTCACGCACCGCCAGATCCGTGATCAGGTTGTCGGCAAAATGACGCTTGTCCGCATACCACTTGGAGGTATGGTCCTTGACGATACCCAGGCGGATGCCGATCGGATTAACTTTTTGACCCATAAGACTTACCTATTCCGTTATTTTTCGCTAACCACCACGTTGATGTGGCAGGAGCGTTTCAGTATGCGGTTGGCTCGTCCGCGGGCTCGTGCTCGAATGCGCCGCTGGGTTGAACCTTCATCTACAAAGACCTGGGAGACCCGCAACTCATCCACATCCGCACCCTCATTGTGCTCAGCGTTGGCGATCGCAGACTCCAGCACCTTGCGCATCAACTGCGCGGCCTTTTTTGGACTGAACTGCAACACTTCCAGCGCGCGCTCAACCTGCAGACCGCGGATCTGGTCCGCCACAAGTCGCACTTTCTGCGCAGAAATCGGCGCTTTACGGAGGCTGGCCCTGGTTTCCATCACTTACCCTTCTTGTTAGCAGTGTGACCACGATAGGTTCGGGTCGGGGCAAACTCACCAAGCTTGTGACCAATCATGTTTTCGCTGATATACACAGGCATATGCTGCCGACCGTTATGGATGGCAATGGTCAGCCCGATCATATCCGGCGTTACTGTCGATCTACGCGACCAGGTTTTTATGGGCTTGTTAGAGCCGCTCTCCACCGCCGCCTCCACCTTTTTTACCAGGTGAAAATCTATGAACGGTCCTTTTTTTACTGAACGAGGCACCAGTTATTACCCTCTGATCCTGAAACTATTTACTGTGACGACGTCGAACAATCAGACGGTTCGTCCGCTTGTTGGATCGCGTCTTGTAACCCTTGGTCGGCACGCCCCATGGCGAGACCGGGTGACGACCGCCTGAAGTACGGCCCTCACCACCGCCATGCGGATGATCTACGGGATTCATCACCACACCACGTACTGTAGGCCGGACCCCTTTCCAGCGGGTGGCGCCGGCTTTACCGACAGACCGCAGCGCATGTTCGCTGTTACCCACTTCGCCGATCGTGGCACGACAATCCAGTAACACCCGGCGCATCTCACCCGAGCGTAACCTCAGTGTGGCGTAATTCCCTTCGCGAGCCACAAACTGCAACCCGGCCCCCGCACTGCGTCCCAACTGAGCGCCCTTGCCCGGCTTCATTTCAACACAGTGCACCACGGTACCGACCGGGATGTTTCTCAGCGGCAGGCAGTTGCCTTTGGCTATTGGCGCTTCTACACCGGAAATCACCGAATCTCCGGCCGCGACACCGCGGGGGGCGATAATGTACCGCCGTTCGCCGTCGTTGTAGAGCACTAATGCAATATTTGCTGTTCGATTGGGGTCATATTCCAATCTTTCGATGATTGCAGGCACCCCATCCTTGTTTCGTTTGAAGTCGATCAGACGATAGCGCTGCTTATGACCACCGCCCTGGTGACGGGTGGTGATACGCCCCTGGTTATTACGACCGCCGTTTCTCTTCTTGCTCGCGACCAGCGGCTCGTAGGGTGCGCCCTTGTGCAGGTCCGGGTCGATTACCTGAGTAACGAACCGCCGTCCGGCTGAAGTTGGTTTGCGTTTAGCTAATGGCATAACTTTGTCCTTTGATCACCGACGGTCTCAAACTAGCCGAGGAGATCGATCTCCTGACCCTCACCCAAAGTGACGTAGGCCTTTTTCCAGTCCGAACGACGCCCCATGCTGCGGCCAAAACGTTTGCTCTTGCCCTTGACGTTCAGCATTTGCACACCGCCTACGTTGACTTCGAACATCTTTTCCACTGCGGCCTTGACCTCGCTCTTGGTCGCGTCAGCAACAACCTTAAACACATACTGGTTGTTAGCACCGGCAATAACCGAGGCCTTCTCCGAAATATGCGGGCTCAGAAGCACCTGCATCAAACGGGTCTCACTACTGCTCATTGCAGACGCTCCTCTATCTTTTTCAGCGCCGCCGCTGTGACCAGCACCTTGTCGCAACCCAACAGGGAGACCGGATCCACACCCTGAACATCAACCACGTTGACGCCCCGCAGGTTGCGAGTCGCCAGGGCCAGATTGTCATCCACCCCCTCACTCACAATGAGAACCCGACTGAGGTCATGGTTGCCCAGTTTTGCGGCCATCTCCTTGCTCTTGACCGTCTCGGCCTGCCACTCATCCACTGCCCGCAACCGATCCTGACGAATCAACTCGGACAACAGCGCGCGCATGGCACCACGGTACATCTTGCGGTTTATTTTCTGACCGAAATGACGATCTGCGGCCACGAAGGTGTTGCCTCCGCCGCGCCAGAGCGGGCTACGGGAGGTACCCGCACGTGCCCGACCCGTACCTTTCTGGCGCCAGGGCTTGGCGCCACCACCACTCACCGCTGCCCGGTTCTTCTGCATTGAAGTCGCTGCGCGGCCATTAGCCTGGTAGGCCACCACCACCTGATGAATCAGTGCTTCGTTGTATTCAGCGGCAAATACCGTATCCGCCAGTTCCAGCTTACCAGTGGCTTCACCACCCTGCTGCGGAAAAATTTGTATCTCCATGACTACCCCTCAGCCCCCGGTGATTTCACACTGGGCTTGACCAGCACCCGTGAACCGGTGTGACCGGGGACAGCCCCTTTCACCAACAACAGGTTACGATCAACGTCAACCCGAACCACGGTCAGCCCCTGCTGAGTCCGCTGAACATTGCCCATCTGGCCGGCCATCTTCTTGCCTTTAAAGACCCTGCCCGGCGACTGGTTCTGACCCACCGAGCCATGGGCACGGTGTGACAGCGAATTACCGTGAGTGGCATCCTGCATGGCAAAATTCCAGCGCTTGACCGGTCCAGCGAACCCCTTACCTTTGGAGGTCGCTGTGACATCGACCTTTTCCCCTTCGGCAAAGATGTCGACCTTGATTTCGTCACCGACGCTCAGTCCGGACTCACCGGTCAAGCGATGCTCCAGCAACCCGGCACCAGCCACCACATCGGCTTTTGCAAACTCACCCTTCTCGGGACGATTCAGGGATTTGCTGCGGACCGTGCCATAGGTGACCTGCACCGACGCATATCCGTCAGACGCCTCTGTTTTTAACCGAGTCACACGATTCGGCACCACTTCCACCACCGTCACAGGGATGGCTGTACCGTCTTCGTTATGGATCCGCGTCATGCCGCGTTTTGTTCCGATCAGACCAATCGTCATGGGGTTATATCCTGTTCTACCTGAGCCGCGATCAGCTGAGCTTAATCTGCACATCAACGCCAGCGGCCAAATCAAGGCTCATCAGCGCATCCACGGTTTTCTCGGTCGGGTCAACGATATCCATCAGCCGCTTATGGGTGCGGATTTCAAACTGATCCCGGGAGTCCTTATCTTTATGGGGCGACCTCAGCACGGTGTAACGCTCCAGCTTGGTCGGCAGCGGAATCGGTCCATGCACTCTGGAGCCGGTTCGCTTGGCCGTCTCCACAATCTCCGCCGCCGAGCGATCGATCAGCCGATGGGAAAAGGACTTTAAACGGATACGGATTTTCTGTTGAGCCATAATGCTTACTCGATAACCTTAGCGACGACGCCGGCACCGACAGTACGGCCACCTTCGCGGATCGCAAAACGTAACCCCTCTTCCATCGCAATCGGCGCAATCAGCTCTACATCAATATGGATGTTGTCTCCCGGCATCACCATCTC
>JAKLLR010000111.1 GCA_022014175.1 Gammaproteobacteria bacterium | reverse complement strand
TTACTCGTTTAACCCGGACAAACTGGCCACTTTTGTCAGTTTTTACAATGAACTCATGCTGGGTGACTCTGGGCTAAGCAAACTGGATCGGGAGATGATTGCGGTGGTCGTCTCCTCCATCAACCGCTGTTATTACTGCCTCACCGCCCATGGTGCAGCAGTGCGGGAGCTCTCCGGAGATCCGGTTCTGGGCGAACTACTGGTGATGAACTACCGGGTCGCTGAGATACCCCCAAAACAGCGAGCCATGCTGGAGTTCGCAGAAAAACTCACCGAACAGCCTGCCAGAGTGGAAGAGGCGGATCGGCAACAGTTGAGAGCTGTCGGCTTTTCAGAGCAGGATATCTGGGACATCTGTGCCACCACCTCATTTTTCAACATGACCAACCGAATGGCCGCTGGAATCGACATGATGCCCAATCCGGAATATCACAGTAAAAGCCGCTAGCCCCTCACTCTGGTAGCGTCACCACACTGCAGTGTTCGAGGCGTAATTGATCGGGACGAGCTGATCGCCGAAATCGCCCCAACCTGACGCGCCGCCAACAACCCCTATTGATCGAGATCCAATCTTAAGGACCAAACATGTCTATTCAGCTCGATTTCAGCAAGCAGACCGTGCTCGTTGTCGGCGGTACTAGCGGGATCAACCGGCGGGTTGCCGAGATGTTTGCCGAACAGGGCGCCCAGGTTGCCGTGGCCAGCCGAGACCCCAAAAAAGTTGCCGACACCGTTAAGAAACTGCACGCACTGGGTGCAGAGGCCATGGGTTTCAGTGCCGATGTTCGGGATGCAGATGCCATAGATGAGGGCATCAAATCGGTGCACCAGCAGTATGGTGAGTTCGATGTGCTGGTCTCAGGCGCTGCGGGGAACTTCCCGGCCCTGGCAGAGAACCTCACGCCGAATGGCTTTAAATCCGTGGTGGATATCGATCTCCGGGGCACCTTTCACGTCATGCACGCGGCCTTCCCCTACCTGAAAAAACCCGGCGCCAGCCTGATCAACATTTCCGCACCCCAGGCCACCATTCCGGTGATGGCCCAGATCCACGTCGCCGCAGCCAAGGCCGGTGTTGACGTTATCACCCGCAATCTGGCGCTGGAGTGGGGCCGTCACGGCATCCGCATCAACTCCGTCGTACCCGGCCCAATCGCCGACACTGAAGGGATGTCCCGAGTTGCGCCGACGGATGAAGCGATGGAGCAGACCGCCCGGAGCGTACCCCTCGGGCGTTTGGGCACCGGCGATGATATTGGCAATGCCTGCCTCTTCCTGGCATCGGATTTGGCGAGTTACATCAGCGGCGCGATACTGCCGGTGGATGGCGCCTGGGCAACCAATGGCCTGGGTGGCATGAGCGACCATCTGGCCACACTGGTTGAGGCTTGAAAGCCAGCAGGACTCCAGATCCAGACGCTGAGCCGCAGACGGTCTACAGGGGCCACAATTTTTGTGGTGGCTCCGCGTCCTACAGGGAATCCCCATTACCGACTTACCCCCCGGGCGAATACGGGTGTCAGACGGGGGCTGATGAACTACCATATGCGCGATGAGCCCTGGCCCAATCGGGACTGGCCGAGACCACCCGCACTTGGCCTGATCCGCACAACCACCACCTCACAAACCAGTCGATGCAGTACAAGAGTCGGGAGTCCCAACCCTGGCCCTGGTTATCTGTTTTATTCAGTGCGGGCCTGAACCATTCAGCAGCGCCGGCCCCCCCGGCAGGACGAAACAGTTATGAGTGACGAACAACGGCTGGCAGAGCTTGAGAGCCGGATCGCCTTTCAGGAGGACGGTATACAATCCCTGAGCGACCTGATTCACCAACAGCAGCAACAGCTGGACCGCCTCAAGGCCCTCTGCGACAGCCTGACCCAGCGCTATCAGACGCTGGCCGAAGAGCCACCCGAAAATCCAGCCAACGAACGGCCCCCACACTATTAATAGCCGCCCATGAGCTCCTCCCGCACCGGATTCGTGCCGAACACGGCCCCCCACCTCTGCTCCTACCCCCGGTACTGGGCGGAGTGTTTTGGCCCGGCACCCTACCTGCCCACCAGCCGGGAGGAGATGGATCGACTCGGCTGGGACAGCTGCGACGTGATTATCGTCACCGGAGATGCCTACGTCGATCACCCCAGTTTCGGCATGGCGGTAATCGGCCGGACCCTGGAGGCCCAGGGCTTCCGGGTCGGCATCATCGACCAGCCGGACTGGCAGAGTGCAGAGCCCTTTAAAGCGCTGGGACAACCCAATCTCTATTTCGGCATCACCGCCGGCAATATGGATTCGATGATCAATCGGTACACCGCCGAGCGCCGCCGCCGCAGTGATGATGCCTATAGCCCCGATAATCAGGGCGACCGCCGGCCGGACCGGGCCACCCTGGTCTACAGCCACCGCTGCCGCGAAGCCTACAGCGATGTACCCATTGTGATCGGAGGCATCGAAGCGAGCCTGCGCCGCATCGCCCACTACGACTACTGGTCTGACAAGGTTCGGCGGTCGGTGCTGATCGATGCCAAGGCCGACATGCTGCTCTACGGCAACGCCGAGCGGGCGCTGGTGGAGCTGACCCATCGCCTGAGCCGGGGCGAACCGATCGCCCGGATTCAGGATATCCGGGGCACCGTTTATCTGACCAACGCCCTGCCCCCGACCGAGCTCAATAGCGTCGGCGAGCCCTGGGCAGAGATCGGCTCGACCTCTCTCGACACGCCGGGCACGGTGGATCTGCTACCCAACCCCTATGAGGTGGATGGCAGCATCGACACCGCTAAAACCGGCCCGGCAGCGGTCGCCACCCAACCCGCGACCGACGAATCCTCAGCCTCGCCAAACCAGAGCCGGGTGGTTCAGTTCCAGCCTCGCACCCTGGCCGGGGTAGCCCGGGAGCGCTCGGTCATTCGCCTGCCGAGTTACGATGCGGTACGCAAGGATCCGGCGCTCTACGCCCACAGCTCCCGCATTCTGCACGCCGAGACCAATCCGGGTAATGCCCGGGCGCTGGTCCAGGCCCACGGCAGTCGCGACATCTGGCTCAACCCGCCGCCGCTGCCGCTCACCACCGATGAGATGGATTCCGTCTTCGACCTGCCCTACGCCCGGCTGCCCCACCCCAAATACGAGGGCCGGAAAATCCCGGCCTGGGAGATGATTCGCTACTCCGTCAACATCATGCGCGGCTGTTTCGGGGGCTGCACCTTCTGCTCCATCACGGAGCATGAAGGGCGCATCATCCAGAGCCGCTCCGAGACCTCCATCCTCAACGAAATCGAACAGATTCGGGACAAAACTCCAGGTTTCACGGGGGTGATTTCCGACCTCGGTGGCCCCACCGCCAACATGTACCGGCTCGCCTGCAAAGATCCGAAAATCGAGGCCGCCTGCCGCCGACCCGCCTGCGTCTACCCGGATATCTGCAGCAATCTCAACACCGATCACGCGCCCCTGGTTGAACTCTACCGCAAAGCCCGGGAGATCCCCGGCATCAAGAAAATACTGATCGCCTCCGGGGTGCGTTATGACCTGGCGGTGGAGTCGCCGGAGTATGTCGAAGAGCTGGTCACCCACCACGTTGGCGGCTACCTGAAGATCGCCCCGGAGCACACCGAAGAGGGGCCACTCTCCCTGATGATGAAACCGGGCATCGGCACCTATAATCGCTTCAAGACGCTGTTTGACCGCTTCTCGAAAAAGGCGGGTAAAGAGCAGTACCTGATTCCCTACTTCATCGCCGCCCATCCCGGCACCACCGATCTCGACATGGTCAATCTGGCACTCTGGCTCAAGGCTAACGGCTACCGCGCGGACCAGGTCCAGAACTTCTATCCGTCACCCATGGCCACCGCCACAGCGATGTACCACAGCGGTAAAAACCCTCTGAGTCGGATCAAACGTGACGATGCTGAGATCCCCGTGGCCAAGGGCGGACGCCAGCGGCGGCTGCACAAAGCCCTGCTACGTTATCACGACCCGGACAACTGGCCGATCATCCGCCAGTCTCTTAAAGATCTAGGGCTCGCCAACCTGATCGGCTACTCGAAACAGTCGCTGGTGCCTCCCAATCAGCCGGGCACACCCCGTGTCACCGGCCCGCGCAAACCTGCGGGAAATCGCGCCTTCCAGACCCGCCACACGGCGGCGGACCGGCCATCCAGACCCGCACCAAAGCGTTCAGATCGACCACCCGGCAAAAAGCGCAAACCGCCACGCACCCGCAAGGGCACCCGTTAACCACCAAAACCCGGGTGGTCTGGAGCTTGAGCTGCATCCGCACGCCAGTTTTCAATGCGGATAAACAGTAGGTTTCTCAGCCCGTTATTTCGGCCTTTTTTCTAACCCCGGGCGTCGAACGCCGCGTGATATGACACGCTGCCCTGAGGCAGAAGCGGACCAAACAACAGAGCCTGAAAGTACTCCGGCGGAACGCCTGGCAGCACGAGGCCCGGCTCAGCCCTGAAGCCAAACCGACCGTAGTAGTCAGGCTCGCCGAGCAGAACAGCGCCACTGGCCCCCCGTTCACGCAACCGGTCCAGCGCGCTGCGCATCAACCGGGAGCCCACCCCTTGCCTCTGAAATGCCGGCTCAACCGAGAGAGGACCCAATCCGAACCAGCCCGTTGAGCCATCGGATATAACAACCGGGGAGGCCGCGAGGTGCCCCACAACCACCCCATCGACCAGCGCAACCAGAGAGAGCGCCAGAGCCCCTGCCCGGCGAAGTGCGTTAATAATAAACTGCTCGGTATGGCTGGTATGCGGCGCATTCAGAAACGCGGCGAGGGTGACCGCTTCAATCGTTGGGATATCCGCCTCGCGCGCCTGCCGAATATCCAGTTTCATCACCGATGCACCGCTACGAGGTTAGCAGGGTGCAGCAGTGGCCGGCCCCTTGAGCTCAACCACGTTACCCTCCGGGTCGCTGATATAGATGGATGGACCCAAACCGTCCGCGCCATAACGTGATTCCAGTGGCCCGACAGAGACCCCATGGGCCAGCAGATGACGCCTGATCGCCTCCCCATCGAATGGCTCAACCCGGAAACAGAAGTGATCAAGGTTCCGCCCGTCCGGCTGGGGCGCGCCGCCCCCGGCACTGCCCAGAGCGCCGTCAATCGGCACCAGATCAACCAGGGCTCGACCGGCACGCAACTGCACCAGACCGACCACCTCCTGCCGACGCTCGATGGTGCAGCCCAACACCTCGCAGTAGAACCGCAGCATTTTATCCAGATCGACCACGCGCAAGACCAGATGATCAATTTCACGAAGATGAATCATGGCTCCCCCCCGGCGCAGGCCTGTACAACCCGATCAGCGGGAATGGTCAGCTGAGCCAGCAGATACTCCGCAAACGGCGCCGCATAGGGCTGAGCGGCAATGGCCTGTTCCATACAGAGCAGCCAGGCATCACGCTCTGCAACCCCAATCTCCAGATGCCGGTGGAAGCCGGGGATGGTAATGGCCCCGTAGTTCTGGCGATAGAGCCTGGGACCACCGAGCCACCCCGAGAGAAAATAGGTCAGCTTTTTGCGGGACTCTGACAGATCCTGCGGGTGCATCGCTCTGATCCTGGCAGCCTCGGGCAGACGCTCCATATTGTCGTAGAAGGCGTCCACCAGACGCGTGATCCCCGCCAATTCACCCGCGGCCTGATAAGAGTTGGAACCGACACCGTAACCCTGTTCGTTTGCTTTCATCTCTGTCCTGCCTCCTATTTAGTCGAGGCGTCTACCCCTGATTTCCACTCCGACTTTTTAGGTGGAAAAATAACACGCCCTCCACACAGACGTGCGCACGAATTTTTACAGGCTAACGCTTACATAACCGGCAAAAAGGTGCACGGCCGCTTTTCAGGCCGTGCGTCCTTTTTGTCGGCGTTGATGTTTTTGTTAGCTTTTTGCTTTTTGAAAAAATTCATTAATATTTTCCGTGTCACCAATATAACAAATTAGAGTATTATATTTTTCGTTATACTTTTTGTTATTTAAAAACGTACTCCATGCTTTATCGGTTATAAATAGATCAGAGTATGGCATCATGGTTGAGATATGTTGTATATCTTTGTGATCACCACTTCTTATTGGCTGAGGATCAGTCATTATTTTTGCAAAGAGACTACAATTTAAGTCAACATATGGCAAAGATTTATTGTGCTCAGATCTATAGAAATCAATTATTTCGTCATCCTTGCCGCCAGAGTTTTTCCACATTTGGATTCGTTGAAGCAGCTCAAATGAGCCCCAAGTAGAATTAAAATCGTAATGCTCATCTGTGATTGTTCCAGACAATTTATCCTGATGCATTTTTATTAGTGATTCTATTTCTCCTGTGTATTCTGCCTCTCTTTGAGACTCATAAGTTTTCTTGTTTTTTACATTCACTTCTCTTTGTTTGTCCAGCATATCTAGAAGTGCAGCTTTATTTTCCCTATTGTAATCAGCTCCAAAAAGTATGTCGCTGTTAAGCCCAATAAAAAATGGTTGATTCAAAGTGCTCCTTAGTTCTTCGCCGGGGTCTTCATGAAATGCATCTAAATAACTGATTTCAATGTTTGGGTTATTAGAATTAAAAGCATTCATCGCTTTACGCAATTGCGTGTCTTGTATGCTTTTTAGGTCTAAACAGTCGATTCCCATAGAAAGTGTGTTCATTGTATCT
>JAKLLR010000110.1 GCA_022014175.1 Gammaproteobacteria bacterium | reverse complement strand
GATCAGGTGCCAGCCGAATCGGGTCTTGACCGGCTGGCTTAACTCGCCAACCGCCAGCGCCTCCATGGCGGCTTGAAACGGCGGCACCATGTCTCCAGGATTCACCCAGCCCAGGGAGCCGCCTCGAACCGCGGAGCCGGTATCATCGGAGTGGGTCCGAGCGAGCTCGTCGAAGGACTCCCCCGCTTCCAGCCGCAGCCGCAGCTGCTGCAACCGCCGCAGGGCATCCTCTTCCGAGCTCTCCTCATCCACCCGAATCAGAATATGGCGGGCCTCGGTCTGCCGCACGATACGCCGTTCGATACCCTCGATTTCTGCCACCCGCAGCAGATGGAAACCACCCGGGCTGCGCAGAATTTCGGAGAAGCTACCCGCCGCAATATCCCGGATCGCGTCCGCAAACAGCGTGGGCAACTCCCCCAGTTGACGCCAGCCCAGATCACCGCCCTCGAGAGCTTCCTGACCATCGGAATAGGTCGCTGCCAGCTGGGCAAAGTCCGCACCCCGTTGCAACTGCCGGTAGACCAGCTCGGCCCGCGCCCGCGCCTCCGCCACCTCTTCCGGCAGGGCTGAATCCGGAATCGACACCAGGATATGGCCAACACGATAGCGCTGGGCCCCATCACCGCTGGCGGCCTGGGCCTCAATAAAACTGTCGATCTCCTTGTCGCTGATCGCAATCCGGTTGATCACATCCCGCTGACGCAGGCGGGTGATCAGCATCTCCCGCCGAATCTGCTCCTGGAACTCACCATAGTCATAACCATCTGCAGCCAGAGCCTCGCGAAACGCCTCCGGTGTCATTTTATTGCGCTGGGCAATGCTCAGCAGGGTCTGCCGCATACTCTCGTCGTCGATGCGCAAACCGGTGCGGGCGGCGGCCTGCAACTGCAGCTGTTCCAGCACCAGCCGCTCCAGCAACTGCCGTTGCAGCACATCTGCTGGCGGCAGCGTGGCGCCACGCTGTTCGAACTCCTGCCTCAGCTCCCGTTCGGAGCGGTTCAACTCACTCAGCAGCACCACGTCATCGTTGACCACCGCTACGATCCGGTCAATCCCGACCACCTCCTGAGCCAGCGTGGCGCCAGCGCTACAGAGTAAAAGTGCCAGAGCCGCAGTTCCGCGCCATCTATTCATCATCAATACTCGTCCGAACGGTAGCCCAGAATGCCCTCTTCAAGCAGATCACCCACGCTGTTTCCGACCTGGCCAAGACCCTTTAGTTCAAGCTGGATCATGATCGATTTATCTGACTCATCATTGGCGATTTCGGTATCTTTAACGTAGTGGCGACCGACCACCCGCAGAGACCAGCAGCAGGTGTTGTACTCAAGTCCGGCGAACGTCTCCAGGGCCCGTTCATCCCGCAGGGAGTAGTAGGAGCGACCCACCAGGCTCCAGCTCGGATTCAGGGGCCAGAAGAAGGAGAGATCCGTCTGCTCAATATCCGCCCGCCGGGCCCGGTAGGCCAGGTTGAGGATGCGACCATCGCCATCCCGATAGCGCAGGGCCAGTTCGGACTTCTGGGTGGTGGAGTCATCGGGATCCCACTGCAGACCGGCGCTGGCGTCCCAATGTCGGGTCAGCTTGGCAGCCAGCTCGGCCACGTATTCGGAACTGCTGTCATCTTCAATCGCCTGGCCGGGCTGCAGGGTGACTTCACGATCCCGGAAATAGAGGATCTCGCCAAAGGTGGCCCGTAGCAGTTCGTTGCCGTTGTCCCCACGGAAGAGGCGGCTGGTGAGCGCCATACTCAGCTGGTTGGCGTCACCGACCCGGTCACTGCCGGAGAAGCGATTCTCCCGGAACAGCTGGTAGATACCAAAATCGTAACGGGAGGTATCGAACAGGGGAATATCGTCCTGATTCTCCTCCGGCACATAGAGGTAGAACAGTCGGGGCTCCAGGGTCTGCAGCAGAGGCAGGCGGGCAAACTGCAGCGGGCGCTCAAACACCCAACCGTTATCCAGGCTGAAGATTGGTAGGGTACGGTCTGGAGCGCTCTCCAGGCCCGGCGTCTGGTTATCCAGGTCGTAGCGGGTGTAGCGCACCCCCAGCTTGGGAATCAGGTGGTAACCAGCCCGCCGCAACGGCCAGCTGAGTGTGGGGTAGAGTTCGGTACGCTGCCCGGTCACACCGGTTGAGCGGTCGAAGTCCACATATTCGGAGGTGACCCCGTAGCGCAACCCCGTTCCCTGATGAGTCTGGCCGTAGTTGAACAGGAACTGGGGCAGACGATCATACTGCTCCGCCCCGGAAAGGCTCTGATAACCGCTCACCCGCCCGGTCAGGCTCCAGCCGGAACCACTGTAGCGGGTCTCCGCCAGCCGTCTGAGGTAAGTGGTACTGGCACTGCTCAGGCTGTTGCCAAAATCTTCGAAATACTGGTTATCCGACACGTACCCGAAATCCACCCGGTGGCTCCAGTTGCGTTTAAAACTGCCGGATTCCTGCCACGAAAATGCCTTGCGGTCATCTCCGGCAACGTCATCATCCGGCAGATACTCCAGATCGGCCTCGCCCCGCATACTGTGAGTCAGATAGCGGTAGTGGGTGCCGAGCTGGGTCCCCCGCTCGCTCATGTACCGACCGGTGAGGGTCGCATCCATATTAGGGGCGATATTCCAGTAGAACGGCACTGTCAAATCGAGCCCCGAGTCTTCGGAGTTACTGAAACTGGGACTCAACAGACCGGTCTGACGCGCATCCGACAGGGGGAATGAGATCCAGGGGGTGTAGAACAGGGGAACACCCTTGAACTGCAACCAGGCGTTGTGGGCAGTGCCCCGATCTGCCTCGCTATCCAGCTTGACCCGGCTCGCCCGCAACCGCCAGGCCACTCGACCCGCCGGACAGGTGGTGTAGCTGGCCCGCTCCAATTCATGATGGGTCGCATCCCGCCGGATAATCCGGATCGCGTCACCCCGACCCGGATTGGTCCGCAGGGTGTAGTGGGCGTTCTCCAGAGCCCCGCTGTCGGTGGCCAGATTCAGCTCCAGTCGATCACCCTCCAGGACCACGGCCTCATCCATCAAAACCACCTGACCCGCCGCCTCCGCCTGCTCCCGGTTGGGGTCATAAATCAGCTCTTCAGCGGCCAGACTGGAGCCCTCCCGAAGCAGGGTGACGTGACCCTGCAACAGGGTTACCCCCTCCGGAGTGGTAGTGGATTCATCCGCATCGATCAGGGTCTGCCCCACCGGCACCTCCACCAGGGGCTCCCGAGCGACCGGACGGACTGAACAGAGGGCGGGCTGCTCCGCCGCAAGCGCGCCAGCCGCCCACAACAGTGTGGTCAGCAGCAGCAGGGATAAGAGTCTCTTCACGGGAGCTGTTTTCTCGCCGGTTATTGTGTCTGGGGCGGCTTAGTCAGAGGACGACTGAAGTCCACCATCATAACAAGATAAACACGCGGCTCACACTGCCAGGGGGGAGGATTCCTGATGGGTCAGCTGCATCTGCCGCCAGCCCTCGGCGATCGCCACCCGGGTCAGCTCCGGATCAGGATTCACCGCCACCGGTTCATGCACCTGACGCAACAGCGGCAGGTCATTGTGGGAATCGCTGTAGAAACAGGCACCCTCCAGACCCAGACCGTAATGCCCGAGCCACTGCTCCAGCCGGGTAATCTTGCCCCCCTGAAAACAGGCGGGCAGCAGAGGCTGACCAGTAAAACGACCCGCCACCATTTCCGGTTCGGTGGCCAGCAGGTTGGGCACCCCCAGTTCTGCCGCGATCGGCGCGGTTACGAAACGGTTGGTCGCGGTGATAATCAGCAAGCGATCTCCAGCCCGCTGATGCTGCTTGACCAGCGCCCGGGCCGAATCCGGAATCATCGGCCGGATCCACTCATGCAGAAAGGTTCGACGCCACTGCAGCAGCGTCGCCATCGGCGTAACCCGAAGAGGCTCCAGGGCGAACGCCAGGTAATCCCCGATATCCAGGGTCCCCTGCCGATAGGCTTCGAAAAACCGGTTGTTAGCCGCTTCGTAGGTGGCCCCGTCCACCGCCCCGACTGCCGCCAGAAAACGGCCCCAGGCGTGGTCTGAATCACCAGCCAGAAGGGTATTGTCGAGGTCAAATAGGGCGAGTCGCATAGTCAGTCTGAAGAGGCGCTGTGCAGGCTTAAGGGGGGCGAAAGCGATCTCGCTCGGCTCCGACCGAATTGCCGCGGGTGGTGAAACCGGTGTATTTTACCACCGACTATGACCTGTCCATGAAGACGCCAGCCATGCCCGGGAAAAACAACCAGATCATCGACGCCGAGGGCTTTCGCTCAAATGTAGGGATGGTGGTGGTTAACCACAAGGCGGAGGTGCTCTGGGCCCGGCGGGCCGGTTATGATTCATGGCAGTTCCCCCAGGGCGGCATTGAGCCGGGGGAGTCACCGGAAGCCGCGGCCTATCGTGAACTGCGGGAAGAGATCGGTCTGGAAGCGGACGACGTTGCCCTGCTGGGGCGGACTGAGAACTGGCTGCGCTATCGTATCCCGCCGCGGCTGGTCCGCCGCAGCAAACCTACCTGTATTGGTCAGAAACAGATCTGGTTTCTGCTTCATATGACCGGCGATACCCGCCGAATTCGCTTTGACCGGGGCGACAAACCGGAATTCGACCGCTGGAAATGGGTCGATTACTGGCACCCGGTGGATGAGGTCGTGCCTTTCAAGCAGTCCGTTTACCGGCAGGCTCTCACAGAGCTGGCAAATCACCTGGATCGCCGGGTACAGACCGCCTCTCGTTGAACGGACTGGGGGCTTCTTCGCCGCTGCTGCTGGCGGCACCCCTGATCGGCCTGGCCAGCACCTTCCACTGTTTCGGCATGTGCGGCGGGGTGATGGCCCTGCTGACCCTGAATCTACCCCCGGACATCCGGCAAAACCGCTGGCGCCTGCTGCCCTACCTGCTCAGCTATAACCTGGGCCGAATTCTCAGCTACAGCCTGATGGGCGCCCTGGTTGCGGGCAGCATCGGCGTCACCGCCGCACAACTTCCCGGTAGCGCCAATCTGCGGATGCTGCTTGGGATTGTTGCCGCACTGTTACTGACCGCAATGGGGCTCTATATCGCGGGCTGGTGGCCAGGATTCAGTCGCATCGAAACCCTCGGCAAACCACTCTGGCGACGGTTGGAGCCGATCGCTCGAAAGCTGCGACCCGCCTCACCCCTAACCGCACTGCCGTTTGGAGCCGCCTGGGGCTGGCTGCCCTGTGGCATGGTCTACTCCGCCCTGCTGACCGCTGGCACCAGCGGCAGCGCCATCAACGGCGCCCTGTTCATGCTGCTGTTTGGGTCAGGTACGCTGCCTGCTCTGTTACTACTCGGTCTTGCGGGAAAAACAGGCGCCTGGCTGAAAAACCCCTGGCTGCGCAGAGCCCTCGGTCTCAGCCTGCTGGCACTTGCGGTCGCCAGCCTCTGGTTTAACTGGCCCGCCACCCCCGGCGCGTCACACCATCATCACTAGCCGGACGGGCATTTAACGACGACCCGGGTGACCCAGTTCGGTACTGACCCAACAGGCCAGCGCCACCACCAGCCAGAGCAGAAAAAACAGCAGGGTATAGACCCCCATCACACCCAGCTGATCCAGTGCGTCGGGCAACCGGGCAGTACCCGGATCAAACAGACTGAACACCACCGCACTCACCGCGCCAGCCCCCAGAAAAGAGGGCCAGAGCACCCTCATAAATCGAAAAAAAATGGGCACCGGTTTCATACTTATTCCTCCCCCGGGATTCCTGATCCCTATCTTATATTCGCAACTTCAAGCTCCGTCAGACGATGTTATCGACTGGTAGGCGACAATTTAAACAGAGCCACCCCAGGCAACTCCAGCCGATCATGCAGACGCCAGGCTCCACTCTCCGGCTCCAGCGTGACATCCCAGCGCCCTGGTGGCACCTCCACCGGTTCTGCCGCCCGGTAGACACCATCCTGCCCCGGCTCCAGCCAGAACACCCGATCCAGCCGCGCCTCCAGGTGATGTCTGAAGGCAATGGCAACCCGGCCCGGTTGCCTCCCCGGCAGATCCACAATAGCGAGACCGAACCGCGGCTGCAACCGCACCTTGGCACTCACACCCAGCGCTGCGGCGGCCGCCTCTTTCGCCTGATCACGGTTAACTGCCAGCCCGGCCCGGTAGTAGTCATCCGCCACCAGATCAGGCGGATTTTGCAGCGCAATGCCCAGGGTAACCAGACCCGCCACCACCGCGCTGGCAGGCAAGGCAATCAAAAACCAGGGCCAGAACTGCCGATACCAGGGTTCGATCAACGCCTGACTCATTGCGGTGCCACCACTGACAACGGCGCAATAAACCGGCTCTCTGATTCTGCCATCAGATCCTCATCATCCTCCGCCTGAATCACGAAGCGGATGTTCAGGTTAGACCCGGTCAGCTGGTCGGCCTGCAGCCGGAGTTTCACCGGCACCGGCAACACCTCGCCGCTATCCACTTCCGGTTTGGGGTGGTCGGTGACCAGCAACAAGCCGGGCACCCCTTCAACCCGGATGGCATAACGGTGGCTCCGCCGATCCATATTCAACAGCTTCAGCGTGTAGACATTTTCGACCGAACCATCCGGCAGCTCCCGATAGAGGGTATTACGGTCACGAATCACATCCAGCCGCGCCGGGACTCGCTGGGAAAGCGCGAACACCCCCCCCAAACTCAGGCCGGTGAGCAGGAGCCCGTAAATAGCGATCCGAGGTCGCAATATCGAACCGGTTTTGCCCGCCAGACGATTCTCCGTGGTGTAACGAACCAGTCCCC
>JAKLLR010000109.1 GCA_022014175.1 Gammaproteobacteria bacterium | reverse complement strand
GATGTTCGTTTCGTCGCCGGGCTACGCTTCTGGTTTTGAAATTCAGCAGGCTAAATTTATCTGTATTTGCCGCGCTGCTTGTGCGCCCAACCTGGCGTTTTATCAGTCAAGGAGTTTTACAAAATGAACAGGTACTTTTCCCCTTTATCGACCGGTACCCTTTTAGTGGCGCTGTATACCATACCCGCTTTTGCTCATGATCCACAGCAGCACCAGGCGCAACCGACCCAACCTGACTGCTCGGCAATGAAAGAAATGGACGGGTCACCGATGAACACGAATAACCTGGTGATGAAGGCCATGCAGCAGAAGTGCGGCGCAATCCTGGGGCAGGAGAAGCGTGATGAGGCTGCCGTAAAACAGGGTTCCGGGACCACTCCAGCAGTCACGCCGAAGATCACCAGGGAGCCCATTGATGATCGGGTACGGTAGCAGCCGCGTAGCTACCAGAACAGCCGCCGAGGGTGAGGTGCCGTGAGTACCTTAAAAATATTGGCGTTACTGGGCGCGATCGCGGTGGTCGGTGCCGGTGGGTTTATCTATAGCGGCTGGTACCCGATGGGCGCAGATGTGCCGCACAGTCGTCCGGTTTACTGGCTATTAGAAACGCTTCGTGAGCGTTCTATTGCGCGCGCTTCACGTGACATTTCAGTGCCGCCGCTTGAGGAACCCCAGTGGTTACTCGCGGGTGGCGCAGATTACAACGAGATGTGCGCCAGCTGTCACCTCAAACCAGGCGGCCGAGAAAGCGAGATGAGCATCGGGCTCTATCCCGCACCGCCAAACCTGACGGGCCATTTCGATACTCATGGTCTCGAAGCGGATGATGCTGAAGCGGCTGCACGCCGACGGTTCTGGATTATCAAGCACGGTATTAAGGCTTCGGGTATGCCCGCCTGGGGTCCAACCCACGAGGACTCGCGTATCTGGGCGATGGTGGCATTTTTGCAGCAACTACCGGAGCTCACTCCGCTGCAATATCAGATTTTGACAGCGCAAGGAGCTAATGAAGACGGGCATGGTCACTCGTCGGACGCCTTTGTGCCCCACGGTTCAGCAGGCGGGCCGTCTGCTGACCAGAATCATGTCCATTAGCGCGTGTTGGTGATGCCTAGAGGAGGGTCTGGTCACATCACCCGCGTTGGAACTGGTAGCGGGTCAGGTCCGCAGCCAACGGACTGTGTTTGGTAACGAGGGTGTTGGGCAAATATGTTTTCCTAACCAGGTGTCAGAAAAAATCGCACCCCGGTGCGTTTGTTATAGCTTTCAGGATTGAGGAGCACGGGCGGCTTTGTTGAAAACGGGAGAGTGTTGTGATTCTGACTGTTTTGTCGGTGCCCAGATCATTGGGCTTTGATCGAGTTGACGAAGGTCAAATTTCGTTGTGAAAACCCTTGACGGTATCCACGTCAGGGAACCTACTGGAGCCGTCATCGCTCTGATGAGTGATGTTTGGATGCGAGAAATTCAGGCAGTTTAACTTTACGAAAATGACAGGAGATCGTTATGAACATTAGCAAAATATTCTGGTTGGGTGCGGTGACGATGGCGTTTGTTACGGCGGTGCCGGTACAGGCAGCTGATCATGATGGGCACAATGATGCTGACATGATGAAAGGCCGAATGGGCATGATGCAAGGTGGTATGGGGATGATGGGGAAAGCCAACGCCAAACTAACCAGGGAGCAGTTTATGCAGCAGGCAGAGGCGCGCTTTGCCCGTATGGATGACAACAAAGATGGTGTTATCGACGCAAGTGATCGGGAAAAAATGCACGAGCGGATGCGTGACTGCATGGGCATGATGGACATGATGGGCGGCATGGGCGGCATGGGCATGATGGGCGGCATGGGCATGATGGGCGGCATGGCCGATGATAAAAAGGGTATGAAAAGCCAACATTAAGGGTTGGCTAAGGGTTGGTCTGAGCCTGCTGAAAAATGCTGGGTGCGGGTAGAGGCGGTGGCCGTCGCCCGTGAAAAATATCAGTTTGGGACGACGGCCGTAACCGAAGGTGGTTTAAGGGGCGGTAAAGCCCTGGACACCGCCTCGCGAAACTTAAGGATACGGAGTGACCATGCAAGACTCTGAAGTTGGCAAACACGGTAATGGCGAGGCAGCTGTTACCGATCCGGTTTGTGGCATGCGCGTTAAGGAGCCGGATGCGGCCCCCCAGCATCGCCACGCCGGTCAGCTGTACCACTTCTGTAGCCAGCATTGTGCGGACAAGTTCTCCGCCGCGCCGGAAGATTTTCTGTCAGGCGATTTTTTGAACGCAGCTCCTGCGCGCATGGCCGTTCCGGGAGCAATTTATTTCTGCCCCATGTGTGCGGGGATGGAGCAGGATCATCCCGGTGCCTGCGCGAAGTGCGGCATGGCCCTGGAGGCGGAAATATCCCTGACCCCCCAGGTCACCCGTTACACCTGTCCCATGCATCCAGAGGTTGTGGCGGAGGGTCCCGGCGATTGCCCCATCTGCGGCATGGCGCTGGAGCCGGTTACCCAGACCCTGGATGAGGGCGAGAACATCGAACTGGTCAGCATGACCCGGCGTTTCTGGGCAGGGGCGGTGCTGAGTATTCCGCTGGTGATCATCGCCATGGGTGACCTGATTCCCGGTGCGCCAATCTCCAAACTGGCACCTGCCTCGGTGCTGCACTGGATTGAGTTTTTGCTGGCAACCCCGGTAGTCCTGTGGGGTGGCTGGCCGTTTTTTGTGCGCGGCTGGAATTCGCTGGTTACCCGTAACCTCAACATGTTCACCCTTATCAGTCTAGGCACTGGCGTGGCCTATTTGTATAGCCTGACCGCGACCCTGATTCCCGATATTTTTCCGGCTTCTTTCCGGGGCCACGATGGCGGTGTGGCGGTCTATTTCGAGGCTGCGGCAGTTATTGTCACCCTGGTGCTGTTGGGTCAGGTGATGGAGCTGCGGGCGCGCAATAGAACCGGGGCGGCGATTCGGGCGTTGCTGGGCCTGGCGCCGAAGAGCGCCCGTCGCATTGAGGCGGATGGCTCGGAACAGGACGTGCCGCTGGAACAGGTCCAGCCAGGAGACCGGCTGCGGGTGCGGCCTGGTGAAAAGGTGCCCGTAGACGGTATCGTCGTTGATGGTCACAGCAGTGTTGATGAGTCGATGATTACCGGTGAGCCGATTCCGCTAGAGAAGAACCCGGACGACGGCGTCATCGGTGCCACGGTGAACGGCACTGGCGGTCTGATCATCGAGGCACAGCGGGTCGGCGCAGACACCATGCTCGCGCAGATCGTGCGCATGGTGGCGCAGGCCCAGCGTAGCCGGGCACCGATACAGAAACTGGCGGATACGGTGGCCGGATATTTTGTGCCCATGGTCGTGGTTATCTCGATCATTACCTTTAGTGTCTGGGCGTGGATTGGACCAGAACCGGTCATGGCTTATGCCATTATCAATGCCGTGGCGGTGTTAATCATTGCCTGTCCCTGTGCCCTGGGGCTGGCAACGCCCATGTCGATCATGGTGGCCACCGGCAAGGGGGCGGTGGGTGGCGTCTTGTTCAAAAATGCCGAAGCTATAGAGGTAATGCGCCAGGTGGACACCCTGGTGGTAGATAAGACCGGCACCCTTACTGAGGGCAAACCCCGTCTTGTGACGGTACAGCCTGTGGGGGGAATCGGGGAAGATGAACTACTGCGATTGGCGGCCTCTCTGGAGCGGGGCAGTGAACACCCACTGGCCGCCGCCGTGGTCGCCGGTGCTGATGAGCGTAGCCTGATTCTGGAGAACCCCGGCGATTTTCAGTCCATCACCGGTAAAGGCGTCACCGGTCGGGTCGGGTCGCGCGAGGTGGCATTTGGTAATCAGGCGCTGCTCGATAGCCTGGGTCTGAACGATCCGAAACTGGCGGCAGCGGCCGAGGCACTGCGCGGAGAAGGTCAGACGGTGATGTTCGTTGCCGTGGATGGTGCGGTAGCCGGGCTGGTCGGTGTTGCTGACCCGATAAAAGAAACCTCAATGCAGGCCATCGCTGCACTCCATGAAGAAGGCGTGCGCGTGGTCATGCTCACCGGCGACAGCCAGACCACAGCGCAGGCCGTGGCCGCCAGGCTCAATATTGACGAAGTGATTGCCGGCGTACTGCCGGAGCAGAAGGCAGAAAAAGTGCGCGAGCTCCAGGCCGCAGGCCGCATCGTCGGCATGGCCGGCGACGGCATCAACGATGCGCCGGCACTGGCCCAGGCCCAGGTGGGCATTGCCATGGGCACGGGAACAGACGTAGCCATGGAAAGTGCCGGGGTGACCCTGGTCAAAGGCGACCTGCGCGGAATCCTACGCGCGCGCCGACTCTCCCGCGCCACCATGCGCAACATCCGCCAGAACCTGTTCTGGGCGTTTTTCTATAACGCGGTCGGTATTCCGCTGGCGGCAGGCGTTTTCTACCCGGTTTTTGGCCTGTTACTTAACCCCATGATCGCGGCCGCCGCCATGAGCTTCAGCTCCGTATCGGTGGTGGGTAATGCCCTGCGGCTGAATCGTTTTCGGTTGTGAGGGGCAGCCCTGTTGGTAAACCGTTCTGAGGGGATGGGTAAATGGAGTTTCGTAAAGTAACAGCCATTATCCGGCAGGAAAAATTGCAAGCGGTTGAAGAGGCGATGCACCGGCCGGGCGTTCCTGGCCTTAGCGTGACCAAGGTCAAGGGTTACGGCGACTGCGCCACTTTTTATGCCCGAGACTGGCTGGTGACCCTCAGCCGGGTGGGATCTTTATCGACGCGGCAAATGCAGACGAGATCGTCAACAGCATACTGGACGCCGCATCGACCGGGTTAGCGGGGGGACGGCTTAGTCGCAGTGCTCCCGGTCGAACAGGTTTATCGCACTAGGGATCGGGCAGCTTTGCCGGCGACGGTGTTACGGACGTAGCTACTGAAGGGTCCTGGAGCACTTTTCCTTCGGTTTTGTCATAAGGAGGCTCGTTCCACCGACTTGAGAATTGATTATGAATGAGCAGCCGGTAACCCTGGGAGGCGCCTGGGGGCTCGCGGTGGTCATGGTGGTGATCGTCACCTGGGCGTTGTATCGATACATAGCACCAAGGCAATGGCGGGACTGGGCAGGTGCGGGGTTGATCCAGGCCTTCATCATCGCACTCTATACAGAGATGTATGGTTGACCACCAGGTTCCCCGGCATCGACTGGCTGTCACACGATACCGGACATTTGCCGGAGAGCCTGTTGGGTTGGAGCAGCAACCCGTATTTCGGTCCCTTTCACCTTCTGAGCAGTGCCTTTTTGGTCGGCGGGTTCTGGGTTTTGGCATCAGCGAGGAGGGTTTGTTCGAAGCCCAGCGCATGGACCGGCTGACCACCACGGGTGCTTATCGTCGTGTGCGTTACCCGTAATACGACGGCTTCGCGCTGATCATGTTCGGGTTTTTGTTGCAGTGGCCAACATTGGTGACCCTGATCATGTTTCCAATTCTGGTCTTCATGTATCTGCGGTTGGAAAGACCGAGGAGAGCTGGATGGAAGCAAGATTCGGCGACGAGTATCGGCATTATGTCGCCCAGACACCGGCTTTCTTCCCACGCTGGCGGGGGTCTGAAGCGGTTGGGTGAATTAGCTGATCCAGACTCTTCCATGAAAAAGGGACTTTACAAGTTCGAGGTCCGCGCCCATTCTCGGAATTTTCTGGCCACAAAGGGAGTGAGACATGTTGCATGACGGCTGGGCTTTTTTTGGGATGCACCTTTTATGGTGGTTGTTCTGGGTAGCGCTGATCGTGGCCCTGTTTCTGCTGTTCGCGCCGGTGCCGCGTGCTCGGCGACGCGATACACCGCTTGAACTGTTGCAACGTCGCTATGCCGAGGGTGAGATTACGTCTGATGAGTATGAGGAGCGCAAGGCCAAGCTGGAACGCGATGTTACACCAGGCCAGTGATGGTATGGATCAGAGACAAAGCGAATGACCGGAAGCAGATGGACAGGATGACTGAAAGCCAGAAATCGGCGGTCGCGCCCCGCTCACGGCAACGCTGGCCCATGCTTCTGCTGCAGCGGATATTCCGGGATTACCCGGGCAGTGTGGCGGTGCACCTGTGGGATGGTACTACGCTGGAGTCAGGCGCCGATGCCCCGGAATTCACGTTAACCTTTCGCCATCCGCAGGTTTTTCGTGATCTGGTTCTGTTTCGCGATCCGTTGCGTTTGGCCGAAGCTTACATACGCGGCAATGTTGATCTGGATGGCGATCTTTACTCAGCACTGACCTTGAAAGATCACCTGCAAGCGACAGGCTTGACGGTCGCCGAGCGGGCCGGGTTTCTCGCCAGGGCAGCGCTCATCAGCGGTGTGTCCCGCAGCAATCTGGAATCCCGGGAGTCGGCAGGATCGAGGTCCCTGCGCGCACGGCTTTCACCACGCCAGTCACGCGGTATGAACCGGCAAGCCATTGCCTTTCACTACGACGTATCCAATGAATTTTATAGGCTGTGGCTGGACGAACAGATGATTTATTCCTGCGCCTATTTCGAGGCTGCGGACGACAGCCTGGATCAGGCCCAGCGCAACAAGCTCGAGCATATCTGCCGAAAGCTACGGCTCAAACCCGGCGAACGGCTGCTGGATGTCGGCTGCGGCTGGGGCGCTTTGATCCGCTGGGCGGCCCGTCATCACGGCGTATCGGCCCACGGCATCACGCTTAGCCGTAACCAGTACGAACACTGTCAGCAGCAGATCTCAGCCCAGGGACTGCAGGACCGGGTCAGTGTGGAGCTCATCGATTACCGCGACCTGCAGGGCGAGGCCGT
>JAKLLR010000108.1 GCA_022014175.1 Gammaproteobacteria bacterium | reverse complement strand
ATTCCGGGCGTAGGCCGCATCCAGCGCGCTGATCGAATCCATCGCCTGGTGCGCTGCCTCACCGCTGGTGAGCAGGTCATAAGCTCCAACGACCCGGTCCCAGTTGTGGTCGCGGTCCATCGCGAAGTAGCGACCACAGAGCGAGGCCACCCGGCCCACACCGAGTCTGGCAAAAAGGGCTTCGGTCTGTTCCAGCGTTTGGCGAGCACTTTTGGGCGGGGTGTCCCGCCCATCGAGAAAGGCGTGCAGGTAGATTCGCTGTTTGCCCTGTTCCGCCGCGAGCTGGATGAGGGCCAGAATCTGGTCGGAATGGCTGTGTACGCCGCCGGGGGAGAGCAGTCCCAGAACATGGAGAGCGCCGTTGCCCCGGATCGCCTGCTGCAGCGCCGGATTTTCGCCCAGCTCACCATTTTTCACCGCCAGATTGATGCGGGTGAACTCCTGATAGACCACTCGTCCGGCCCCCAGATTCATGTGTCCGACCTCCGAGTTGCCCATCTGCCCCTCCGGCAGGCCGACCGCGTTGCCAGAAGCGTCGATCAGGGTGTGGGCGCACTCGGCCCGGATGCGGTCCCAGTTCGGGGTCTGTGCCTCGCGGATGGCGTTGGTGCCATTGCCGTCTCGCTCGCCCCAGCCATCCAGTACAATCAACACCAGCGGATTGGCTCTGTCTGTCATGCCTGCCTTCCTGTTTTTGGATTCTGCTCGCGGCGGTTGCGGGCGGTGATCCCCGAGCCGTTCGCGAGTTGTCGTGAAAATTATATCTGGTGAACTGTCGGGGCGCAGGGCGCCAGTTCACCAAATCAATCCGTGTGTGGAGATTATGAGTCAACAGAATGAAATCGGTGCCAGCGGGGCTGTGGCCACGATCTACACGTCGGCGCTGTGCGGTTACTGCCATATGGCCAAAAGTCTGTTGCAGCGGGAGGGGATCAGCTACGACGAGATTCGGGTCGATCAGGACCCCCATCTGCGGCAGGAGATGGAGGCGCGCAGTGGACGCTACACTGTGCCCCAGATTTTTTTCGGCGACCGCCACATCGGCGGCTGCGATGATTTGATGGCCTTGGCCCGCCAGGGGAGGCTGGATGAATTCCAATAACCGGGGGAGGAAAAACCATGATTAGAATTAGCGTGCTCTACCCCAATGAGCCGGGTTCACACTTCGATCACGACTACTATCTAAACGTCCATTTTCCTTTGGCGCTGCGTCTGTTGGCGCCCTATGGCGTTACCCGGATCGAGATGGACCGGGTGGCGGAGGGGATTGACCCGGGTCAGCCGAGTCCCTGGCACTGCATCGGTTTGATCTACTGCGAATCGATTGCTGGATTCCGTCAGGGGTACGCGGACCATGGCGCTGTCATTAGCGGTGACGTGCCTAACTACACCAACGTTCGCGGCAGTGTGGTGATTAGCGAGATGGCCGGTAGTCAGACACTGGAATCGATCGCCGCGCTGGATAAATAGCGTCAGCCGATGATTCGATCCGGCTCTGCTACCCGCTCCAGAATCAGGGCCGGGTGATACTCCGGGGGTTCACTGGATATACGGGATGCCGGTGGTGGCGAACTCCTCTGCCGCCTGCTGGAATTCCGGTCCACCGGTTTGCGCCGACCTTGCTTATGGGTTGCACTTTAGTTCTAGTGGGAAAGCCCCGAAGTCCGGGGGGTGACTCATGCGGCGATGGCGTTAACCGATCAGCCGACGTCGCCTTTCAGGATTTCGTCTGGCGTGCCTTCGCGGACATTCAGCACCTCGACATTGAACAGCAGCGTTTCGCCGGCATACTGGTGGTTGGCGTCAAGCAGAACCACGTCGTTGGTCACCTTGATCACGGTATAGATGTGTTCTCCCTCGGCGTTCTGTCCGGCGATCTGACTGCCGGGCTCCAGTACGATATCCTCTGGAAATGAGCTGCGTAATACGCCCTGAATGGCTTCGGGATGACGTTCTCCAAAGCCCTTCTCCGGGCTGACCCGGATCGTGCCGGTAAAGCCCTCTTCCTGGCCCTCCAGGGCCTCCTCCAGCCCGGGAATCAGGTTACGGTAGCCGTGCAGATAGGTGTGGGGGCCCCGTTCAGCGGTGCTGTCCAGCAGAGTTTCCGCCAGGTTGGTCATTGTGTAACTGATGCTGACCACCGCGTTGCGTTCGATTTTCATGTTTATCATCCGGTTTTAAAGGGGGGCGGTTTAGAATAGGTCTTGTCGGCAGCTCGATTCGACGGTGCCGGGATAGCTGTTATTAATTATCGGGAAGCGAAGCACATGGTTGATGAACCGCGCCAGAGCGTATTTAACGTTGAGAAAGTCTATCTTAAGGATGCCTCTTTTGAATCGCCAAAATCGCCAGCGGTGTTTAAACAGGGGGGCTCACCGGAGATGGATGTGCAGCTCAACCACGCCACTACGACCCTGGATGATAACCGTTATGAAGCTGTTTTAGCGCTGACCATTACTGCGACCCAGGAGGATCAGACGGTATTTCTGGTGGAGGTCCATCAGGCCGGCATCTTCCATATCGCGGATATGACCAAGGAGCAGATGCAGGTGGTTCTGGGGGTGCACTGCCCCCATCTGCTGTTTCCCTATGCCCGCCAGATTATCTCTGAGCTGACGACTCAGGGCGGCTTCCCGCCGCTGTTGCTGGCACCGGTCAATTTCGAAGCGCTCTATCACCACCACCTGCAGCAGAAACAGGACCAACAACCCGCCACCACCCACTAAGGTCCTGTCTCTATGAGCGATCCGGTTGCAGTCATTGGCGCGGGGTCCTGGGGCACCGCGCTTGCAGTCGCGTTGTCCCGGGAGGGTGGGCAGACCCGGTTATGGGGACATCTGCCAGAGGCGCTGGCGGAGATGGAGGCACTCCGCTGTAACAGTCAGTATCTGCCCGGTGTGGTATTTCCTGCGACTCTGCAGATCTGTGCTGATTTGGCTGAGTGTCTTGATGGTGTGCAGGATGTGCTGGTGGTGGTCCCCAGCGGGGTGTTCCGTTCAGTACTGAAGCAACTGCAACCGCTGTGGACAGCGGACAAACGGCTGGTCTGGGGCACCAAAGGTTTTGAGCACGGCGCTCGCAAACTGCTTCACCAGGTCGCTGAGGAGGAGCTGGGGGCGGAGGTGCCGTTGGCGGTCTTGTCTGGCCCCAGTTTTGCCGGTGAAGTGGCGCTGGGTATGCCCACAGCGTTGACGATTGCATCCGATGATTCCACCTTTGCGACGGAATTTGCCCAGCGCCTGTCCGGTGACTCACTGCGGGTCTACATCAGTGGTGCGGTGGTGGCGACTGAAGTGGGCGGCGCGGTGAAAAACCCCATGGCCATTGCGGCGGGCATATCAGATGGCCTCGGCTTTGGGGCCAATGCCCGGGCTGCCCTGATTACTCGTGGCCTGGCGGAAATTACCCGGCTGGGTGTGGCTCTGGGTGCAGCTCCGGAGAGCTTTGCGGGACTTGCGGGGGTGGGGGACCTGCTGCTCACCTGCTCTGACGACCAGTCTCGCAACCGCCGGATGGGTCTGGCGATCGCTGCGGGCCGATCCCAGGCCGAAGCCGCGGCGGAGATTGGTCAGGTGGTGGAGGGCATTCAGACCACTCGGGAGGTGCTGGCCCTGGCGCATCAACTCGGGGTTGAGATGCCGATTATTGAACAACTGTACGGGGTGTTGTTCGAAGATGTGCCGCCGAGAGCGGCGGTAACAGCCCTGTTTTCCCGCTCGCTACAGGTGGAACCCTGATCAGACCTCGGGGGTTGTCTCGTCAGTTGATCCTGCAAACCCCTGCTGGCGCCAGGCTTCATAGAGTGCGACCGCAACCGAATTGGAGAGGTTGAGGCTGCGATTGTCCGGGCGCATCGGCAGTCGCAGGCGCCACTCTTCGGGTAACTCGTTCAGTAGCTCCTCTGGAATCCCCCGGGTTTCCGGGCCAAACAGAAGGGCGTCGTCCGGCATAAATCGGTGCTTGCTGTAGCATCGATTCGCCCGGGTGGTGAAGGCCAATATCCGGTTTGGTCGAATGGCAGTTTTGAAGGCGGAGAAGCTGGGGTGGGTCTGAACTTCGGCCCACTCCCGGTAATCCAGCCCGGCCCGGCGCAGGCGGGTATCGTCGAGGGTGAACCCCAGGGGTTCGATCAGATGGAGCTGTGCCCCGGTGTTGGCGCAAAGGCGGATAATGTTGCCGGTGTTCGGTGGAATTTCCGGTTGGTAGAGGAGAACATGGAACATGACGACGGAGTGTAACTGAGATGGGCAGCGAAGGGCTGGAGCTGAAGATCGAGTTTTGCGGGCTGGGGTTTAACTCGCCCCTGGTTCTACTCTCCGGATGTGTCGGTTTCGGCAACGAATATACCCGGGTTGAGGGATTCTCTCACCGGGATGTGGGTGCGGTCTGCCTGAAAGGCACTACCCTTGAACCCAGACTGGGTAATCCCCCCCACCGGATTGCGGAGACCGAAGGTGGCATGCTGAACGCCATCGGTCTACAGAACCCCGGGGTTGATCATGTGGTGTCTGAGATCCTGCCCGGGCTGGACTTCAGCGAAACCCGTTTCATTGCCAACGTCTCCGGCTCCACGGTGGAGGAGTACCAGGAGGTGACCCGGCGTTTCGATGACTCCCCCATTGATGCGATGGAGCTGAATATCTCCTGCCCCAACGTCAAGGAGGGCGGGGTCGCTTTCGGTAATGATCCGGAGATGTCAGCCCGGGTCGTCGAAGCCTGCCGGGGGGTGACCAGAAAGCCCCTGATCACCAAACTCTCTCCCAACCAGACCGATATTGCGGAAAATGCCCGCCGCTGCATCGAGGCGGGCAGCGATGCCCTGGCTGTGATCAACACCTTGATGGGTATGGCGGTGGATATCGAATCCCGTCAGCCGGTGATTGGCAATAATCAGGGTGGGTTATCCGGTCCGGCGATCAAACCTGTCGCCCTGCTGAAGGTGCACCAGGTCTACCAGGTGGCCAAACGCCATGGCATACCCATTATTGGCCAGGGTGGGGTGACTAGTGCCGAGGATGCCCTGGAATTCCTGATTGCCGGTGCCAGCGCTGTCGGGCTGGGCACCGGGCTGTTTTATGATCCCCTGGCCCCCGCCCGGATCAATCTGGGCATTATGGAGTATCTGCAGCGGCACCAACTCGGGACCCTGGCTGAACTGACTGGAAGCTTGCGCCTGCATCAGTAGTGAGCACACGCTTCCCAAGGCCACCGGTAAGAGCAGTATCAGCCTCTTTCGGCAGGGGTGGGGAAGTTGTAACCGGGTTTGACTACTCCACCTTGATGGTACGCCGCTCCGTTTTCTCGGTTTTTGGCAGGCTCAGCTCCAGTACGCCATCGTTAAAGCTGGCTTTGGCCGCACCACTGTCTACCGCAGAGGGCAGGGAGACGGTGCGGGTGTAGCTGCCTGTGGAGATCTCCCGGCGATGGTAGTCACCCTCCTCCGCTTCCTCGTCCCGTCGGGTGGAGGCTTTGATGGTGACGCTGTTATCAGTGACAGAGAGATCAAGATCCTCTTTCTTGACGCCTGGAATCTCGGCCCGCACCAGAATTTTGTCGTCCTTTTCCAGCACATCGACTTTAGGCAGACGGCCATCAAAGGGCGCCGCCAGCTCGTTCCAGTGCTCCCAGCGACCGGGCCAGAGGCGGTGTCGGGGTAGAAGTGACTCAAACATCCGCTCCATCTCTTCCAGGGGCGAGTGAACCCAGCCACCAGATGATGTGGTGGCGGTGTCCTGCTCCTGGGCTTTGGCGATTTTTTGTGCTTCTCTGCTCATATTTTGATTCTCCGGTTACAAAACATTGGTGATTTAGCCGAGGACAATCAGCCGCAACGATTTTTCAGATGGCGCCTCCCGTGGCAGATTATGCAGACCTTTTGCCCCGGAGGCTTGATGTCCGTCAATACTGGAGAGCGTTTATGAGGTTTGATAATGGGCGGGGTTGGAATAACAATTTGAGAGAGATTTGCCTTGAAACTCTATAGCATCGATATGAGCAGCGGCCATCCGGGGTCTCACAACGCGCTGAAGGTCTCCATACTGCTCAATGAACTGGGTATCAGTTACGAGCTTGTGGAGCTGGACCCGGCCACAGAGTTACAACCCGCTGAGGCGGACTACCGCCGTTTGAATCCTAATGGATTAACCCCGACCCTCGATGACAATGGATTCCTGTTGTGGGAATCCGGCGCCATTTTGCAATATCTGTGTGACTGCCATGGCGGTGGCGGCCTGCTGCCCCGGACCGGCAAGCTGCGGGCATTGACGCTGCAATGGCTGGGCTGGGAAGCGAGTACGCTGACGCCGAGTTTGATGGCTTTTTTCATCGCCGCGACCGCAGAAAATTGCGATGAAGAGGGTTTGGTGAGCTGTCGTCAACGGCTACTGAAGAATTTAGACATTCTGAACGTACAGCTCGCCGGGCAGGAGTGGGTTACGGGTACCTACAGCATTGCTGATATTGCCCTGGGCTGTAACGTAGCGGCGGCGTTTATGTTGCAGTTTGATCTCGGATCTTTTCCGGAACTGCTCCAATGGCTGGGCCGGTTGCGGTTGCGTCCCGAGTGGCAGGAGCCGGTCTTCCTCAGAGACCTGGAGATGGGTATTGCTCAGGGCCAACTGCCTGACAGTTGAACTTTGGGGAGGGCCGGGTCGAACAGACTCGGGGCGTTTATTGTGTTTTCCTGCAAGACGTGGAGTAATGGCTCTCGCCTGCCCACATTGAGACTCGACCTAAAAAGATATTGACTGCTCTGTAATTTGACGACCGTTATGAAAGGTCGATGGGAGTTTGTGTTCTGCAGGCTCCGGG
>JAKLLR010000017.1 GCA_022014175.1 Gammaproteobacteria bacterium | reverse complement strand
AGCAGGCCAAGGCCGAAGGCAAAGGGGTGATTGTGGTGGATGGCAAGGTGTTGGAGTATCAGCATGTGGTCGCCGCCCGCCACACCCTGGCGGTGGTCCAGGCCGCACTCAGCAGACCGGGCCACGCCGGTGCGATCCACTGACAGGGGGCTACGCCTGAATATCGAACAGTTGACCGAAATTGGCAACTTTGAAAACCTCCATCACGCTCTCCGAACAGTTGATAATGCGCTGGCGTGCCCGGTCGCAACCAAGACGATCTCTTAAGATCAGCAGCATGCCCAGGGCCGAGCTGTCGACATAATCCACGCCCGCCATATCGATCGTAATAACCGGCGAGGCACCCTCTTTCAGCAACTTTTCGTAAGCGCCGCGAAACTCTGAGTGCACGCTGAAATCGAAACGTCCATTTACAGCTATGGTGGCTGCCTCACTGTTTCCACGAACACTGATATTGGCCATTGTTCTTTACCTTCTTAACGTTTCCACTCAATAAAACGCACTGATATCACCCGCCGACAGATCTAGCCCGCATACATGGATAACCGTGCCCGCCAGGGCTATCTCAGCAACCCGGCCAGATATCCAAGCCGGAGCGAATGGACTCTACAGGGCTGAGCGGGCCTGCAGGACCTGAATCAATCGCTCCGGCGGCAGATAACCCGGTAACAGTGCCCCGTCTTCCAGCATCAGAGCCGGGGTGCCGGAGACCCCGACCATCTCACCCAACTCAAATTGAGCCTTGACCGGATTGTCACAGGTCCGGGACGGCACAGGTTGATCCAGCTTGGCAGCGGTAATTGCAGCCTTGCGGTCATCCGCACACCAGACCGACACAGCTTTATCATAGGACGCCGAACCGATGCCCGCCCGGGGGAAAAAGAGATAGCGAATCTCAATACCCAACTCGTTAAACCCAGCCATCTCCTGGTGCAACTTGCGGCAGTAGCCGCAATCGATATCGGTGAATACGGTCACCCGATATTTGGGTAATTCCGGTCCGAAAATAATGGTCTCGTTATCATCGATTCCCCCCACCATCTGGTGTCTCAGCTGTTCCACCCGCGTATTGGTGAGGTTGATTCTTGATTCGGTATCCACCAGATTGCCATCCATCAGATAACGGCCATTATCGGAGAGATAAAACACCCGGGCCCCGAATACCACCTCCTGCCAGCCGGGCATCGGCGCAGGCTTGATTGCATCAGGCGCCTGCCCGGGCAGCAACCGTTGCAGCGCAGCCGAAATCGCAGCCGACGGCTCCGCTGTCGCTGTGCCAGCGGCGCCCAGCAACAGTACGACATATAGCAAGCTTTTCATCACCAGTTCTCCTTACACCATCCAGATCAACCCACCCCGGGACATGCCTATGAACCGGGGCACAGCAAATAATTCCCCCCAATACTAACCCCGGGGGTGGTGGGCATGGTGCAGCGCCTTCAATCTCGCCCGGGCGACATGAGTATAAATCTGAGTGGTCGAGAGATCCGCATGGCCCAGCATCATCTGCACTGCCCTTAAGTCAGCGCCATGATTCAGCAAGTGTGTAGCAAAGGCATGACGCAGGGTGTGGGGGGAGAGCGGTTTCTGGATATCCGCCATCGCCGCGTAACGGCGGAGCCGATGCCAGAACGTCTGACGACTCATTGCCCGACCCCGGCGGGAGGGAAACAACGCATCACTCGCGACGCCCCGCAGCAGAACCGGCCGGGCCGTTTCCAGGTAGGTCTGCAACCACTGTTCCGCAGCCTGACCCATGGGTACCAGACGCTCCCGCGCCCCCTTGCCGGTCACCCTCACCACACCTGAGGCCAGATTGAGTTGGCCGATCTCCAGGGTGACCAGCTCGGAGACCCGCAACCCCGTCGCATAGAGCAACTCCAGCATTGCTCTGTCCCGCAAGCCCAGCGGCGTATCCGTCTCACCGGCTCCCAGCAGCTCTTCGACCTCGGCTTCGCTCAAGGTACCCGGCAGTGGCCGACCCAGCCGAGGGGCCTCGATCAGGGCCGACGGATCGTCTCTCCGCAGGGCCTCCCGCAGCAGAAAACGGTAGAACCGCCGCATGGCCGACAGCGCCCGTGCCACACTGCGAGGCGCGGCGCCGACGCTCATCCGGGCGGCCATGTAGTCCAGCAGATCACCTTTGTCGGCCTCCACCAAAGTGACCTGCCGAGCCTGCAGAAATTTTTCCAGTCGGGTCAAATCTGAACGGTAGGCTGCGACACTGTGGCGGCTCAAACCCGCTTCGGCCCAGAGGCTATCGAGAAAAAGCGTCAGCACCGACTGTTCGGCACTGGTCACAGGGGCCGACCAGCGTTTGCCTCATGCTGTAGCAGCCACCGTTTGAATTCCACCCGGGGACCGGATGCCGCACCCGCAAAGCCACCAGCGCAGTTTGCGGCCACCACCCGATGGCAGGGTATCAGCAGGGGAATCGGGTTTCGGCGACAGGCCTGGGCCACCGCCCGTGGAGCGCTGGATAGCATTTTAGCAAGTTCGCCATAAGTAACAGTCTGACCAAAAGGAATGGTTCCCAGGGTCCGCCAGACCTCTTGACAATAGGTGCTACCCGCTGGCGCCAGGGGCAAGTCCGGCACCGGCACCCCCCGCTCAAAATAGTCTGACAAGGCTCCAGCGGCCTTCAGAATCTGCGGATGGCACGAAGCCTCACCCGGGGCATCGAGGCCACCGCCGTCAAAAGGGAGAAGCAGCCTGTCCACCAGCTCATCTTGGGCATACAGGGCTACAACACCAAGGGGGGTATCAACCCGCAACGACTGCCCGGGCGGAAACGACAACGGACGCCGCAGCGTCCGTTTCGATAACTCATCACTGACCGGCATCAACCCCGGCCCTGCAGCTAGCCCTTTTTACGGGCCAGCTTTTCGCGAATTCGCGCAGCCCGGCCTTCGAGGCCACGCAGATAATAGAGCTTGGCCCGACGAACCATGCCGCGACGTTTCACTTCGATGCTGTCGATGAGTTTGCTGTGGGACTGAAACACCCGCTCTACACCCTCACCGTGAGATATCTTGCGAACCGTAAAAGAGGAGTGCAGGCCGCGGTTGCGCCGGGCAATCACGACCCCTTCAAAGGTCTGCAACCGCTGACGAGCGCCCTCCACAACCTTGACCTGAACCGCCACGGTATCACCCGGACCAAACTCCGGGATATCGTCCCGCAATTGCTCCGCTTCTAACTCTTCAATAATGTTGCTCATTTCAAACTCTCCGCATATCGATGCGAGTATCAGCTCCCTTCGTCTTCACGCCCGCCGCCTCGAAGCGCGAGATACTCACTCAAAAGCTGCTGCTGTTCACTGGTTAAATCCAGCGCCTCAACAAGGTCAGGGCGCCGCAGTTGGGTTCGGCCCAGCCGCTCCCGCAGTCGCCATCTATCCACCGCACCATGGTCTCCCGACAGCAGCAGTGGCGGCACCGCAAGACCCTGGTAAATCTCAGGGCGCGTATAGTGCGGGAAATCGAGCAATCCGTCCATGAAAGAATCGTGTTTTGCCGACTCTCCATGCCCCAAAACCCCGGGTATTAACCGGGCAACCGCGTCGATCAGTACCATCGCCGGCAATTCGCCACCGCTGACCACATAATCACCCACCGAGAATTCGTCGGTGACCTCCAGCTCAATCAACCGCTCGTCGATGCCCTCATAACGGCCGGCCAGCAGAATCAAACCCGGTTCCTGACTCAACTCGACCACGGATTTCTGGGTGAGTGGCAGACCCTGGGGCGTCAGATAGACGACCCGAGGCGCTCCACCCGCCGACCCCCGGGCTGCAGTGATCGCCCGCTGCAAGGGTTCGACTTTCATCACCATACCGGGGCCACCGCCGTAAGAGCGATCATCCACGGTCTGATGACGGTCCTCAGTAAAGTCTCGGGGATTCCAGAAATTGAGCTGCAGCTGGTGTCGCTCAACCGCTCGCCCTAGGACGCCGTAATCGCTCAACGCCTCGAACATGCCCGGAAACAGGGTGACTATATCGAATCGCAAGCGAAGCCCCCGAAGATCGACCGGATTAGGACCTGGATAGAATCAGTACTCGGGATCCCAATCAACAACCATCTGTCCCGACGCCACCTCGACCTCGGTCACAGTCACGCCCATCACATAGGGGATCAATCGCTCACGCTCCCCCCGCACCACCAGCACATCATTAGCACCGGTCTCCAGCATATCAGTCACCTGGCCCAGCTCAACGCCGGTCTGGGTCACCACCCTGAGGCCAATCAGCTGATCCCAGTAGTACTCGCCAGCACCCAGCGCCGGCAGCTGGCTACGCTCAATGTAGAGTACGGTATCCATCAACTCAGCTGCGGCATCCCGATCCTGGACGCCTTCGAAGCGGGCGAGCAGCCGAGGTTCCTGGAACCGGCTCTCCGCCAACTCCAGGGATTGAGACCCGGAGTGGGGAGATACCCCCTGGTAGTGCCGGTACTCAAACAGGGCTGACCGGGGTTCGGTGAATGAACTGAGCCTCACCCAACCCCGCAGCCCGTGTACACCACCAATCCGGCCAACCTCGATAAGGTCAGCCAACAGCGGCCTGTCAGCGCTCTTATTCAGCCGCAGCCGCGGTGGTCCGCGTCTGCTTGACCAGCTGAGCCACCCGGTCACTGGTCTGGGCGCCAGTACCGATCCAGTAATCAACCCGCTCCAGGTCGATTTTCAGCTGCTCCTCCTGTCCCCGTGCGATCGGGTTGAAATACCCCAGCCGCTCAATAAAGCGGCCATCCCGCGACTTGCGACTATCGGCAACCACCAGATGATAGAAAGGACGTTTCTTGGCACCGGTCCGGGCCAGACGAATAGTAACCATAAATTTGCTCTTCGGGCTTGCGCCAGCCATCCCGGAGGCGCCGACGAACTGAAAAAAGGGGGCGGATTTTACCCTAAGTGAAAATCAATGAGTAGGGTCAGAACCGGGCGCCGGGTGGAAGTTTGCCCCCCATGCCCCGCATCAGCCCCGCCATACCACCCCGTTTACCCGCTTTTTTCATCATCTTCTGCATCTGAATAAACTGTTTTAGCAGCCGGTTGACATCCTGCACCTGGGTGCCGGAGCCACTGGCAATACGGCGTTTGCGGGAACCCTTGATAATCTCCGGCTTGTGCCGTTCCGCCGCCGTCATCGAGTTAATGATAGCTTCGATTCGCCGCATTTCGCGCGCGCCGGCAGCACTCGCCTCGGCCCCTACATTGGGCATGCCTGGCAACATTTTCATCATGCTGCCAAGACCACCCATACTGTTCAACATACCGATCTGCTGGCGAAAATCGTCCAGATCAAAGCCCTTTCCGCGCTTAACTTTTCGGGCCAGTTTTTCGGCCTGCTCATGGTCAACCGTGCGCTCGACCTTCTCCACCAGGCTGACCACATCACCCATACCGAGAATGCGGGAGACAATCCGGTCCGGATGGAATACCTCAAGCGCATCGAGCTTTTCGCCGGTCCCGAAAAACTTGATTGGCTTGCCGGTAATCTGGCGAACCGACAGCGCCGCCCCGCCCCGGGCATCGCCATCCATCTTGGTCAGCACCACGCCGCTCAAGGGCAGCGCCACATCAAAGGCCTTGGCCGTATTGGCTGCATCCTGACCCGTCATGCTGTCGACGACAAACAGGGTTTCCGTCGGCTTCAGTACCGCGTGAAGCTGTTTGATTTCGCCCATCATGGCGTCATCCACATGCAGGCGACCGGCGCTGTCAAACAGTAAAACATCCGCCTGGTTGCGCTGCGCAGCCTCCACCGCTGCCTGGGCAATCGCCACCGGAGAGGACCCCGTGTCGGCCTGATAGAAACCGGCGCCGACCTGCTCCGCCAGCAACCGCAACTGCTCAATTGCGGCGGGCCGGTAGATATCACCGCTGCTCAGCATGACCCGGAGGCCCTGCGTCTGCATCAACCAACGGGCCAGCTTGCCCACAGTGGTGGTCTTGCCCGCCCCCTGCAGCCCCGCGACCAGCACCACGGACGGGCTGTCACCGGTCAGGTTCAGCCCCTCGCTTTGCCCCCCCATGAGCGCGACCAACTCATCATTCACAATCTTGATGAAGGCCTGGTCCGGCGTCAGACTCTTGACCACCTCGCGGCCAAGTGCCCGCTCTTTTACCTGCTCCAGAAACTGACGAACCACCGGCAGGGCGACATCCGCCTCCAGCAACGCCACCCGCACATCACGCAGCGCCTGCTGGATATTCTCTTCAGACAGCAGCCCGCGACCCTGTAATTTCTTAAAGCTTTCCGCCAGCCGTTCGCTCAAGCCAGTAAACATCAGAGACGCTCCGATCCGGCGGCAGCGGGCAGGCTGAACACCATATCCGCCTCAAGTGAATGCAACGCCCACCCCGGCAGCGCGTCTGTCAGTTCCGCCATAATTTCCGCTTCCGAGCCCGGCTTCAAATGAGTTATAAAAACCTGGGGCCGGATCTTGAGCTTCTGCAGATCAGCCACCAGCGTCTCCGAACAGTAGTGGTGCGCCAGCCGTGCTGTCACCCGATCCCGATTGGCAAAGGCCGCTTCGACGATCAGCACATCGACAGGGTCTGCCCGGTTCAATGCGGCCCAGAGGTTATCGTTGGTGGCGGTATCGCCTGAAAACACCAGCGAGTGCCCGCCGCTCTCCAACCGATAAGCCGCTGCATCCACAGTATGATTCACTTCGATCACCTCCAGCTTACGGCCATCCAGCTCGAGCAGCTGACCGGGACTCACCGGCTGCAACACCACTACCGGATTCTCCGGATTGGGCAGGCGCGTAAAATCGGGCCAGATCAGGTCATTAAAAAGATGTTGCCTCAGCGCATCCAGCGTGGCGGGCAGACCATAAACCTTGAAGGCTTCGCTGAGGTGACCAAACTTGTTGTCCAGTAGCATCGGCAACAGGGCACAATGGTCCAGATGGGAGTGGGTCAGAAAAAGGTGGCGGATCGGTTTCATCTCCGCCAGAGACAAACGGCCCACGCCGGTGCCACAATCGATCAGGATATCGTCATCCAGTAACAGTGCCGTTGTCTCACAACCCAGACCAACACCGCCACTACAACCGAGCACACGTAGCCTCACTGGCGGCTCCAGCGGCGTAGCTGCGGGGCCCGTGGCTTTATCCGGCCACCCGGATATGCCACTATGCCGCGTTCCATCACATCAATAGTTTGACCCACGTGCTCGCTCTTCCTGCTGCCCTGCTCTACTTCTTCGCCGCCCTATTATATCGGGCTCAGGGCAGCCTGCTGCCCCCGACCGGCAAATCTCAATCCCTGCTGCTGGCCCATGGGATTTTCCTGCTGGCATTATTCAGCCATGCGGGGGCTCTGATCGCCATTTCGATCCAGGCAGGCCACCTTGCCCTGGGCATCGGCCACTCGCTCTCCCTCCTCGGCGCCACCATGGCCCTGCTGTTTTTACTGGCCAATCTATCGCGATCACTCCTGAGTATGGGCACGGTGATCGCCCTTGGCGCGGGGGTCTCAGCCCTGCTGGGCCAGGTGTTACCAGATACCGGATCGAGCCCCGCCCTAGGCCATGGCATCCTGGCACATATCATCTTCTCGGTGCTAGCCTACGCGGTACTGGCCTTCGCCACCCTGCAGGCGCTGCTGCTGGCGGCTCAGCACAGTCGGCTGCGACGCCACGATGTGCGGCTGTTATCAGCCCTGCCGCCGATCGAAGCAATGGAGCAGCTGCTGTTTCAGCTGGTCGGTGCCGGTTTTCTGCTACTGACCCTCTCTCTGGTCAGCGGATTCCTGTTTCTCGACAACCTGTTCGCCCAACATCTGGTCCACAAAACGATACTCTCGATAGCGGCCTGGGCCACCTTCGGCACCCTGCTCTGGGGCCACTGGCAACTCGGCTGGCGGGGTCGCCGGGCCGTACACTGGGCGCTGGGTGGTTTTACCCTGCTGCTGCTAGCCTATCTCGGCAGCAAAGTGGTATTGGAACTCATTCTGCATCGGGTCTGAGCTGCGCCATCAGGCTGGTTAGCGCCTGACCGCGGTGACTCAGAATCCGCTTCTTCCCTGGCAACAGTTCAGCGGCTGTGCAGCCCTGATCCGGCAGATAAAACAGCGGATCGTAACCAAAACCACCGCCGCCAGCGGCGCGCTCAACGATAGAACCGCTCCAGCAGCCGGTCGCAATCAGGGGCACCGGATCCAGAGCCGAACGCAACAGCACCAGCACACAGTGGAAGCTGGCACCCCGTAGCGCCGCAGGCACACCGTCCAGGGCCGCCAATAGCTTGCTGTTATTCGCAGCATCATCAGCGCCCTCACCAGCATAACGGGCGGACCAGACGCCGGGGGCGCCATCCAGATACTCCACCGCCAACCCGGAATCGTCCGCAATCACTGGCAGACCGGTCCGTTGCGCCACATGGCGGGCCTTCAGCAGGGCGTTTTCGATAAAGGTGGATGCTGTCTCCTCCGCCGAGTCGGCACAGACCTGATCTTGCGGCAGCAACTCAAAACCGAAAGACGCCAGCATCGGAGCCAGTTCGTTGAACTTGCCCCGGTTGCCGCTGGCCAGCACCACACGACCACCCCCGGCACCCGACATCAGTTCGCCAGCGCGGTCCGCTGCGCCTGAATCAGCTCGGCCACCCCTTTCTGCGCCAACTCCACCATCCGATTCATCTCTTCTATCCGGAACGCATGGCCTTCGGCGGTACCCTGAATCTCGATGAAATGGCCACCATCGTTGATGACGAAATTCATATCGGTTTCAGCGGATGAGTCCTCGGCGTAGTCGAGATCAAGCACCGGCTCGCCGTTGTAGATGCCGCAGGACACCGCAGCAACCATACCGTGCAGTGGATCCCGCTTCAGCTTGTTCCGCTTCGCCAAACCGGCAACCGCATCCGCCAGGGCCACATAGGCACCGGTAATCGACGCCGTGCGGGTGCCGCCATCCGCCTGAATCACGTCACAGTCAATCATCACACTGCGCTCACCCAGGGCCTCCAGATCGATGGAGGCCCTCAGCGAGCGACCAATCAGACGCTGAATCTCCTGGGTGCGGCCACTCTGTTTACCCCGGGCCGCCTCGCGCCCCATTCGCTGACCGGTACTGCGGGGCAACATGCCATACTCTGCCGTCACCCAGCCCTTGCCGCTGCCTTTGACGAAGCGGGGTACCGACTCCTCCACACTGGCGGTACAGATCACTTGGGTATCGCCGAACGCAACCAGTACGGAACCCTCCGCATGTTTGATAAACTGGCGCTCTATTGATACCGCCCGTAACTCGTCCGGGGCTCTGCCGCTGGGTCGCATATTTGGTCTCATCCGCAGGAAAAAGGGCGACCATTATAGTGCGGCAGCCCCGCCGCCCCCAGAAATAAACCCGGCTTCTATCCGCTTTTGGAGAATAATCTGTTGATCCGCAGCATGACCGCCTTTGCCCGCGCCGAAAACAGTAGCGAACTGGGGGACCTGGTCTGGGAGCTCCGCTCGGTTAATCACCGCTATCTCGACATCAGCATTCGGCTGCCAGACCACCTGCGCAGCATCGAATCACAACTTCGAACCCGGGTCGGAAAATACGCCAGTCGCGGCAAAGTTGAACTCGGACTGCGCTATCAGCCAGCCGAGCTGACGGACCGCATCGAGCTGAACCCGGACAAAATCGGCCAACTGTTTGAAGCCTGCACCCGCGTGGCCACGACAACCGATGCCCCGGCCATGGCCGACATCACCCCCCTGGAGATACTGCGCTGGCCCGGAGTGTTGCATGAATCCAGGGGGCCGGACCGGGAGACCCTGGCCGCCGCAGCCCTGACCCTGCTGGACAGCGCCCTACAGGAGCTGAAAGAGACCCGGGAGCGGGAGGGCGCCCGGCTGGAGACCATGCTCACCGAACGGCTCGATCAGATGGCGCAGATCAGCCAGCAGGTCGCCCTCGACATGCCCGGAATCCTCGCCGAACTGAAAGAGAAACTGCTGGCCCGGCTGGGCGAAATCAAAGGCGAGCTGGACCCCATCCGGCTGGAGCAAGAGATAGTGCTGGCCGCCCAGAAAATTGATGTGGCCGAAGAGCTGGACCGCTTGCAGGCCCACATTGCCGAGATTCGTGACGTGCTCCGCCGCAACGAGCCGGTGGGTCGGCGCCTGGATTTTCTGATGCAGGAGCTCAACCGGGAGGCCAACACCCTCTCCTCCAAGTCCATCACCACCAGCAATACCCGGGCGGCGGTGGACCTCAAAGTGCTGATCGAGCAGATGCGGGAGCAGGTGCAGAACATTGAGTAATCGATCCGCCACAAGGAAAACCGTCACGGCACTATTGGTTGTAAGTTTCACCATCGCCGTGATCTGGACTCTGCAACGGCCGGTGATTCCCTCAGAAACACTGGAGTTCAGCCTGATCGATCAGCCCGCCCGGTCTCTGGCCGACCTTCAGGGGCAACCGCTGCTGGTCCATTTCTGGTCCACCACCTGCGGACCCTGTCTGCAGGAGATTCCGCACCTCAAAACGCTCTACCGGGATCTCGCCCCCGAGGGTTTCGAGATGGTTGCAGTCGCCGTGCCGACCGACCGCCCCGACCACGTGGCCCGGCTGCGGCGAGCGCAGAGCCTGAACTATCCCGTCGCCCTGGATATCTCTGGAACCGTCAATCGCGCTTTCTCCGGTGTGCCCGGCACCCCCTATTTCGTGTTGATCGATAGCCGTGGCCAGATCGTCAAACGCCATTTGGGGCCCTGGCCTGAGACAGACCTGCGCAACCGGATCAAAGCCCTGCTGGCAACCGGGGAGTCCGCCGATGCTCTGGCTTAAAGCACTGCATATCATTGCGGTAATCACCTGGTTCGCCGCCCTCTTCTACCTGCCCCGGCTGTTCGTCTATCACGCCGCCACGGAGAGTCGGGAGGTGGCTGAACAGCTGAAGATCATGGAGCGCAAACTCTACAGGGGCATCATGGTGCCTAGCGCCATTGCGGTTCTATTGCTGGGCCTCGCCCTGCTGCATGGCTACGCCTGGCAGGCCTACTCAAGCAGTGGCTGGCTCCATGCCAAGCTGGCACTGGTGGTGGTGCTGTATGGTTATCACGGACTCTGCTGGCACCATCTGAGGCAATTCCAGCAAGACCGCAACCACCGCTCCCATCGCTACTTCCGCTGGTTTAACGAGCTGCCGGCGCTGATGCTCGTCAGCATCGTTCTGCTTGCCGTAGCAAAGCCCTTTTAGACTCGTTCTAAAAACCCCATATAATGACCAACCCGCCCTCACCCGGCGAACCCGTTTAAATTTTTGGAGCCCCCATGACCCGCTACGTCAAATGCGTTGTACTGAACGCAGAACTGGAAGCACTGGATGAACCGCCCCACCCCGGAGAGCTGGGGCAGCGAATCTACGATAACGTCTCAAAAGATGGCTGGCGCATGTGGCTGGAGAGGCTGGCCGCAATCATCAACGAGAACGGCCTGAGCACCCTGGACGAGGCGGCTTTCGAACTGATTGAGGCCCACATGGTGGGGTTTCTCTTCAACGAGGGTGACATGGGACAACTTCCGGAGGGTTTCAAACCCCACAACGGATAACCCCCGGAGCGGACGAACGGGGGGTGACTTGCCAGCCACCCCGCATCATGGTTAGCTTGACCTTGGGTAATCGATCAAAAACCAGTCCGGGGGCCACACCCCGGCGGCCAGATGAGGAGAAGAGAGATGAGCGAGCTGCCGCAACAGTTTCAGGATCTGGAGCGCTACATCGCCGCGGGCTGGGCAAAGCCGACCAAAATGGAGCGCTGGCACAAACGGCTCTCCTGCGAGATGCCGGAGATCCAGGAGTTCTACGACACCATGCTTGAGCGGCTCGATGACGTCGTGGGGCATGTTAACCAGCATCCCCTGGATGCGGTGCCGGACAATGAGCAACCCCTGCTCAACCTTGCGCTCTCGTTTATGGACATTGCCCCTGCCGTCGAGATCTTCGGTGCACCGGATGTTACCGGCTGCTCCTACGACCACCGCCGCATGACGGTGGTTGAGAATGGTGTCGACGAGCTCGTCTGGTAATACAACAGCCGCATCTGACAGAAACAACGGAGCAGGAGGAGTGGCCGATGAATAAACCAGAACCGAACAGATCCGGGCCAGTGGACGGCTGGACCGCGAAATACCCGGAACTCGGCACCGATCCGATTTCGATTCAGGCCAATATCGACCCGAATTACTTCGAACAGGAGCGGGAAAAAATCTGGAAACGGAGCTGGCTTAATGTGGGCCGGGAGGAGGACCTGCCCAACCCCGGTGATTACGTGGTGCGGGACGTGGAGATCCTACAGACCTCGGTGATCATCGTGCGGGGCGAAGATGATGTCATTCGAGCATTTCATAATGTCTGCCAGCATCGAGGCAACCGGGTGGTTATTGATCGATCCGGCAACGCCAAAGGGTTCAAATGCGGCTTCCACGGCTGGACCTATGGGCTGGACGGTGAACTCGGTTACGTGCCTGACGAAGACCAGTTTTTCAACTTGGACAAATGCAAAAGCGGACTAAGGCCCATCGCGACAGAACTCTGGCGGGGTTTTATTTTTATCAACACCAACCCCAAACAGAATCTGAAAAACTATCTGGGAGAGATTGGCGAGCAGCTTGACCCGTTCCAGTTTGAGGATTACCAGTGGGTGGTACAGTTTTCGGTGGATGTGAAATGCAACTGGAAGATCTTTGTGGATGCCTTCCAGGAGGCCTACCACGTCTGCGAGCTGCACCGGGGCTCCGCCTACGAACCCTTCGCCGGCAAGGACAACCCCTTTGCCCACGCCACGCACATGCAACTGTGGGAGCTGCACCGGATGTTGTCGGTACCGGGGAATCCGGAGTTCGTGCCTTCGCCATCCTGCCTCAAGGCGATCCAGTACGGTGGTAATGCGGTCTACACCCCCGCAGAGGGTGGCAGCGATTCCGCCGCGTCACCGCCGGGAACCAATCCGGGCAAACACCCCAACTGGTCATTTGATATCGACGTGATCTTCCCCAACCTGCAACTGCTATTCGGCGCCGGCTGGTATCTCTGCTACAACTACTGGCCAATCTCGGTGGACCGGACCCGCTGGACCGCCCGTTATTACGTACCACCACCCCGAACCGTGGCAGAACGCATCATGCACGAGAATACTGAAGCCCAGGTGCGGGATGTGGTGCGGGAGGATCTCTTCACCCTGGAGAACACCCAGGTGATTCTCAACTCCGGGGCCATCACCCACATGCCCCTGAGTGATCAGGAACTGCTGGTGCGGCATCAGTATCACGTGGTCGAGAAGCTGGTACGCGGAGAGTGACCGGTAGAGTCGGAGCCGAACCCGACAACCCGCGGAAACCGGAATAAAAACAGAGGTGCCGGACCCCCCGGCACCCACACTGAGGGGAATCCCATGTTCTACGGCTGGATCGTACTGGCCTCTGCCTGCCTGATCTATTTCCTCGCCAGCGGCTCGGTCTTCTACGGCATGGCCGTGGTACTCAAGCCCCTGATCGAAGCCATGGGCTGGACCCGCACCGAAGGCACCTCGGGTGTTACCTGGCTGGCCCTTTCAATGGGCCTGACCGGGCCACTCATCGCGGTACTGATCGACAAGATCGAGGTCCGGCGAACCATCATGGTCGGGGCGGTGGCGGTCACTGCCGGTGCCACCACCGTAGTCTTCACCCACTCCCTGGCCCAATTCTACTTTGGCCTGGTGCTGATGGGTTTTGGTGTCAGTGCCCAGACCTTCATCCCGGGTGGTCAACTGGTGGCCCGCTGGTTTGTCCGTCGCCGCTCCCTGGCCATGGGACTGCTGATGACCTCTGCGGGGCTCGGGGCCTTCATCATCACCCCCGCGTTCAGCCTGGTGCTGGAGAAAACCGGCAACTGGCAGACCATTTTTATTCTCATGGCCCTGAGCGGGCCGATCTGCATTCTGGCCAGCCTGCTCGGCATACGTAACTCTCCGGAACAAATGGGGACGGTGCCGGACGGGGCTGTCGCAACAGCCTCGGAAGAGCAGGCTGCTGCGGCAACCCCCCCGGCCGTCTATCAGACCCCGGTCAGCTGGGAGGCTGGTACCGCACTCCGGAGCAGTGTGCTCTGGGCCCTAGTCGCGATCATCGGCATGGGCCTGCTCGGGGTCAATCTGATCAACAGCCAGGCGGTACTCCACCTCACCGATCTGGGGATCACCCAGGTCATCGCCGGCAGCACCGTTGGCCTGGTGGGTCTGGCCAGCATCTTTGGTCGGCTGGGCGCCAGCGCACTGGGTGACCACTATGAACCCAAGCATGTGGCTGTCGTCGGGCTGTTTCTGCAGGCGGTAGGTTTTGTCCTGCTGATCGGCGCCAATCAGGTCTGGCTCGCCTACGGATTTGCGGCCCTGTTTGGCCTCGGCATGGGCCTGGCCATCGTCTCGGCGCCGCTGATCGTGATGAACTATTTCGGCACCACCAACTACGCCAAGATCATGGCAATCGGCAGTATGGCAACCGTGGGGGTCTCCGCCTTTGGACCGGCGATCGGCGGGTTCGCCTACGACAAACTGGGTAGCTACCTCAGCGTCTTCGGCGGCTTTATCGCCCTCGCCACTCTGCTGGCGCTCTGGTTAATCGTGATCCGGCCACCCCAGGCGCCGGTCGGGGCACACCAGGGCTAAAAGCAAACCCGTCACAGAGGGGGGCTCTGCGGTTGACGCGCGCCCTCCATGCGCCGATTCAGCGCCTGCTCACATGGCGTTTCCCCAAGTGCATCTGATCATATCTGGATGAGGTGTCGGCGTAGTCAGCGCACCGTTGTTCCACTGCAGAATTGATACGCTTTGGTCGGCAGTTTAGCCCCGCCTCCCTGACAGTCTGATTACAGAACATCCATCGTTTAGCCTCCCAGGGCAAAAGCCATGGCTGGACAGGGTTGAGCGGGTCGGTCGGGACAAAACCACCATGGCCACCACCCATTGCTGAGGCGGAGAACCCTGTTAACGACTGGCCCGATTAGACCCCGATAAAAACAGCACAACAATGGCATCCATTTTTTGTACATTTTTAGCTTAATTACATGCTATATATCGCCGATATCAGGTTTGGTTGTGTCCTACGGAGATTCTATTCATGGCCAAAGACAAGGGAAAGGGGAGTAATCGCCACTCGAAAGCAGAAGAGGATCTGGATGATGAGTTCGAAACTGACGACGGCGATGCACTGCACGATGTGATTGAACTCATCGGCCATTCAGACAAACTGGCCACCACCCGGCGGCGAGTCGAAAACTACTTTGAAGAGAAACGGTTACGCGAGCTGATGGGTGACGACTATCTCTGAGGGTTTACTCTGGAGCGCTCTGCCGATCAGGGAATGGCAGGCTCCAGTGCGGGGCCATGCCGTTTTACAGAACCTGGCGGGGCAATCTGCCTCCGCCAGTGTTATCGGCGAGCACCACAGGGCGACCGCCCCTCTGTTCGAGGAGTTGTCTACCAGAGGTGACCGCAGTTAAACCCCAGTCCGGTGGGCTCCCAGCCAAGCCAAGCCGACCCCACCCCAAACTCCAAGCAAATGACCTGAAGAATCAGGCCTGGGAGCTACTGCAGGAGGTGCAACCACCACTGCCACCCACTGCGGCAAACGCGTTGTTGAAGATGAAGCTGGTATTGACACCGCTGTTGGCGTAATCGATCTCCGCACCCCGCATGAAATTCAGGGTCACCGCATCCACCAGCAGGTTGTAACCCTCACCTTTCATGGTGACATCATGGTCAGCACACCGCTCGGTGAAAGTCATGCCGTAATCCATGCCGTTGCAACCGCCGCCGGAGACGAAAATCCGTACGCCGAGAATGTCGTCATCTGCACCCGCCATCAGGGCAGTCAACTTCTCCGCCGCTGCGGGGGTGACGTTAATCACACTCTGATCAATGGTCTGTGGAAATGCACTCATAACAAACTCCAGATTTGGCTTGGCTCTCACGCCGTGGTGACTAGCCTAGCACTATAGTTGGTCAGGTCCGTCGGGAAAAAGTTCAACCGGTCAGGTAATTCATCGCTGCCGACAGCCCCTCCGCGGTCACCGGCGCAGACATCACACCTGCGAACTGCCCCTCTGGATTGATCAGAAACAGCGCTGCGGAGTGGGCCACATCGCCATCCTCTGCCACCTCTTCAGCGGCGTAAGCACCGATGGATTTACGAAAATCGGCCAACGCAGGCGCCTCGCCGGTTACGCCCACTATCGAGGTGTCAAACCGAGCCAGATAGCTCTCTAACCGGGCCGGTGTATCCCGGCTCGGGTCGACGGTCACCATCACAAACTGGCTGCGGCTCAACACCGGCTCCGCCAAAGCATCGATCGCGCTCGCCATCACCGCCAGCGTCGTCGGGCAGATGCTGGGGCAGTGGGTAAAACCGAAAAACAGGACGCTCCAGCGCCCCTGCAACTGTTGCCCGGAAAAAGGCTGGCCCCGTGCATCCAGCAACCCAACCTCTCCCAGGCCACGGCCCTGCTGAAGTAGCGTCAGCCCCTCGGGTTTTTCCCGGGACAACTGTTTTGACCAATAGCCGAAATAGATCAGTCCGACGATGGCCAGTAGAATGACCAGGGTGATCCAGACCCCGGCGGGACGGCGGTTTCCCGAATTTGGCATGGCTTCCTCTATAATTGCCTGACTTGGCCGGGCGCCCTCAGAGTGGGGGGCGTGGCCAGCCAATCTGCCTAGCCGCCACGACCGCAATGACCGATCATCCACATCAGCCCGACCTCGGATTATACGTCCATGTGCCTTGGTGTGTGCGCAAATGCCCCTACTGCGATTTCAACTCCCACGGACTCAAAGCAGATCAACGACTCCCGGAAAAAGAGTATCTCGCGGCTTTTGAGGCGGACCTGGAGATTGATCTGAAGCGGGTCCCTGATCGCGCCGTCAAAAGCCTGTTTTTCGGCGGGGGTACCCCGAGCCTGCTCAGCGTTGAGACCCTGGATCATCTTTTGGAAATTGTACGGCAACGTCTCGAACTGGCACCGGATTGCGAAATCACCCTGGAAGCAAACCCCGGCGCGTTGGACAGAGACAAGGCTGCGGGCTTTCGCCAGGCCGGGGTCAACCGAATCTCCATCGGCGGCCAGAGTTTTAGTCCGGCCAAGCTGAACTCGTTGGGCCGAATCCACTCTCCGGACGAAACCCGGCAGGCCGCATCGACGGTGGCTTCACTCGGTTACGCCAGCCACAATCTTGATCTGATGTACGCCCTGCCGTCACAAACTACAACCGAAGCACTGGAGGACCTGCAACAGGCCCTGCAACTGGCCCCCCCTCACCTCTCCCTCTATCAGCTGACCCTGGAGCCCAACACCCCGTTCCACCACAATCCGCCGCAGGTGCCAGACGATGACGAAACTGCGGAGATGGAGCAGGTGCTGCTGGCCGCACTGACGCAAGCGGGGTACCGGCGCTACGAAGTCTCCGCCTTTGCCCGGCCCGGCCATCGCTGTCAACACAACCTCAACTACTGGCAGTTCGGTGACTATCTCGGCATCGGTCCGGGTGCCCACGGCAAACTGACCACCGCCAACGGTGTCGTCCGCACCGTCAAGCAGCGTCAGCCGTCACGCTGGCTGAATGGACATGGCGGCGCCGGGTTTCTCTCCAGCGAACAGACCCCGGGCAGCAGCGATCTGATCTTTGAATTTATGTTGAACGCCCTCCGCCTCATTGACGGCGTTCCCCTAGCGCTGTTCCAGCAAAACACTGGCCTGCCCCTAGACGCCCTCCAGCCCCGGGTTAATCGGGCCATCGACGACGGCCTGCTGATAGACCATGCCCAGCGACTACAGGCAAGCCCGTTGGGACTCCGCTTTCTCAACGACCTCACCGCCCGGTTTCTACCGGTGGCGGCCTGATATGAAAACCGCCGCAGAGCTGCTGGGCCAGGACGGCCCTCTGGCCGCCGAACTGCCGGGCTTCGCGCCCCGGCCGCAACAACAACGGATGACAGAGGCCGTAGAGACCGCACTCCACCAGCAGAGCACCCTGCTGGTGGAGGCGGGCACCGGCACCGGCAAAACCTTTGCCTACCTGTTGCCAGCCCTGCTCAGTGGCCACAAAACTCTGGTCTCCACCGGCACCCGCAACCTGCAGGACCAGATCTTCCGCCGGGATCTGCCGGAGCTGCGCAAATATCTCGGCAGCAGTGCCCGCATCGCCCTGCTCAAAGGGCGCAGCAACTACCTCTGCCGTTACCGCCTCGACCGCACCCTGGCCACTGGTGGCGATCTGGCCCCCGATCTGCGGGTTGATCTTGGCAAACTCCAGCGCCAGAGCGCCCAGAGCGGTGATGGCGACACCGGACAGTTCACCGCAATTGCGGAGGAGAGCCCGCTCTGGGGCCTGGTTACCTCCACCACCGACAACTGCCTGGGTCACGAATGCCCCCAGTTCGACGAGTGTTATCTGATCGAAGCCCGTCGACAGGCTCAGGAGGCGGATCTGGTGGTGGTCAACCACCACCTGCTGATGGCGGACCTGGCCCTGCGGGAGGAGGGTTTCGGTTCAATCCTGCCGGATTCTGACGCCATCGTGTTCGACGAAGCTCACGAACTGCCGGAAATTGCCCGTCAGTTCTTCGGCACCGCCCTCTCCGCCCGGCAGATCAACGGTCTGGCTCAGGATGCCATCAATGAAGCCGCCACCAGCGCGCCGGAGCAGAGCGCCATAGTCGGGGCCGCCCGGGAGCTAACCCGCAGCACCGCCGCGTTCAGGCAGCTGTTACCCACCGACACCGCGCGACTGCCCTGGCACGCTGCCGGAGCGGCTAAACTCACTCAGGGTCTCGAACAGCTGGCGGAAGCGGTGCTGAAAATGAAAACCGCCCTGCTGCCAGTGGCGGATCGCAGCAAGGGGCTGGATCAGTGCAAGGACCGTTGCGAGCGACAACTCAGTCGCCTCAGTGAGTTCATGGAGGAGCCAGAAGAGGCCCGGGTACTCTGGCTGGAGACCTTCCGCCGCACCTTCACCCTGCACACCACGCCGCTGGATATCGCCAACAGCTTCTCCAACGCCCTGGGAGATCGCCCCCGCGGCCTGATTTTCACCTCCGCCACTCTGGCCCATGACGGCCAATTCGCCCATTTCACCAACGAACTGGGGCTGACTCCCGGTGAATCGCTCTGCCTCGACACCCCCTTTGATTACCTCAACAACAGCCTGCTCTTTCTGCCGGAAAACATGCCGGACCCCAACGACCTGGGGTACGACAACGCCGTGGTCGAAGCCGCTCTGCCGGTCCTGCGCGCCAGTCAGGGCCGGGCATTCCTGCTCTTCACCAGCCACCGCGCCCTGCGCCAGAGCGCAGCACAGCTAGCCGCAGCCGACCTGCCCTATCCGTTACTGGTCCAGGGCGAACTGCCCCGGGACCGACTGCTGGTGAAATTCCGGGAGACCCCCAACGCCATCCTGCTCGGCACCAGCAGCTTCTGGCAGGGGGTGGATGTCAAGGGCGAAGCGCTCTCCTGTGTCATCATCGCCAAACTGCCCTTCGCCATGCCCGATGACCCTGTGCTGCAGGCCCGCATTCAACAACTCAAAAAACAGGGTCGCAATGCCTTTGGAGAGCTGCAACTACCCACCGCCACCACCGCCCTCAAGCAGGGCGCCGGACGGCTGATTCGAGACAGCGGCGACCGGGGGGTATTGATGATCTGCGACCCCCGCCTGCGTAGTCGCAGTTATGGCCGGATCTTCCTCAAGAATCTGCCGAAAATGCCGATCACCCGAGATCCCGATGACGTCACAAGGTTCTTCGACGAATGAAGCTGCTCGGTATCGAAACCGCCAGCGACGCCTGTTCCGCCGCCCTGATGCTGGGGGGCGAGACGCTGCAACGCTTTGAGATCGCACCCCGCAGACACGCCGATCTGATCCTGCCGATGGTCGATCAACTGCTGGCCGAAGCCGGCATCTCCGCCAGCACCCTGGATGCCATCGCCTTTGGTCGTGGACCCGGCGCCTTCACCGGTGTGCGTCTCGCCGCTGGCGTCACCCAGGGCATCGCCTACGGGCTGGATCTGCCGGTGGTGCCGGTCTCAAGCCTGGCCACCCTGGCCCAGGGTGTTGACGCCGACCAGGTCTGGGCCGGATTTGATGCCCGCCTGGGCGAAGTCTACTGGGGCGCCTACCGCCGCAGTTCTGCGGGGCTGATGGAAGCGGTCATTGATGAGGTGGTCTGCGCTCCCGAAGCCATCAGCGATGGCGGCCTGACTGAAGCGACCGGCATCGGCCACGCCTGGTTGACCTACGAACAGCCGCTACGGCAAAAACTGGGCAGCCGGATCACCCGCATCCTGCCAGATCAACTGCCCCGGGCCGCAGATCTGCTGCGATTGGCGGAAGCCCTGGTTGCCGGCGGAGAGCTGGTGACCGCAGCAGAGGCCCAGCCAATCTATCTGCGAACACCCAGCTGGCGCTAACAGCAGCACCGACCTTAGCTGGCCCCCGCTTTCCTGCCTCTCCGGCGATACAAAACTCCATGACACTTCGGGCAGGGTGGAATCCTGCCGGTCTTGTGAAAATGCAGTATCTCGCCGCACTGATCACAGACCAGGCTCCCCGGCCCGGTGATCTCCCCGGTTTTGTAGACGTAGGGCCGCTGGCTCTGCTCTTTCAACTGCATCAGCCCGAGGGTGGTCTTATCTGCCACCTGCAACAACCTGTCGAGCAGGGCTGACTCAACCAGCGTAGTCTCGAAACCGAGCCACTCCCTGATCTCATGGCCCGTCTCCGCCAGGTAGTTCGAAGCCTCATCCCAGTCACGCTTGAGCCAGCCTGCAACCTTGGCGGAATCCTCCTCTGTCAGCTCTTCAAGCTCCACCGCCTGGTGCTTAGCCCGGTCGATCAGCTTGTGCAGAACCGCACCGCTCTTCTCCGTCGCCTTGTACAAACCCTCAACCACCCGCTCATGCATTTTTTCATACGCCGCACTGAGGGCATCAAACGGCTCATGCTCATAGGGTTTTTTCATCGTTACCGCCTCTTGTCACGTTTCAGGTTCTCAGAACAAACCGGCCATCCACTCAACCAGCCCAGTAGTCTCGCCGAAAGCCGTCAAAACCGCTATGACTCGCGTCAAGCCACCGAGCCATAATCTCAGTGGGCTGAAGAACCGGGTGAGGCACTGTCGGACCCACCCTCTACACCAGCAGAGTCACTTCAACCGTCCACCACCAACAAGCCAACCGCACCCTGGGCAAAACTCTCTCTCACCATCACTCCACCAGCCACAGAAACACCTTGCGGCCAGCTGATTTGATGCGTATTTTGGGCAGCCCGGTTAACTGCAGCAATGACCGGAACAGAGCAGGGTCATTTTCCTTACTGTTAGTTGTTCCGGTTATCAATTTCTGGCCACTGTTTGAATTTGGATTTATTCGCGGTACCAAGGATGACAGTAATGATGGTTCCAAGCAGCAGTGAAAATCTCCTGACAGGTGCAGCAAGCAGCGCCTCCTGGTGGCTGCACCTCCGCACAGCGCGCTCCGGCCGCTTCTCCAAGCATCAGGCAGCACTAAAATCATGAGCGGATGCTGCAATCAGGACTGTTCTTTAGACCCGCTGCAGACGCGGCAGCGCACAACATTAATTTTTGTGCTGGGCATTAACGCGGTGATGTTTTTTGTCATCGGCATCGCCGCACTCTATGGAGACACCACCGCACTACTGGCGGACAGTCTCGATAATCTCGGCGATGCTTTGACCTATGGGCTCAGTCTTTATGCGGTGTCGGGGCGCCCATCGGTCAAGGCCAGGGTCGCCCTGTTCAAGGGGGGGCTGATACTGCTCGCGGCACTGGTCGTGGCCGGTCAAATTGTTTACCGCCTTTTTGTCCCCAGTGTGCCGGTATTCGAGATCATGGGGGCGTTCAGTCTTGTCGGGCTCGCAGCGAACTCTGTTTGTCTGGTTGCGCTCTGGCGGCACCGTGCAGATGACGTGAACATGAGCTCGGTCTGGGAGTGCTCAAGAAACGATATCGCTACAAATCTGTCTGTCTTCGTGGCTGCGGGAGCGGTCTGGTTCACCGGCTCAGGCTGGCCGGATATAGTGGTTGCAACCGCTCTGGTCTGGTTGCTACTGCGCTCCGCGGCCAGGGTGATCACGTCTGCAATGGCGGAATTGCAAGTTGCGCCCTGAGATAGCACTCCGGCCCTCAGGCACAACGCTCAGAGATCGTTCGACATATACAGTTTGACATCACCAGAACGGGCTGGAGGCGTAAGGAGGTGGTCGTAACTTGCGGATTCTACAGAATGGTCGTCCCACCTGACGGAACGCCTTAACCGCCGACACGGTCTGCTGGCCTTCGTCGCACCAGAACGGAAGCGGGGCTCGGAGTCTCTGAAAAATATTCGTTGAGGTCAGCAAGGCGACACCGGCTGTCGACAGATGTATTGCCCTCAGCCAGGCCCCGGATGCGGTTCGCTATTTCTTTAACGCCCCCCGACGGAGAGGGTAATTACCCGCGTCTGTGTGGGACTATTCGGCCTCTATCGACCCCGGACAGCATGTCAATAGCAAGCCACCGATCAGAAAGCCAATAAAAGCCAGCAGGGTCCACTCCGGAATGCTCAGGCCAAGAAAACGCCAGACCACCTCGGCGCACTCGCCGGAGCCTTTAAAGATCATGGCAACGGCGTCGCTGAATGGAAATGCCTGCAGAATAAACTCCAGCCCGGGGCCACACGCCGGCACCTTCTCCGGGGGCAGATGCTGCAACCAGACATGACGCCCGGCCACCACCACCCCGGCCGTGCTGACCAGGGTGCCCAGCAGGGCGTAGAGCCGCCGACCCCAGCCCTGGGGGTTATGGATCAGGGCGAGCAGAAACAGCAGGGTGAGGACAACCACCAACACCCGCTGCAACATGCAGAGGGGGCATGGCTCCAGCGCCAGCACCAGTTGCAGCCAGGCAGCTCCGGCGATGAGTCCGCAACAAATCAGCAATCCGGCCAGACTGACCCAACGAAACCGGCTCATACAATTTCTCCGTAACCGCTCATGCTGTCTCTTCCATAAGCGGCCCTCATCAAATATGGAAACGATTGAGCGTCTTTATACTCGACCTGCGGCAGCCAGCACCAGAGCAGCCAACCACCTTCGATTACCTGGCGGACAGAACCCGATCCCTGGTTTCCGTCTCGTCTACAGGCTCAGGCCATGGTACCGATCGCGCGGCGGAAGCGTACCAACGAAAGCGAGAACAGCGCCGCTCCGATCACCGCGATGGCGAGGAACTGAGGCCAGACGGTGGCCAGCCCGGCACCGCGGTAGAGAATCGCCTGGGCGAGCATCACGAAATGGGTGTTGGGCGCGGCGAGCATGAGATACTGGACAAATTCCGGCATGCTCTCGCGCGGCGTCGTACCCCCGGAGAGCATCTGCAGGGGCAGCAGAATCAGCATCAGCAGCAGTCCGAACTGGGGCATGGAGCGGGCAACGGTGCCGAGGAAGATGCCCATCGACGTCGTGGCAAACAGATGCAGCGCCGCCCCCGCCAGGAACAGGGTCAACGACCCCTCGATCGGCACCGACAACGCACCCTGAACCACGGCGGTGAGCGCGAAGGCTGTGGCGGCGAGGACGACCAGCCCCATCGCCCACACCTTGCTGGTCATGATCTCGAAGGGGGTGACTGGCATCACCAGCAGATGCTCAATCGTGCCATGCTCCCGCTCACGGATCAGCGCCGCCCCGGTGAGGACGATGGAGAGCATCGTCACGTTGTTGATGACCTGCATGATGGCGCCGAACCACGATTTGTTCAGTTGCGGATTGAAGCGCGCCCGCAGCGCCAGATCGACCGGTAACTCCGGAACGTCGCGATAGCGTTGTGCGAACACACGCACCTCGTCGGCAACGATGGTCTGGATATAGCCGCTGCCAGTAAAAGCCTGGCTCATGCGCGTCGCATCGACGTTGAGCTGGATCGTTGGCTGGCGTCCCGCCAGCAGGTCGCGCTGGAACTCAGGCGGGATGTTCAGCGCAAAGGTGTCGAGGCCGGCGTCCATGCGGGCGTCCATTTCGGCCTGGGTGATGAACTGGGGCAGCACGAAATAGGGCGGATAGAAGGCGCTGGCGATTCGCCCCGAAAGCGGCGAACGGTCCTCGTCGACGATGGCGATTGGCGCCTTGTTGAGGGTTTCCGGCATCGCCGTGGCCGCAGTATAGATCGAAAAGGTGAAAGCGTAGACGATCAGAACCAGCATGATCGGGTCGCGTGTCAGGCTGCGCAACTCCTTCACGCCGAGATGCAGGATGTTGGCAGCGCGCATGGCTCAGTTCTCCTGCTTCTTCAGCAGGGCCGCAGACAGTCCAAGCAGCACCGGCACGGCCAGCGCCAGCGGCAGAAAGGCGGCGTGCAGATCAGAGAAGTTCAGGGCCTTGGAGAAGGTGCCGCGGGCGATAGCCAGAAAATGTGTGGTCGGGTAGATCTCGCCGATCAACCGGCCCATCCCTTCGAGGGAGGAGACCGGGTCGATCATCCCCGAAAAGCTCACCGCTGGCAGAATGGTCAGCACCGCAGTGCCAAAGAGGGCGGCGATCTGGCTGCGCATAAAGGTCGAAATCAGCAGGCCTACGGCGGTGGCGGCACCGACATAGAGCAGCGCACCGGCCGCTAGTGTGAGGAAACTGCCCTTCATGGGCACACCGAAGACGGTCACCGCAAGTAGCGTGAGCAGCAGGAAACTCAGAAAGGACAGCACGACATAGGGAAGTTGCTTGCCGAGCAGAAACTCAAGCCGGGTGGTGGGCGTGACATAGAAATTGGTGATCGAGCCGAGCTCCTTCTCCCGCACCACGCTGAGCGCCGCGAGCATGGCCGGAATCAGCATCAGCAACAGTGGGATCACCGCCGGCACCATCGCCACCAGGCTCTTGACATCGGGGTTGTAGCGGAAGCGGGTTTCCAGCTTCGCCAGACCTGCCAGCGCGCCCCCATGGCCGGCTTCGCGGGCCTTGGTCGCGAGCCAGTGGGCGTGCATCCCTTGCACGTAGCCGCGGGCGGTCTCGGCGCGCGTCGGCATGGCACCATCGACCCAGGCGCCGATCTCGACCGCCCGTCCCCGGGCGATATCGCGGGCAAAACCCGATGGGATCTCGATGGCCAGGCTGAGTTTTCCCGCGCGCATCCGCCGATCAAGGTCATCATAATCGGTGATCGGCGGTCGTTCGACGAAATAGCGGGAACCGGCGATGTTGAGGGTATAGTCACGGCTGACGGTGGTTTGATCGCGGTCGAGAACCGCGAAGGTGAGGTCCTCCACGTCCATGCTGATGCCGTAGCCCATCACGAACATCAGGATAACGCTGCCGACGAGCGCGAGCGTCAGCCGGATCGGGTCGCGGCGCAGCTCCAGCCCCTCGCGCCGCGCGTAGCTGACCATGCGCCGAGGATCGAACAGCCGCCGCCAGCCCTCGGGCTCGACACGACCGGCCGACGCCTCGACTAAATCGACCGAAGCCGCTGCGTGAGGCTGCCGTGCCTCGTCCGCGCCTTTTGCTGCGGCATCCTCCAGATAAGCGACAAAAGCGTCTTCGAGGCTATCCACGCCCCGTTTGTTTGCCAACGCGGCGGGCGGGTCGGTCACCAGCACCCGCCCCTCGTGCATCAACGAAATACGATCGCAGCGCTCGGCCTCGTTCATGAAGTGGGTGGAGATGAAGATGGTTACCCCGTCCCGGCGCGACAACTGGACCAACATGCGCCAGAAGGCATCCCGCGCCACCGGGTCAACGCCCGAGGTGGGCTCGTCGAGAATCAGCATCTCGGGTTTGTGAATCATGGCCACCGCCAGCGACAGGCGCTGCCGGTGGCCGAGGGGCAAACGGCCTGGCAGGCTGTCGATCATCGCGGCCAGATCAAAACGTTCGACCATTTCCTCGACGCGGTGCGGGATTTCTTCGGCCGGAACCTGAAACAGCCGCGCGTGCAACGCCAGGTTCTGGCGCACCGTCAGCTCGGTGTAGAGCGAAAAGAACTGCGACATGTAGCCGACGCGACGGCGGGTTGCAAGATCGTGCGGGTCCACCCCCTGCCCGAACAGCCAGGCCTGCCCCTCGCTCGGCGGCAGGAGGCCGGTCAGCATCTTCATCGTCGTGGTCTTGCCGCAGCCGTTGGAGCCGAGAAAGCCGAAGATCTCGCCCCGTTGAATGCGCAGGTTCACATGATCCACTGCGGTGAACTCACCGAACCGCATGGTCAGGTCCCGGGCTTCGATCGCGACATCGCCTTCACCCTCCGGCCGCGGTGGGATCTCAACCTGCCTGTAATCCCGGCGCTTATCTTCCGGCAGAAGATGGATAAAGGCGGCTTCCAGTGACGCCGTGCCTGTCTCTTCGAGCAGCCCCTGGGGCGTGCCGATGGCCAGCACCCGCCCGGCGTCCATCGCCACCAGGTAGTCGAAGCGAGCCGCCTCCTCCATATAGGCGGTGGCCACCACCACGCTCATGCCGGGCCGAGTGTGGCGGATACGCCCGATCAGTTCCCAGAACTGCCGCCGCGAAAGAGGGTCGACGCCGGTGGTGGGCTCGTCGAGGATCAACAGGTCAGGATCGTGGATCAACGCACAGCAGAGGCCGAGCTTCTGCTTCATGCCGCCGGAGAGCTTGCCGGCCGGCCGGTCGAGGAAGGGTTTGAGTCCGGTGGCCAGAGTCAGTGCGTCGATGCGGCGCCCCCGTTCGCCGCCATCGTGCCCGAACAGGCGACCGAAGAAGTCGATGTTTTCGAACACCGACAGCGTGGGATAGAGGTTCTTGCCGAGTCCCTGAGGCATATAGGCGATGCGCGGGCAGACGCGCCGGCGGTGACGGGCGTCGGCCATGTCGCCGCCCAATACCTCGATGCGCCCGGTCTGGATGGCGCGAGCGCCGGCGATCAGGGCGAGCAGACTCGATTTGCCGACCCCGTCCGGGCCGATCAGTCCGGCCATGCAGCCCGCCGGGATGCCTAGGCTGACTTCAGAGAGCGCATGCACCTTGCGGTAAATTAATGTTACGTCCCGCAGCCGGGCGACCGGCGGAGCGGACCCTCCGGGATCCCCGGTCTGTGCAGCGACATCCTGATTCATCGCGGCAGGCTGGTCTGCAGTTCAGGCGGCCAATCCACCTGCGGGTCGAGCCGCACATAGGCCATGCCCGGCAAGCCGGTCTTGACCTGGTGGAGGTGCTGCCTGAGCAGGTCCGGGTCGATCTGAGCCTTGACGCGGAACATCAGCTTCTGGCGTTCTTCTGCCGTCTCCACCGTCTTGGGGGTGACTTGCGCGACGTCTGCAACGAAGGAGATTTCGACCGGGACCACGTACTGCGGGGCGGCGTCGAGCACGAGCCGCGCCTGGGCTCCCAGCGCGAGGCGCCCGGCTTGTTCCGTCGGCAGGAAGAAAGTCATATAGACATCGGCGAGATCAACCATGTTCAGCACCACGCCACCGGGAGAGAGCACCTCGCCGGGCTGGGCGACGCGGTACTGGACGCGACCGTCACGCGGCGACCGCAGTACGCTGTCGTCGATGTCGGCCTGGAAGCGCTGGATGGTGGCCCGAGCCGCTTCCACGGTGGCCTCCGCCCCAATAACATCGGATTTGGCCCGGCCAATAGCGGCTTGCGCGGCCGCCGCCTGCGCCTTCGTGGCGCTGACCGCTGCCTTTGCCGCCTGAAACGCAGCGCGGTCATCGTCCAGCATCGATCGGGGCGCGGCCCCTTTCAGAGCCAACTCCTCTGAACGGACAAGGCGTTTCTGCGCGGCATCGAGCTCGGCCTTCCGCTGAGCAATGAGTGCCTCGGCGGCCTGCTTCTCGGCCTGGCGCTGGGTCACCTGGCTTTGCGCGGTCTCGATGCCGATAAGCGCCCGTTGCAGCTGCGCCTCGGCCTCCCGCAGTTGCGCCTCGAGAACGGCCGTATCCATTCTCGCCAGCTCCTGCCCGGCACGGACAAAATCACCCTCGCTGACAAAGATCTCCTTGACCCGACCCGCAGTCCTGGCCGCTACGTCGATCTCCACGGCCTCGATCCGGCCATTGCCAGCAGCAAAGCCTTCCGGCAAACCCTTTGGTTGAGCCAACCACCACGCCCAAACGCCCAGGCCGACCACAATTGCGGCGGCGACGCCCCGAATAATTCCGGCCCTTACGCGCTGCTTCAATCTCAGTTGTTGCCCCGAATTTCCACCCATCACCAATACTCCTCCGATCATGTGGAACGTCGGCAGCACTCAGCATCAATTACGTCGCGGCCTGCACATCCAGGGGCCCCTGCCAACCGCCGCCCAGAGCGCGGTATAAATTGACGGTCGACTGTAAACGGTCGCGCTGGGTTTCGACAAGGTCGAGTTCGATTGAGAATAGGCTTCGCTCCGCGTCCAGTACTTCCAGATAGCTGGAAAACCCGCCTTGAAAACGCTGCCGGGCAAGTTCAGTGGCGTTTCGCAGCGCCATCACCTGGCGAGTCTGCGCTTGCAGCCGCTCCTCGGCACGGCGCATGTCTGACAGGGCGTTGAGCACCTCCTGAAAAGCGGTCTGAGTGGTCTGGCGATATCTGATCAGAGCCTGGCGCTGACGTGCCTCCGCCTGATCCACCAACGCCTCGGCCCGGCCGAAGTCCAACAACGGCCCGAGCAGTGAGCCGCCCAACTGCCAGGTCGAAGCGGACCCCTGGAACAGATCGCTGCCAGACGCGCCTTGCAGGCCGAGCAGCCCGACAAATGAAATCCTGGGCAGGAATGCCGCACGGGCAATACCGATCTCGGCCTTGGTGGCCACCAGCGCCTGTTCGGCGGCAGCGATGTCAGGGCGCCGAACGATCAGATCGGCGGGTCGTCCGGCGGGAACGCTGGCCGGGGCATTGATCGTGTCGATCGCAGCGGCCACGGCAATGTCATCCTGCACGATCTGACGTGGATTGCGACCCAGCAGGACCGCCAGGGCATTGCGTTGGCGGGTTCGCAGCTGATGAAACCTCGGAAGCTCGGACTCAGCGGCAGCGAACTCGGACTCGGCCTGCCGCAGAGCCAATTCGTCAATGTCGCCACCTTCGAACCGGGCGCGCTGCAACGCCACCGACTCGCGGCGGGACGCCACGGTGCGCTCGGCAATCTCGATCTGACGGTCGAGCGCGCGGAAGCTGAAGTAGCCATTGGCCACCTCCCCAATGACCGCGAGTCGTACAGCTTCGCGATTGGCCGCACTGGCCAAAAGCCGGGCCCGCGCCGCTTCGCTGGCGTTCGCCAGCCGCCCCCAAAGATCCAGCTCATAGGACAGCACGCCGCTGACTTGCAGGTCGTTAAAGGGCTTGCCGCCGCGGGTCCCCACGGTAGCGGCTTCCTCGCTCGGCCCCTGGCGCGCGGCGGCGCCTCCCACCTCCAGAAGCGGATACCGTTCCGCCTGCTGCCCGGTCAGAAGCGCCCGTGCCTCGGCCACGCGAGCAGCCGCAAGTTGCAAGTCGTTGTTGGCACCGAGCGCCTCTTCAACAAGGGCGACGAGCGCCGGATCGTTGAAGCTGTGCCACCAATCGGCAGGAATTTCCCCGGCGGATGCGAGCCGCGCTGAAATCCAGTTTTCCGATACCGCCGTTTCAGGTTTCCTGAAATCCGGTGCGAATGAGCACCCGCCAAGCGAAAGCGTAATCACGCCGGCAAGCAAGACCGCCCTAATCATGGGA
>JAKLLR010000016.1 GCA_022014175.1 Gammaproteobacteria bacterium | reverse complement strand
GTCAGCTCTGCAGCCGCCACCGAACCCGCAAACAACGATACCAACAAAAAATGGTGTGCCGCCGTCCTAATTTTTACCTGTAATTTCATCACACATCGCCTCCCGGCAGAAAATTCTCTTGTTAGTTTTAACTCTAGAACTGATACGTTATAAGTACATTTGCTTGATTTTGATTAACCAAAGTACCAAATCCATGCGTGTCCAACGCACCGTTCCTGGTCACGGGATCAGTATGAGTCCCCATCGGAAAATAGAATTGCAACTCGGTATGTAATCGCCAATGGTCGCCAAAAACCCAGTCCACAAAAGGAACAAATAAAGCACCTTTATAGGTCGGGTCATATGCAAATACGGCAGTGGGGTTGATCTGGTCAAAATTATAGTTAGTTGCTAAAACCGCCGTCATCTGAACAGAATGCTCCTTCTTGCTGCCTGTGCCATCAACAATATCGTCCGACCGTTTGAAATCCGTAATCCAGGTGTCCGTCACCTGGAAAATCAGGGTTGCCGGCTTATTCGTGCGCAGCATACGACCGAGACTGTAGAGAAGCTTGTCGGATCTCAACATCAGCTTCAACGTATCCTTCTCCACAACGCCACCGAGGCCCCCGGCCAGCAAGCCAAAGTTGTAGGGGTCATCCGGCGTATAAGCTATTTCACCGTTGATAGTGGCATCCAGTCCTTCGGAATAGGCGTTGAACGAAGCGCCGTAAGTATCCACTTCAGGGTTAAGGAACTCTGCAAAGCCGTTAACGGGAGCTTCGCCGTAAGGGTTAAATATTGAATTCACTACGGGGGCTAACTTTGGTCCACGGTAGTACATGAAACTGTAGCCAATATCTCCCAGAGTCGGCAGAATCCCGGTCCACCGGAAACCGTATGATGGATCATCAGTATCACCCTTGCTGTGATCCCGGTTATACGGGATCAGAGAAAGGGTATCCATACCCTTATTTGGTTGGCCAGCCCAACGACCACCAAACAGATCAACGGTGTAGCCAATATCTTCAGCCTTATCCCAACCCGGCCGGTAAATCAGCTGCAGTGACCCGCCAAGTTCTGGCATTCCGATTTTTGCATTCGCTAAAATCAAGGGCTTACGGAGTTCCTCGTTCTCTCCCTCCAGACTGGAGCGCCAACTAAAATCGTACCCGTGAATCACATCAGTTGCCTGAAAACCATCGGATTCGCCCCAGACTACCTGCTGCTTGCCAAGAGTAAGATTGACTCGCGAGCCAACGTCGAACGAAACATACAGCTCGCGAATATCCTCCTCATCGTAAAAATCCCTAAAGCGGCTGGGTGTACCGCCGAAATTTCCAACAGTTCGAGACGATTCTGACAAGCCTCTGAGATAGGAGGTCATCTGCTCTCGTGAGAACCGGGTTACGGCACCCACGTTAGCCCATCCGAAATCTGCATACCCCTCCAGCAAAACCGAATGGCGCACCATTAGAAGATCGCCCTTGCCACCAAAGCTCCCCCCCGTGGTGGTGGGGTTGTCTTCGAACCCGAGAGCGAGGTTTTCTCGAAGGTAACCACTACCCGAAAATTCCGCATCATCAAACAATCCGGCGCTCACCAGACCGGATTGGCCCAGGCAAAAAACACCTAACATCGCCACAATTTTTCTATTCACACTTCCTTTCCTCTAAGATTAAGAGACGGCCTTCTGACTGGTCGTCGCCGGCATCGCCCGGATATTGTTATCCAATTACGAACGGTACTTTACCAAAAAAAAACGGCGGCTCACGCCGCCGGATAGACCAAGGAGAGCCAAAGCCAGCCAAGTCGTACGCAGTGATATGCGCCGCGACTGCCAGCCTCAGAACCTGTTATAAACGTTCGTTTATTGACAGTCAACCCGTCCGGGCCAGGTGCTGAAAAGGCGCTACTCAGTAAGGCCACGTATGTTCAGACAGGCTGGTCAGGGGACACAGTCCGCTGAACCACTGTGCGATCTGGCTGGTCAGAAACTGTGAAATCCCTCTGCCCCGGCATCTTCAGTACCGTAACCCGGCAGTATGGCGGAGGAATCACCGGCCGCGAAATGGTAGATCAGGGTGCCCATCAAAACGTCGATTAGTTATGAGATGATCATGCTCCGACGCGAAGTTCCTGAACACCCGGGCGACGAGTCACTTTTCTCGCTCCGTATCATTGTCGATTACGACCCTCAGAAACGCTTTCAGAACGCTAGGTTAGGCGCCAGATTAAGACAGACCCTCTTCAGAAGCGGCTCTGGTCAGGCCCAAGGTAGCACGCTCTGATCCGTCATCGGGTCAAAGATCTCATCCAGCATTTCGCGGTAGATGGGTTTTTTGTCTTCTAAATAGCCTTAGAAGGCTGCCGGAGAGAACAAAACCGCTCTGGTGATACCCCGACGTAGCCATCCTTTGCAAGTATCAGCGGTATAGCGATCGAGATAATATCCGGCCTGGATCGCCAGACTCTTTGTATTTTGCATCCCCCCTTCCCTACAAACTACGGGGATAGAGCGTAGGCACTGTTACTTAGATCTCCAGTGGGCTGCCTTAGCTGTAACGCTCCGCGCCCAGTCACGGCTGTACAGCAGGAAGCCGGTGAAACCTCTCAAAAAAAAGCCGACGGTAAACCGCCGGCCAGTACTGAGGAGAGTCAAAACATAACCGATGAACTGTTTCAGTCACGGTCATGGGACCCGCTTCAAGTATGCGAACGTTCGTTTATATTGTCAACCGGCGTTGATCGAGAAAATAGTAACCCAGTCCCCTACTCTTCAGGTATCCAGTAGGGATCTCCAGCGTTCAGCCCTTTGAACCAGTAATCCAGGGTGCTGCCGAGGAACCGCGCAAAAGTGTCGGGGGCAGCCACTTCCTCCCGAAATCCTGGCAATTTTCGAGTGTAGTCAATCGCAGCGAAATGATAGATCAAGGCCCCCATCAGAGTGTTCAGTAACAGGAAAGGATCTTGTTCCGGTAACAGTTCTTGCATTAAGCCATCTATGGCACAAAAATTCGCAGACGCCTTTTCAGCCAGCCACTGCATGCGCTCGTCATCACCGTCGACAATAACCCGCAGGTAAACCTTACAAAATTCCGGGTTGGCGACCAAGCTCGAACACATTCCTCGCAGGAATCTCTCCATTCTCTCCAGCGGCGGAATGGATTTATCGTTTACAAACTCAAATGCCCCCTGCCGCCTCTTATAGACAACATCCAGCATCTCTCGATAGATGGACTCCTTGTCCTTGAAATGGTTATACAAAGACGCCGGTGACAGCCCAACATCCGAGGCGATATCGCGCATGGAGACGCCCGCATAACCATGCTGCGCAAACAGCGGGATTACGGCTGCAATAATGTCCTCCTTGCTGGTGTATTTTCTTTTGGCCATTTTTAAGACGATGCCAGACTGGGGAAACAATTTGCTATTCCCTATTTAGCGCGACACTTCCGCGAGGTTTATGTAACAGTGTCGCCGCCCCATTCTACAGGATTGAAAAGCCGGGTTCAGCTTCAGCTTGTCGAATTAAGTCCTCTGAGACCAACTCAACCGGCCAATCCGAAGAATCTGCGACTATCCACCGAGTCCGAAATGCTGAAGGAATCAATTCCTACCTTCGACATCAGATCCGCTTGATCCGGCAACACCTCACCGACCGCCCGTAGCTCCCCAGCATAGTTAAACCGGTCCCGCAACAGCCTGGCCTGGCTGTAACCCCGCCCGTCCGTAAACACCGGAAAGCTGACGGCAATCAGTTGCAGATGGTCGAGGTCTGGAATCAGTCGCTCAACCTCGTCCTCCCCGCACAGGAGAACACCCAGCCGACCCGCCCGCGCTAACAGCACGTCGCGGTGAAGCAACCAGTCCGCCAACCCAACCAGCAGTGGCTGTTCAGCTGAATCATCGGTCGGCGCCTGCCCCTCCGGCAGACGAGTCCACTCATCCTCAGTGACATCCGCCCCCTTAATGATGAGCATAAACCCGCTCCTTGAAGGGTTCGACCCCGATCCGCGCGACTGTATCAATCAGCCGCTCCTGCTCCTCCCGCGCCTGCAGATAGACCTGGAGAATATCGTCCACCGCGTCGACTACCCGATCCAGGGGCAGCGATGGGCCGATGCGCTGCCCCAGCGCCGCCTGATTATCGGCACGCCCGCCGAGGGTAATCTGGTACCACTCCTCGCCCTTCTTATCTACGCCCAGAATGCCAATATGGCCCACGGTATGGTGTCCACAGCCATTCATGCAGCCCGACAGCTTGAGCTGGATTTCCCCCAGATCGTAGAGAAAGTCGAGAGAATCAAACCGCTCAGCGATGTCCGCCGCCAGGGGAATGGAGCGGGCGTTAGCCAGGGAACAGAAATCGAGGCCGGGGCAGCAGATCAGATCAGTCAGGGTACCAATATTCGGCGTCGCCAGACCCAGCGCTGAAAGTGCCTGCCAGAGGGCATACAGCCCGGTCTGGGGCACATCCGCCAGAACCAGGTTCTGATCGTGGGTGGTCCGCAGCTGGCCAAAGCTGTACCGCGCCGCCAACTCGGCCACCGCATCCATCTGGTCCGCAGTCAGGTCTCCGGGCGCCACTCCGGTTTTCTTCAGGGAGACCACCACAATGCTGTATCCCGGCTGACGGTGGGCCAGCACATTCTGGCGCTGCCAGCGCCCAAAATCCACGTCTGCCATCAGCCGCCGCTCCACCTCCAGCAGCGCTTCGCCGCTGAAAAACTGATACTCGGGCGCCGCAAAGTGAGACTTCATCTCGCTGATGCGGGCCTCAGAGAGCCTCAGCTCACCATCCCGAATCTGAGCCCACTCCCTCTCGACCCGCTCACGGAACGCCTCAATACCCATGGTCCGGACCAGTATCTTGATTCTGGACTTGTACTTGTTGTCCCGTCGACCATAGCGGTTGTAAACCCGTAGAATCGCCTCACAGTAGGACAACAGATCCCGCTGATCCAGAAACTCCCGCAGCGGCTCCGCAACCACCGGCGTCCGCCCGAGGCCGCCACCGACCCGCACGCGAAAGCCGCTTTGTCCGGATTCCCCCTGCACCACCTCCAACCCAATATCGTGCAACTGCGTCGCAGCTCGGTCATGACTGGCCCCGGTCACCGCAATTTTGAATTTACGGGGCAGATAGGCGAATTCCGGATGCAGGGTCGCCCACTGACGAATGATTTCGCACCAGGGCCGGGGGTCCTCAATCTCATCCGCCGCCACCCCCGCCAGCGGATCGCTGGTGACATTGCGGATACAGTTGCCGCTGGTCTGAATCGCGTGCATCTGGACCTCCGCCAACTCGCCGAGCAGATCAGGCACCCGCTCCAGCTCAGGCCAGTTGAACTGAATATTCTGCCGGGTCGTAAAATGCCCGTAGCCCCGATCATAGTCCCGGGAGATTTGGGCAAGCTTGTGTAGTTGAGCGCTTGAAAGCAGGCCGTAGGGGATTGCCACCCGCAACATCGGGGCATGACGCTGGAGGTAGAGCCCATTCATCAGACGCAACGGGCGAAACTGCTCGTCGGTCAGCTCGCCACCCAAAAATCGCCGGGTCTGGTCACGGAACTCGGTGACCCGCTGATCGATAAGCTGCTGGTCAACTGGGTTGTACTGATACATAGGGCCATAGAGTTCAGATCTGGTGCCTGCGGATTGAGGCATCTTCGGGCGCGGGACTTTAGCAGCTGCGGCTTATTCTATAAAATTCTAATTCAATCTACTCAAATAACTTGACTCTATATAGGTACCCCTAACCAGCGAAGAGCCATGACAGATAAAACCAAGCAATCGAAAGCGCTGCTAGAGCAACTCCATCAGTGGCCCTGCCGCTACACTTTCAAATTTGTCGTGCCCGCTGCGGGAATGGCGAAACTGAGCAGGTTTTTCGCCGGGCACAAGGTCTCGCGCCGACAATCACGCACCGGTAAATACGTCAGTCTGACGGTCGAAGCGGAGATGGCCAGCAGCGATGAAGTTCTGGCGCTCTACGCCGCCGCTGGCACGATTGAGGGGGTTATCGCCCTTTAGTTGAGACCCTAGCGATTCTTCCAGACCGGTTTGCGTTTCTCCTTGAACGCTGCCAGCCCCTCTTTCATATCATCGCTTTTCAGTACGCCGTCCCAGATCTGGCCGGCGGCTTCAGGCCACTCCTCCCGACCATGATGCAGGGTAAACCGAATCGCGCGCTGGGCAGCGGCCAAAGCAAGCGGCGCATTTCGACCCACCCGCTCCGCCAGTTTCAGCGCCTCCTCCAGCACCTGATCATCCGCCACCACCCGGTTGATCAGGCCGATCTCCCGGGCGTAGTTCGCACCGAACGGATCTGCAGTCAGGCTCATCTCCAGCGCCCGTCGGGCGCCGACGAACTTCCAGATATCGAAGTAAGAGTAATTCGGCACACCGATTGCCGTCTCCGGGATACCGAATTTAGTCGACTCCCCCGCCACCACCAGGGCGCAGCCATGGGCGAGGCTGAGGCCAGCCCCCATGCAGAAACCGTGGACTGCGGCGACAACCGGTTTACCGATCGACTCCAGTTCGTCCAATAACGCGGAGACCCCGGCGACTGAATCCACCCAGTCACCCGCCGACTCGGTCAGCGCCTTCATGTCCTGGAGGTCTCCCCCGGTACAAAACGCTCGCCCGCGACCGGCCAGTACCGCAACCCAGACATCATCCTCATCACGGAAACGGGCCAGCGCCGCACGCAGGGCCGCCACCAGTTCGCTACCCAGCGCATTCATTCGCTCGGGCCGGTTCATAGTCATCACCACCAGGTTGCCCCGCCGTTCGTACTCCACCAGATCTTGGCTGCTCATCTCTTCCTCCCAGAATATGCACCGGACCAGTGAGTTGGGCCCGGCAATGCTTTACAAACCCATGGGGGTATAGCAATTTAACCCACTCGGGGGCAAACCGAAGCCCACCGCCAATGTGCAATCCCGTCCAACAATCAGAGCAACCTGAAATCCAAGTACACCCCTCCGCCGACGGCCACCACCCATGCTGAATCAACTTCAGGTGCCGCTGCTCCTGCTGATTATTGCGATCAATCTCGGCGCCGCCGTGCACGCACTGATGACCAAACGGGAACCGACCGCTGCCGCCGCCTGGCTGTTGACCTGCCTGATCTTCCCCCTGGCGGGGCCAGCGCTCTATTTTCTTTTTGGAATCAATCGGGTACGTACCCGAGCCCGCAAGTTACGGGCTGAGTCAACGGGCAGCAACCCGCAGTTACAGACCGCCTTGGAGCAGGCCGAAAACCCGCTGATCGCCGGCAACCGGATCACGCCCCTGATCAACGGGGAGCAGGCCTATCCCCGCATGCTGGAGGCCATAGCCAACGCAAAGGAACGGCTGTTTCTCAGTAGTTACATTTTTGATAGTGATGCCACCGGACAGGAGTTCATCCAGACCCTGGCAGCTGCGGTGCGGCGGGGTGTGGATGTCAGAGTCATTCTCGACGGCATCGGCGAATGGTATTCGTTGCCTCGCGCCAGCCGCCAGCTGCGCAGGGCCGGCATTCCGGTCGTGCGCTTTCTGCCGCCGCGGCTGCTGCCTCCGACCCTGCTGATTAACCTTAGAAACCACCGAAAAATTCTGGTGGCGGACGGCACCATCGCTTTCACAGGTGGCATCAACATCGGTGATCGGCATCTGGTGATGAATCAGACGCATTCAGCCCGGGTTGCAGATGTCCATTTTCAGATGGAGGGCCCGGTGGTGAGCCAGATCGAACAGCTCTTCGTGCGGGACTGGGTTTTCTGCCACAAGCAAGCCCCCACACTCCAGCCGGTGGAGCAGAGCACCGCGGGCAATACCATGTGTCGAGTAATCGCCGACGGTCCCGACCTGACTCTGGACGCCATCATCATGGTGCTGATTGGCGCTATTTCACAGGCCCGGCAACGGGTGCTGATCATGACCCCCTACTTTCTGCCCCCCCGTGAGTTACTGGTGGCACTGAAATCCGCAGTCCTGCGGGGTGTCGCGGTCGAACTGGTGCTGCCCGGCAAAAACAATTTTGCCACCGTGCACTGGGCCTGCCGACATATGCTCGGCGAAATTCTGGAAAGCGGTGTGAATGTCTCCTATCAACCTCCGCCGTTTGTCCACAGCAAACTCTTCGTGGTGGATGAGGAGTACGCCCTGATCGGCTCCGCCAATCTGGATGCACGCAGCCTGCGCCTCAATTTCGAAGTGGCGGTGGAGTGCCATGACGCTGAATTTGCAGGCCAACTGGCAGAGCACATTCTGGCGGCGCAGAGTCGTTCCGACACTGTTACCCTGGATCAGCTACACCAGCGCCCGCCCCTCATCCGCCTGCGCGACGCCCTCGCCTGGCTCATGACACCCTATCTTTGATCCCTCCTGCTAACCCCCTGGCTTAAAGGCATTGCCCGCAGGCAGTGGTTGGTATCAATCAACGCTGACCCGACCAACACCTGCTACGGGACCATTGAAGGCGTTACCCTACTTCAACGTACTGGAGTAAAACCCGAACTAGCGATTTGTCCAGCTCGGTTTGCGTTTCTCCTTAAACGCCGCCAGCCCCTCTTTCAGGTCATCGCTTTTCAGCACGTCCGCCCAGATTCGTGCGGCAGCCTCTGGCCACTCCTCCCGGCCATGGTGCAGGGTAAACCGAATGCCACGCTGAGTCGCTGCCAGTGCCAGCGGGGCATTTCGACCCACCCGTTCCGCCAGTTTCAGAGCCTCTTCCAGCACCTGATCGTCCGCCACCACACGATTGATCAGTCCGATCTCCCTGGCATAAGCCGCATCGAACGGATCACCGGTCAGGCTCATCTCCAGGGCCCGGCGAGCACCAACGAACTTCCAGATATCGAAGTAGGAGTAATTAGGCATACCCACCGCAACCTCTGGCAGCCCGAATCGGGCGGATTCGCTGGCCACAACCAGAGCACTACGATGGGCAAGACAGAGACCGGCTCCCACACACCACCCCTGGACCGCAGCCACAATCGGCTTACCGATCGCCTCCAGCTCATCCAGCAGATCAGTGACAGGCGCTGCGGCGGCGACCCAGTCGCCGTCGCCATCGAGCAGCTCTTTCATATCCTCCAGATCAGCCCCGGCACAGAAGGCTCTGCCATTCGCCGCCAGCACCCCGACACAGGCCTCCCTGTCGGCACCAAACCGGGCCAAAGCTGCCCGTAGTGCCCTAACCAACTCCGTGTTGAGGGCATTCATCTGCTCTGGCCGGTTCAGAGTCATCAACACCAGATTGCCGCGACGCTCGTACTGCACCAACTCCAGACCGCTCATCCTCTACCCCCTTTTTTGTTGTCCCGGGACCAAGCAAGCCGACCCCGCATTGAGCCACCACCCAGAAACTGTATCGTGATTTGGCGCCAGTGATGACAACCACCTCTCTGGGTGATAGCGACAGAACTCAGTAGAATGGCCGCCATACACATAAAGGAGCTGGAGAAGAAAAACGATGAAATCACGTGCCGCCATCGCGATGGCCCCTGGACAGCCCCTGGAGATTGCAGAGATCGATGTCGCGCCCCCAAAGGCCGGCGAGGCCCTGGTCAGAATGGTTGCCAGCGGAGTCTGCCATACCGATGCGTTCACCCTCTCGGGGGCAGATCCGGAGGGGATTTTCCCGGCAATTCTCGGTCATGAAGGGGGGGGTGTCGTTGAAGCAGTTGGTCCTGGAGTCACCAGCGTCAAGCCCGGGGACCACGTGATACCCCTCTACACTCCGGAGTGTGGTGAATGCTCATTTTGCCTCTCGGGCAAAACCAATCTCTGCCAGGCGATCCGCACCACTCAGGGCCAGGGCCTGATGCCAGATGGTAGCAGCCGTTTCAGCCTGAACGGCAAACCCCTGTTTCACTACATGGGCACCTCCACCTTCTCCGAATATACGGTTGTGCCCGAGATTGCACTGGCCAAAGTGAACCCCAGGGCGCCCCTGGAGAAGGTATGCCTGCTCGGCTGCGGCATCACCACCGGCATTGGCGCGGTGCTGAACACCGCCAAAGTCGAGCCCGGCAGCAGTGTTGCGGTTTTTGGCCTCGGCGGCATAGGCCTGAGTGCAATCCAGGGCGCGGTCATGGCTAAAGCCGGACGGATCATCGCCATCGACATCAATGAGGACAAGTTCGAAATGGCCCGCCAGCTCGGTGCCACCGATACAGTCAACCCCAGGGCGTACGACCAGCCGATTCAGGATGTGATTCTGGAGCTGACCGACGGCGGGGTGGATTACTCTTTCGAGTGCATTGGCAACGTCGATCTGATGCGCTCAGCCCTGGAGTGCTGCCACAAGGGTTGGGGCGAATCGGTCATTATCGGGGTGGCTGGCGCCGGCCAGGAGATCAGTACCCGCCCCTTTCAACTGGTCACCGGTCGGGTCTGGCGAGGCACCGCATTTGGCGGGGTCAAGGGCCGCAGTCAGCTGCCCGGTTATGTGGAGCAGTACCTGGCCGGGGAGATCAAGGTTGATGAGATGGTCACCCACAGTATGCCGCTGGAACAGATCAACGATGCCTTCGAGCTGATGCATCGGGGTGAGAGCATCCGCTCAGTGGTGATGTTCTAAGGATGTCCCGGGAGGTACCATTCTGGCAGCGCCCGCTGGAGAGCCTGAACCCCGCAGAGTGGGAGGCTCTTTGCGACGGATGCGCCCGCTGCTGCCTGCAAAAACTCGAAGATGAAGAGACCGCCGAGGTGTATTACACCCACGTGGTTTGCCGCTATCTCGACCCCGCGACCAGCCGCTGCGGCTGTTATTCAGAACGCAGCGAAAAGGTGCCGGAGTGCGTTGTAGTCACTCCGGAACTCGCCGCCACCGCCGACTGGCTGCCTGGCACCTGCGCCTATCGTCTGCGGGCGAACAACCAGCCCCTGCCCGGTTGGCATCCGCTACTCAGGGGCGACCAGACCGACATGAAGAGGGCCGACATCATGATCGGCGAAATCGCTATTTCAGAAGAACATGTCCATCCAGACGAACTCGAAGACCACATCATCGACTGGATCGACTGACCGCCCGGGAAACCAACCATGGAAGAACTCAACAACGTCAGCAGCACCCTGGCCCTCAGCATGGGCGCGGCCTGGGCCAGTGGTATCAACCTCTATGCGGCAATGTTGATGCTGGGGTTGATGGGGGCCACCGGCAGCACGGTGCTGCCGCCCGGGCTGGAGGTGCTGTCGAATCCCCTGGTTATCGGCGCTGCCGGACTGATGTATTTCGTCGAGTTTTTCGTCGATAAAACCCCGGGGGCCGACACCATCTGGGACAGTCTGCACACCTTCATCCGAATTCCCGCCGGAGCGATGCTCGCCGCCGCCGCTGTCGGCGATACCAATACGGCCATTGAGCTCTCCGCAGCCCTGGTCGGTGGTGGCCTGGCCTCCGGCAGTCACTTCACCAAGGCGGGTAGCCGGGCACTGATCAACACCTCACCGGAACCTTTCAGCAACTGGACCGCCTCCATCTCGGAAGACCTACTGGTGATTGGTGGAATCTGGATCGCCCTCAACCACCCATTGCTGTTCCTGGTCCTGCTGATTCTGTTTGTAGCGCTGGTGATCTGGCTGTTGCCGAAGATCTGGCGGGGAGTCAAGAGGGTGTTTGCCGCCCTTGGTCGACTATTCGGGCGTAATAAAAAACCGCCAACGACCGCATCTGGCGACGATATAGAGCAGATCATGGCCCAGCGGACGGCGGTGAGTGGCCCGCCCCGGGATATCAATGATATTGAACCCTTCTAGACCCACGCCCTGCCCCGCTCGCGAACGGACCAGAGGATGGCCGACGTGAGCAACCGGATCGCCGAGCGGCAGCCTCTGCGGCTGGTTGCCATCGGTGGGCTCGGTCTGATGCTGAGCCCCGCTGCCGGACACCTGGGCGCCACCGGGCCAGCCCGGTTCCTGCGTATTCACGACCGGGGTCAGCAGGATGAACGCCGCGACCAGGCCCGCAGAGCCTGGTGCAACCAGGGTACAGAACTGGTGGGGGAGTTCGAGGCTCTGGTCGGCGATGGCGATTTCGATGGCGTCGTGATCTGTGCTGGCAAGAATGGTGATGACCTCCAGATACTGCGGGCGCTGCTGCCACAACTGGCCCGCTGCCCGGCGCCGCCGTTCATTCTGCACCTCTCCACGGTCAGCCCGGGTTTTGTCCATGCTGCCCTGGAAGCCGCCGAAAGCCTGGGCATAGACTACGTCAACTACCCGCTGACTGGTGGCCCGGCCGGAGCAGAGCAGGCCAGTATGTTAATACTCGCCTGTGGCAACCGGGCCCTCTACCAGCGACTGGAACCCCTGCTGCAGGCACTGGGGCAACCCGACTACCTGGGTACCCAACCGGCCCGGGGCGCAGAGATCAAACTGATCAATCACTATCTCGTGTTTGGCGGACTACACAACATCACCACCGCCGCGACCCTGGTTGCCACCACTCTGGGTGCATCGATTGACGATGCCGCGGTTGTGAAAATCCTGGACTTCCTTGGCGAAGGTGTCGGTGGCACCCGACAGTGGGCCCTCTCCCTGCGACAGGGGCTGGATCAGGGGCTCTGGAACCGGGGTTTCATGCTGGATCACGCGACTATCGATGCACTCTATGCACTGCAGATGGGGGTGGAGAAAAACCTGCCAATCGGGGCACTGCGACCCCTGGCGGATCTGATCCTGATGTTCGCTTATCTGTTGCAGCACCACCCCAAAGAGCGGCTCGCAACCCAAGCCGTGATCAGGGTAATGCAGCCTGAATCACAGCAGGGATTGAACCAGTTTTTCTGCCGACATGACACCCCGATGACGGGCCGTACATTGGAGCTACTGGAGAGTCGGCTGCTGGCTCTGCCGGCAAACCTGCGCGGGCGGGTCGGGCTGAACGTCAGCGCCGCTGACCTGCTGCCCTGATGCCAGCCCGACAACACCCCCGGTTCCACCTGGGACCGGGGGCGACGGGGGTTAATCTGCCGTTACGGCTGATACCGTAGGGTCAGGTAGGCTGCCCGATCATCCGAGTTGTAGCCGGTGGCTGGCTCGTAAGTCTTGTCCAGCAGATTCTCGATCTTGCCCTGTAGCAGCCAGTGCTGGCCCAGTGGCCGCTCTACGCGCAAGTCCAGTAATACAAACCCACCCAGCCGCTTGGTATTGGCAAGGTTATCCCAGCGATGGCTCTGGGCGCGAATGGTGCTACCAACCCGCACCTCGCCAAACGTCCGATCAAGATCAAGGGTTGCCATCCGCTCCGGCCGTCGGGCCAGAAGGTTGCCACTGTTGGGATCGTGACTGGCACGGTTTTCCGGGTCCTGCAGGGTCACTGCTGACCGAACCTGCCAGGGCCCAAAATCACCAGAACCACTGAGTTCCAGGCCACGAATACGCGCCTCGCTGGTATTTTGGGGTATGAAAAACCCATCCAGTTCGATCAAATCATCGATCCGGGTTTCGTACAGATTCGCCTGCCAGGTGCCCCACGCCGATTGACCACTCAGACCAACCTCAATGGTTTCAGACTCCTCTGGAGCCAGCCCAGGATTGCCAAAACCAAACGGGAAGTAGAGGTCATTAAATGTTGGCGCGGTGAATGCGGTGCCGTAGGCGGCGAATAGCCGCGTGCGCTGGGAGAGCTCCAGCCCCCAGGCCAAATTGCCGGTGGTGTGGCTGCCAAACTGCTCGTTATCATCACCGCGCAGCGCCAGGGTAACGCTATGTGCGCCCCACTCCCCCTGCAGCTGGCCAAACCAGCCGTGGTTGTCACGACTGTCCACCGTAAAGGCAGTGGTACTGGTGAGTTCATCCTCCAGATAATCGTAACCGACAATCAGCAGCAGATTGTCTGCCAAAACCCAGTCATTCTGCAGACCCAGGGTGTCGCGACTGGTATCGAATCGGCTGGAAAAAACGCCGTTCAGAAAGCTGTCGCTCTTGTCCTCGCTGTTACCACCCCGCAGGGTAAGCGACCACCACTCCGTAACCTCTAGACGCAGGGAGGCTCCGAGCACCTGCTGCGCCAGATCCGCCTGGTTGGTAAAGCTCCCGTCAAACTCCACTTCGCCGCTGCTGCGCAGCGCGGTCAGTTGCAGCTCCGCACCCTCACCAAAATGGTGGCCAAATCGGGCGGAAAAAGAGTCGCTGTCATATCCATCCTTGTCTGGCTCCAGAGTGAAACACCCCGATGTCGCGGAATGGCAGGCATTAATACCATCGCTCTCCAGGCGGCTCCCGGTCAGGCTGTAGGTGCTGCTGCCGTAGCTGCCACTCACCCCCGCCGTCACCTCACCAGTCTGGTTTGAACCGCCCGTTGCGCTGAAATGCAGCGCTGCCGGGCCATCACCTTTGCGGGTAAAGATCTGGATCACGCCGCCAATGGCATCGGAACCGTATAGTGAAGACCGGGGGCCACGCACCAGCTCAATCCGTTCGATCTGGCTTACCGGAATCTGCTCTATTGCGGCGGTACCCGCGCTGAGGCGACCAATCCGCACACCATCGACCAGTACCAGTACATGGTTTGATTCAGTCCCCCGAATAAACAGGCTGGTCAGCGTGCCCCGACCACCATTAGAAACCGTGTTAACACCCGCCAGACCGGTTAGCGCCTCGGCCAGGGTATTAACCTGCCGCTGCTCCAGCTCTTCCCGGGTAATCACCGTCACCGAGGCCAGCGCCTCGTCCGCTGTCTCCGCAACCCGGCTGGCGGTTACAACCACTGGCGAAACCGTCTCTGCCACCGCCACAGATAACCCGACGGACGCCAGAACGGCCGCAAATATAGATCGATTCATGAATTCGTCTCCTGAAAGCACACCCGCAATAATTGGTGCGGTGCCACTTGGAGACCCCGGTCGGGAAACGGGTCAAGTGCGCTGTACCGCCCACCGCGACACCGCCATATCGCTTCCTGGCCGGTCTCCGGACTCACGAGCCGACTCATCTGGTTGGCCGCCTTCCCACATCAAACTGATGCAGTGGCTGGATGGCTAACCTTAAGCTCGTTTACCGTTGCGGGGGCAGTCCCGGGATTGGCGTATACGCCGCACCGGATTCCCGTTTCATCTCCAAATCAGACGATTCAGAGACACCCGAAAGCTGGACGCGAATGGTGGGCGAGATGCCCTCTGCTGTCAAGCCGGGCGGTACTTATACAGACGTCCCGGCACAAGTCAGAGTGACCGTTCACCGCACTTTCCGAAGCGCTGCGAGCTTTTTTGCCAGCAGAGCTCTTAAGCGCGAGCACGTGGCCCTCAACCCAAGGGCTGGTCAACCCACTGAAATCTACAATCAGGCCGGTTTTGACCCACCCTTTTCGGGGGGCTGCCCTCTACCAGATTCTGGTCATAGTGTGCGGTGTAAATGAGTTGCTAACTCGGGGAGCTCGGTCAACACCGCAAATGCGGCGGTACGAATATTGTTATTGTCTTCAGAGATTTCTAGACGCCAGGCGTTGTAGCTAAACCCGATCAGCACAAACAACAACCCCCCGCCACCGCCGCGATCGTATACGCCGTGAGCCGTTTTGAGAATTCGGCGTGACTAACCACCGCCAGTTTTTCAGGATTTCGATTGGAGCCACACCGCTAAAGAACTTAGTGATGTGGCTCAACCGAGCTTAAAACGGATCTGCTCAGTACCGATAGGATGATCGCTCGGCGGCTGCAGCCAACTGGCTGAGAGGTCGATCACACAACTCGGCGATAAACGACATCGGAATGTTCAGGCCGTTATCCACCACCAGCTTGTGCAAACGGAGGGCTTCACGATCTGACAATCCGTGATAAACGTGCATCGCTTCCGGGGGTAGGTCATTGATTCCCCGGGCCCAGATATCGCCGGTCTTGACTCGCAACCAGGCGGCAGACATCGCATTGTTGCTGGAGTCCGCAATCACATTCACAAAAGCGGTTTTGCCCGAGGCAAAGGCCCGTTGTAGTGCCGGTACCAACTCCGCCTCTTCAGTAACAAACTCGGTGTGGCAGCCCAACTCCGCAAACATCTTGTCGTAACGGATCTCCTTGCCCGTATCCCAGGAATCCATGTGCGGATGGTAAAGATGCTGGCTCAGGGAAGCACCACCCCAGGAGGAGTTGTTATGCATGACCACGGTGATGGGCATCTCATAACGCACCATGGTCTCGATATCCCAACCGGATATACCCAGGCCACCATCACCAATGACGGTGATGATCTGGCTATCTGGACGGGCGACCGCGGCACCGATACACATGCCAACCCCCTGCCCCAGTGCCACCCTGGGCCCGGCATCCAGTACCTGTCCGGCAAACCGAATCTCCAGGGCATCGGTCCAGTAGAGCGAAGCGGAGTAGGAGTCATAGATGATGGTGGCATCCGGATCCATGGTCTCGCTGATGGCCTCTACCATCGTGTTGGTGTGCAGCCCTTCGAGCGCCCGATAGTCCGCTGAAATTTTAGCCCGTTTAGCTGCGGTATCGGCCTTTACCTCACCCAGCTGAGCCAGCCAGTCGGTACGATCAAGCGCAGACAGATCAGCCGCTCTGACACCCGCAAGCAACTGCTGCAAAACCAGCTTGCTGTTACCGGCCAGCGTCACCTCACTGGGCAGGGCGGGCCAGATTTCATCCGCGGTTTCGTTGATCTGGATATAGCTCACATCCCGGGGCCAGTCTGGTGGCTCGAACCAGGCCTCCAGTTCACCGGCGTGAACCCCAACCAGCACAACCAGATCAGCCTTGCCCAGCATACTGCCGCGATGGGCTGAACTGAACGCCAGAGGATGCTGCTCAGAGACCGCACCCCGCGCTGTTCGGCGCGACCCTACCGGAATCTGCAGCAGCTCAACCAGCGCCTGATACTCGTCCATACCGTCTGACCAGTAGACCCCGTCGCCACAGATCATCACCGGCCTCTCAGCAGCCAGAATCCGCTCCACCGCTTTGCTGACATCATCCGGAGCCGCCTGGCTCCGGGGTGGCGTTGGCATGGGACCGGGCAGATATTTGCGCTGGGGTTCCGGGCCTTTGTCCCAGATATTGTTCAGCGGGAACTCAAGCACCACCGGCCCCGGCGGATAGGCCATGCAATCCATCAACGCCTTGCGTACCCAGTAGGCGTTCATCTCCTTATCCACCACCCGATGGGTCCATTTCGCTACAGTTTTAAAGCACTCTGCGGCGTATCCCTCCTGCAACAGCTCAATATCATCCCCGGCGGTGCCGTGTTGACCAATCAACAACACCATCGGACTGAGCGCCCCAATCCCCTGCGAGAGTGGCGCCAGGCAGTTCGACATACCACCGGATGCGGAGGCGAAAAAAACACCGGGTCTGCGCATTGCCCGGGCATAGGCATCCGCAGCGAAGCCCCCAGACTGCTCGTGCCGAAAATGGTACATGTTGGCCCCCAGACGGCAGGCCTCTTCGATGGCGGGATTGATATACCCGTGCACCCCGAACAGATCGGTCACACCATTTTCAATCAACGCCCGACCAATTGCCCGGCCACCATCAATATCAACTGTCAGGCCAGCGGGCAGACCCGCCTCCGTGGGTTTGTTCATAATCCTCTCCTCAAATTTTATTATTGGTCAGCGCTTAAATACCCTGTAGCACCCCGGTTTTACTGTACCGGCTTGCGAAAGCGAAGGACGAATTGATCCACACTGCCTGCGGGCAGCTTGAAAAACGGCTGATCCCTGGGATCCTCTGGCTGACGTAGAAACTCTGCCTCATCCACCAGACCAAAGCCCAGCGCTACCAACTCCTGTTTTAGCAGTTCTGCTTCGATCCGATGAGTGGTTGTCCCCTGGGTAGCGCCCACCCCCACATCAGCAGCATGATCCACCACCAGCAATATCCCGCCCGGTCGCAAAGCATCAAGCAGCGCCTGGCTCAGGACCGCCCGATCACCACCCATAGCGGCCACATCGTGGTAGGCGAAAAACGCGGTGACCAGATCCAGCCCAGCCGTCCCCGGCGGCACCGGGTTATTGAACTCCGCGACCCAGTGTTCAACCGGGGCCATCACCGGCTTCTCCAACCGGGCCTGGAACCGCCCTTTGAGGATTTTCTCAACGATCATCGGGGTATTGTGGGCAATCACCCGACCCTCTGAACCCACAATCCGGGCCAGAAGTTCGGTGGTGTAACCCGCACCTGCGGAGAGATCCAGAACCTGCATGCCGGGCCCAACCCCGGCGAAACAGAGCAGCTCCAGCGGACGGCGGACCGGGTCTTTGGCTCGATCCTCTTCACTCCGGTCCGGCGCATTCACCGCGTCCCGTACCCCGCAGGGGTCGCCTTGGGCCCGTGCGGTCAAACCTGAAGTCATCACCAACAACGCTAAAACCGCGCTTAAATTAACAATAGACCTGAATGTGTTGTTCAATTTCATCAATCCCGGCTCCATTAAATCATTCAAAATCTGTGACCCGGGATTATGCCCCCGCACCTCCACCCAAAGAAGCCCGGCGCCGGGGCGCCCGAATGCGCAACACTCCAACCAGCAACTGGCAGCAGGCGGCGCCCAATACCATTCTGGCGGTAAGACTGAACAATACTCCGCCCCCAAGGCTGCTGATTTAGGCGAATGGAGCCCCCTGAAAATCTCTGTATGTTTATGGCTGGAACCATTGCAACACGGACGGAAATGGTCGGCGGGCACCGTACAAGATGTCCACCAGTCGTGATACAACTGGCGCACTATTTTTCTGCCTGAGCGGAAGCCTTGAATTTGATCTGTCGCTTTACACTTACCCTCTGCCTGGTCGGCCTGGTTTCAGCTCTACCTGCCACCGCCCACGATGGCGTTCGGGAGTACAATAAGGGCCCAAGAATTCTGTTTAACGCAGGGGAGAAGGCGGAGATCAAAGAGGTCCTGCCGGGCAACTTTTTTCTCGACTACTGGCATGGTCCACACATGACCATCGTACACTCCCGTTTCGTCCGGGGAGAGAAAGGCCATGTCCAGGGCGTCGCCAGCATTCACGGTGAGGAGGTCGTCTATCTGATCAGCGGCCACCTGAAATTCGAAATCGGCGATCAAACGTATGACCTCAAGAACGGGGATTTTTTCCACATTCCGGATGAAATCAGCCACCTCGGCTCCTGCCTCAGCGACGAGTGTCATTTCGTTACACTGTTCACTCCGCCCCGGCCGGATTACGGCCCGGAGGGGAGTCCGATGACAAAAGAGAGCAACGACTGGCTGGCCAACGAACAGCCTGAGTAGCATTTGTAATCAAAATAAAACAGAGGAGTAAAGAGCGATGAATATAACGATCCTATGTATAGCGCTACTGGGGCTGCTTGTTGTCCTGCTCGGATTCGGTGTCTCCATGGCCCGGGGTTCCAGCAAGACCAATTTCGGTGTCACCCAGGATCCGACTGACCGGCTCTATATCATGTCCCGTGCCCACGGCAACGCCGCCGAATATGCGCCGATGCTGGCGCTGATGATCTACCTCATCAGCCTGTCTGGAGCCGCAACCTGGGAGCTCTGGCTCTTTGGTATCGTTGTCGCGGCCCGTTACTGCCATGCTGCCGGGATGATTCTGAGCAAATCCCTGGATGTCATTCATCCTCTACGGATAGCCGGCTCTCTGGGCACCTATGTCGGTGGCCTGGTACTCGGTATTGATCTGCTGCTGAAAGCATTCTGAATCATTATTGATCTCAACGGAGCCGCCTGAAAGGGTGGCTCCGTCGCTCCTATCACTGCAGACGGAGGAAGACCATGCAGGCATTCGAAATCCAGAACCAGTTTGGCCTGGACAATCTGGTTGCGGTTGAGCAACCGGTACCGGAGCCCGGCCCCGGTGAAGTTTTAATCCGGTTGAAGGCCTGCTCCCTGAATTACCGTGATCTGCTGATGGTGCTGGGCCACTACAACCCCAACCTGCCGCTGCCGCTACGCCCCCTTTCGGATGGCGTTGGTGAAGTGACCGCCTGTGGTGAAGGGGTCTACCGGGTGCAGCCCGGGGATCGGGTTGCGGGCATCTTCACCCAGCAGTGGCTCGGCGGTCGTCTGACTTACGAACGCGCCCGCTCTGCCCTTGGTGGGGAGCGTCAGGGCATGCTGGCGGAGTATGTGGTGCTCAATCAGGAGGGTGTGGTCAAGGTGCCAGCGCGGCTAACCGATGCCGAGGCGGCCACCTTGCCCTGCGCCGCATTAACTGCCTGGAATGCCCTGATGGTGGCGGGCAATCTGATTGCGGGTGAAACCGTGCTGATTCAGGGTACTGGTGGGGTCTCCCTGTTTGGCCTGCAACTGGCCAAAATTGCCGGCGCCCGGGTGATTATCACCTCAAGCAGTGACGAAAAACTGGAACGAGCCCGGGCCCTGGGCGCGGACGAAACCATCAACTATCGGGAGACACCGAAATGGGCCAAAGTGGCCCGACAGATGACCGGTGGCAACGGGGTTGATCACATTGTTGAGGTGGGTGGTGGCCAGACCCTGGGGCAGTCCCTCAAAGCCTGCACCATTGGTGGCCACATCGCCATGATCGGCATTCTCGGCGGCAACGAAGCCACGATTCACCCCACGGATATTCTGATGCATGGGATCTGTCTCCAGGGCATCATGGTTGGTAGCCGGGATATGTTTGAAGCCATGAACGCTGCGATTGAGGTCAACGGCCTGAGCCCGGTAATTGACCGGGAGTTCCACTTCAGCGAAATCGTTTCGGCCCTACGGTATCTGCAATCCGGCAGCCATTTCGGCAAGATTGTGCTGAACTTCTAGAGTCGCCCCAAAGCGCAGTTCAGGGAAGCAAACGATAGCCCCGCTCAATATCGACGGGCGTCAGCACCCCAAAGACTACGGGGCTGCGGCCACGGCGGCGGCGCTCAACATAAAGGGCCTCCACAGAGCCGCCCTCCAGCAGCTCCCGAGCCTCAAGCAGCGTCGCCTCCGGGTCAATCCGAACCATCTCCCGACGATCTCCCGGGATCTCCAGAAGTTTGAATTTTGTTGCCTCCGGCTTCTCAAGCAGAGCCCGGGCCAGATCTGCGGCGGAGAGCAGTACTGGTTGGTTATTCAATTCCGACTGAATCAGTATCCACTCCGGGTCTCGCCCCAATGCGCGCTCGGCAGTGTCCCGCTCCACCTCGGCTGGCATGGCCATGAATCGAGTGTTCATCACGTGGGTCACACCCACCCTCAGCAGGGACTGACTCAGCAGGTCCCGTCGATGATCCAGGCCGCGCCCCAGCAGCAGCCCCACAAACATCGGCGGCTGGCGACAGACTATACGACAGGTCAGCGTCGCCACCACTATCGTCAGCATCCCGGGCAGAATCACATCGGGGTGCGCGGTCAGCTCAAGAATAAACATAAGGGCTGCCAACGGCGCCTGCAGCGTGGCCCCCATCATCGCGCACATGCCAATCACCACGTAGAGGCCGGGGCCTGACGCGGTTTCCGGCAGGACCCCGCCCATTACTCCGCCAAGTGCCGCACCCACCACCAGCGTCGGCCCAATCAGCCCCCCCGGAACCCCCATGCCGACGCACCAGGCCGTCGCTACCAGTTTTACCACTGCTATCAATAGCAGGAGCTGAACAGCCACATGACCCTGCAACGCCTGATTGATGGTGTCGTAACCGATACCCATCACCGCTGGTGAGAGCGAGCTACAGGCCATCATCACAATCACTGCGAGAAAAATTCTCAGCAGCACCGGCTGGGACTCCGCCCGGCGGCTGCACGCACAGGTCAGCCAGACGAGCAGAGCTGCAGCCAGCCCCAGCACCAGGCCCGCTAACATCAGATAAGGCAGTTCCAGCAATGACTGCAGCGCTGTCGGCGGCACTACAAAAGCCAGATCATCACCGTAGACTCCGCGAGCCAGCACGGCACCGGTCACCGCCGCCACTACCACCGGAATAATCACCCCGAGGGTGTACTCCATCATCACCACTTCCACCGCGAAGATCACCCCCGCCAACGGCGTATTGAATGATGCGGCGATAGCCGCAGCGGTGCCGCAGGCCACCAGCACCCGCAGGCTGTTATTGGGTAGCGCGCTCCACTGCCCCAGCAGGCTGCTGCTGGCCGCGCCAAGATGAACCCCCGGCCCCTCCCGACCCACGGAAAAACCGGTGATGATCGCAACCGCACCACCAATAAATTGCTGCACGGCATTACGCCAGGGCAGTCTGCCCTGATGGTCATTGAGCCGCTCCACCACATGCAGCACACCAACCGCACGGTCATTAGGGCGGCTGAGCTGTAGTAATAACCCAACCAGCAATCCGCCGGCCAGTAACAGAAAAATACGGGAACCGTTGGCCAGCAATTCGTAATTTTCGGTTCCGCCATCCGGAAGGAAAAGCCCCTGACTACCCTCAATCAGATAACGAAAAAGCAGTATGACCAAAGCTGAGATGCAACCGCAAATTAGCCCCAGCAGAGAGAGCTGCGGCAAGGCCTCCACCGCCGACAGCCGCGCACGCAGTGCCTCCAGCAATCCTCCACCCTCCCGACCAAGCCGTTAGTTTTGAGTCCTGACGATGATTATGCCAGCAACCCGCAGGCATAAAGCGCCACCCGTTACTGCCGCTAACAGCCCAAATCAGAGAATTCGCCGACTAATCTGGCGAACCTGTTTTAGAATTACAGCCCTTATCCTTGCAACTGGCATTCCTAATCTGAAATTCAGGAGCTAATGACGTGCCTGGAACTGAAAATCGCCCGAGTACTTTGCAAAAAGCATTGGAGCTCAATCTGGACACCTGTAAATACGGCACCATCGCTGAAATTGGTGCGGGGCAGGAAGTCGCCAGAAACTTCTTTCAGGCCGGGGGCGCGGCGGGGACCATCGCCAAAACCATGTCCGCCTACGATATGCAGTTCTCCGATGCCATCTACGGCCAGATGGAGGGTGGCCGCTACGTCAGCCAGACCCGCCTTGGGATGATGCTGGACCACGAATATGAGCTGATTCTGGAGCGGGTCAAAGAGAGCCGCCCCAGCAACTCCACCTTTTTCGCTTACGCCGCCACGGTCACCGCTCGTAGCTACAAACAGAAACGAGAGTGCCATGGCTGGCTCGGTATCCGTCTGCAGCTCTATCCGGCAGCACCTCCAAGCGAGGTGATGCTACATGTACGGATGCTGGACGACACTAATCAGGCCCAGGCCGAGGCGCTCGGGGTACTCGGCGTGAATCTCATCTACGGCGCCTTCAATCTCCATACGGATACGGAGGAGATGATCCGCTCACTGACCGATGGTGTCTCCCGCAACCGCCTTGAAATCGACATGATTCACTTTTCAGGACCCTATTTTGAGGATGTGGAAAATCGTCTGATGAATCTCTATCTGGTACAGGTCGGTCATACCCACGCGGTGATGTTCGATAGTGATGGCCAGGTGGTTCTACCCTGGGAAAAGCTCTATAAAAAAAACATACTGGCGATTCGTGGCACCTTTAAACCCACCACCCGAACCAATATCGATATGATCGAACAGGGTTGGAACCGCTTTGAGACCAGCGACCAGAGCATCAGCGAAGAAAACTCCATTATTCTGACGGAAATCACCACCAACACGGTGATGACCGGCGACACGGTGGACGCCTCCGAATTTCTGGCCAGAGTCGATCTGCTCGGCTCCCTGGGTTACACGGTGCTGATATCGAACTACCTGCGCTATTTCAGGCTGCGAGCCTATTTCCGGCGCTACACCCAAAGCAAGATTGGCATTGTGCTGGGGATTCGTAACGTCCGGGATATTTTTGACGCCTCATTCTATGACGGCATTGAGGGGGGGCTGATGGAGGCCATGGGCAAGCTCTTTGCTGACGACACCCATCTCTATGTCTATCCCGAGCAGGCGCCAGATGAAGCGGAACTCACCACCGCGACCAATCTCAAACTGGATGAGCGAACCCAGCTTATTTATCAGCAGCTCCTCCAGAATGGCAGTATCCAGGCGATCGATCAGTACGATCCTGAGTGCCTGAAGATTTTCTCTCCGGTTATCCTGCAACAGATCCGCAGCGGGTCCGGCGACTGGGAAGACAAGCTCCCCAATGGCATGGCGGACCAGATTAAAAGTAAGAGTCTTCTCGGCTACCGGCCAGCCTGAACACCAAGCTCAACCCTTATCAAATTGCAACGACAGGGAGTTGATGCAGTAGCGCAGTCCAGTGGGTTGTGGCCCGTCTGGAAAGACGTGGCCGAGATGTGAGTCGCAGGCCGCGCAGCGTACTTCTACCCGGCGCATGCCGTGGGCCATATCTTCACTGGTGGTGATTGCATCGTCATTCGCGGGTTGCCAGTAACTCGGCCAGCCGCTGCCGGAATCATATTTGGATTCGGAACTAAACAGAAGGGCGCCACAACAACGGCATAAATAGTGGCCGCTCTCTTTGTGGTCATAATAAACCCCAGAGAACGGCGGCTCGGTGCCAGCCATCCGACAGACCGAAAATTCCGCCTCCGAGAGCTCTTGCCGCCACTCATCATCGCTTTTCTCTATTTTCTCATTCACTGAATCAGTTACCTCCGGAATTTTCAAGAATCCATTAAACTTGTGCGGCAACCCAATTGACAATCAGCAGGCTTAGCCGTACGTTAGCGGAGTCAGCCTACACAGGAACATAAAATGTCCATGTTTATCCGCAAGTTAGCACTTTATCCTACACTGGTTCTAATGATAATGGCCGGCTCCGCACCCTTCGCCATGGCGGATGAGGTCGTGGAAAGACACAGCGGTGGCGAGATGGTCGCCGACGCGCTGGTCGCCAGACCGATCGGTCTGGTTGTAACCGGCCTGGGTCTGGCTGCCTTTGTTGTGTCCCTGCCATTTAGTTTTCTGGGTGGAAACGTTGAAGAGTCTGCTGACCGGCTAATCAGTGAGCCGGTCAAAGCCACCTTTCAACGCTGCCTGGGCTGCCGGCAGACCAATCCAGATCCCTGATCACGGCTCCCGGCTCCAGCGACTAATGAGACCCGGAATGTCCGCCAGTGTGCGGACTTCCGCGTCGACCTCAAGCTCCCGGCTGCGGGATTGGCCTTGCCGGTTAACCCAGACCCCCCGCATACCCGCCTGGCGGGCACCGAACACGTCGGCATGCAGATCGTCACCCACATGCACCATCGCCTCGGCAGAACAACCCGCCTCCGTTGCGGCTGCTTCAAATAACGCTCTGTCCGGTTTGGCACAGCCGATCTCCACCGCACGGATCGAAAATCGAAAGAGATGATCTAACCCCACCCGCTGCAGATCGGCATTGCCATTGGTAATTGCGCCCAACACATAATCCTCAGCCAAACCCTCTAAAACCGGCAGCACGTCCGCAAAAAACTCGACCTGGTTACGAGCCTCCCACAACACCGAAAAAGCAGGCTCCACCATACCTGCATCATAGCCACACTGCTGCGCCGCACGCTGCAAGCCGGCCCGGCGCAAAGCGCCAACATCGTGGGCCAGGTGGGGCAAGCTCTGCTCCACTTCATCCCGCAGATTACGCAGGGCGGCCGGATCAAACCGGTCCGGGATTCTGGGATAATGTTGTTGCAACCAGTCGTGCAGTATCCGCTCCGCCTTATCAATTACTGGCCCGATCGCCCAGAGGGTATCGTCCAGATCAAAGGTGATCGCGCGGATCACAGCGGGCTCGCCAGTGAGGTCGGATCAAACCCCGCCCGCTGAATCAGGCAGATGGCCTGGGCTGCAATCCCGCTATTATCCCCGGTAAAACCAAGCCCTTCGGTGGTGGTGGCTTTGATATTAATCTGCCCCGGCCCGGTCTTCAGATCGGCAGCGATATTCGCCTCCATCTCGCTTCGATACGGCGACAGTTTCGGCGCCTCCGCAATCACAGTGGCGTCCAGATTGACCAGCTCAAAACCCTCAACCCGCAGCATCTCCGCCACCCGTTGCAGCAGCAGGCGGGAGGAGATTCCGCGATAGGCCTGATCACTGTCCGGGAAGCAGAGACCAATATCACCCAGCCCGGCCGCGCCCAGCAGGGCATCGCAGATGGCGTGAAGCAGCACGTCACCATCGGAGTGGGCGAGCGGACCCCGGTCGTGGCTTATCTTGACCCCAGCCAGCACCAGTGGTCGCCCCGGCTCCAGCCGGTGAACGTCATAACCCTGCCCTATTCGCATAAACCTGACTCCAGCACTGCCGCCGCCAGCTGCAGGTCGAGACGTTCAGTCACCTTGATGTTCAGCGGGCTACCCTTGACCACCACTGGCGAAAGACCCGCCAGCTCCATTGCTGCCGCCTCATCAGTGATCGCCCGGCCCGCCACCCGATCCAACGCGGCGATCAATTCAGCGGGTCGAAACATTTGCGGGGTCTGGGCACGATAGAGACCACTCCGCGGCAGGGTTTCTTGAATACGTCCATCCCCGCCCACGCGCTTCAGGGTATCGGTCAGGGGAGTTGCCAGAATCGCGCCGGATTCACTTGTGAGCCCGGTCCCAACCAACTGATCGAGGTCGGCCCCCGACAGACAGGGGCGCACACCGTCATGCACCAGCACCCAGGCCGCTTCGGGCTGGGCTATCTCCAACATTCTCAATCCGTTGAGGACCGATTCGCTGCGGCTGGCGCCGCCTGCGGCTCGCAGTAACGGTTTCCTGGTCTGGAAATTCAGCCCTGCCCAGTGGTCGTCGGCGGTCGCCAGAACCACTACGGCACCAGCAATGGAGGGGTGCGACAGCAGCGGTTCAAGACTGTGCTCCAGCAGGGTCGTACCCGCAATCCGCTGGTACTGCTTGGGTAGATCAGAGCCAAACCGTGAACCGATACCGGCGGCCACCACCAGCGCCCAGCAGTCCGACCCAGTGCTGCTCATTGATGACCGACAGGCTGCTCAGGCAGCAGCCGGAAAAAGGTCTCCTCCTGCTTGATCATGCCCAGCTCAGTGCGAGCCCGCTCTTCGACCGCAGCCAGCCCACCCTTCAGATCCAGAACTTCGGCACTTAGCTCCGCATTGCGGGATGCCAGCCGCTCATTGACCCGTTGCTGCTCGGCGGTGGCCCGTTTCAGCTCCCATAGTTCAAGCAGGCTGCCATCCCCCACAAGCAGGCGGTACTGCAGTCCAAGCAGCAGCAGCACCAATATTATTGTCACCAGCCGCAGAGGCATATATGACCTCCTGAGAGACGGATCTAGGTCGAAAACAGGGCGCCACCCGGATAGCGGGCACGCTCCCCCAGTTCGCCCTCAATTCGAAGCAGTTGATTGTACTTGGCGATGCGATCAGAGCGCGAGAGGGAGCCGGTTTTAATCTGGGCGGCACCGGTCGCGACAGCGATATCTGCAATGGTGGTGTCTTCGGTCTCACCAGAGCGATGGGAAATCACAGCCCGATAACCGGCATTCCGAGCCATTTCGATAGCTGCCATGGTCTCGGTCAGGGTGCCGATCTGATTGGGTTTGATCAGAATCGCGTTGGCAATTCCATCCTTGATCCCCCGACTCAGTATGCCGGTATTGGTGACGAACAGATCATCACCCACCAGCTGAATCCGATCCCCCAGCCGCTGGGTCAAGGCCGCCCAGCCATCCCAGTCCCCTTCGTCGAGACCATCCTCAATCGAAACAATGGGATAACGCTCAACCCAGCCCGCGAGATACTCCACAAGCTCACCGGAGGAGAGCCGCCGGTCTTCGGACGAGAGGTGATAAGCACCATCCATGTAGAATTCTGAACTGGCCACATCCAGCGCCAGGAGAACATCCTTACCGGGTTTGTAACCCGCCGCCTCGATACTCTCCAGAATGACGTTAATCGCCTCCTCGTTGGAACCTAGATTGGGGGCAAACCCGCCCTCATCCCCAACCGCAGTATTCAGGCCGTTATGGTGCAGGACTTTCTTCAGACTATGAAAGACCTCTGCACCGCAGCGCAGGGCGTCACTGAAACTCCCGGCCCCCGCAGGAATCACCATGAACTCCTGCAGATCGATATTGTTGTTCGCATGAGCGCCGCCGTTAATGATATTCATCATCGGCACCGGCATCAGGTATTCCTCCAGCTCCTCACCAGCCAGATAGCGGTAGAGGGGCAGTTCAGCATCTGCTGCCGCCGCTTTGGCCGCAGCCAGAGAGACCGCCAGGAGCGCATTGGCACCCAGCCGGGATTTACTCTCGGTGCCATCCAGATCAATCATGCACTGATCGAGTCCGGACTGATCTTCAGCCGGCAGACCAATGACGGCATCGGCGATTTCGCCCCGCACATGAGCTACCGCGTTCAGCACCCCCTTGCCGCTGTAACGGGCCTTGTCACCATCCCGCAGCTCAATCGCTTCGCGGCTACCGGTGGATGCGCCTGAGGGGACCGCCGCCCGGCCACGGGCACCGGAGGCCAGCAGCACGTCGGCTTCAACGGTGGGAAATCCCCGGGAGTCCAGAATCTCCCGAGCCATTACTGCAATAATGTTGCTCATCGTGCGGGCTAACTCTCAAACAGTTCGGCCTGTTCCGGAATCAAATTCCGAACAGCTCTGATTCGATAAAACCGGTGGTTTTCACCTGCCGATCCAGTATTTTCAGCTGCTTCAGCAGGGCCGCCATATGCTGCAACGGCCAGGCATTGGGACCATCGCTCAACGCTTTTTCCGGATTCGGGTGAGTCTCCATAAAAATCCCGGCAACCCCGGCTGAGATGGCGGCACGGGCGAGCACCGGCACAAACTGGCGCTGACCACCAGAACTGCTGCCCTGACCACCAGGCAGCTGCACCGAATGGGTGGCATCAAACACTACCGGACAACCGGTCTGCCGCATCTGCGCCAAACCCCGCATATCCACCACCAGGTTGTTGTAACCGAAACTGCTACCGCGCTCACAGACCATAATCTGCTGGCCACCTGCGGCCCGGGCTTTCTCCACTACTGGCAGCATGTCCGGAGGAGCCAGAAACTGACCTTTCTTGATATTAACCGGCAGACCGGAGCTCGCCGCAGCCCGAATGAGGTCCGTCTGGCGACAGAGAAATGCCGGAATCTGCAGCACATCCACCACTGCAGCGGCCACCTCCACATCGGCCACGGAGTGCACATCGGTGAGAACCGGGACCCCCAGCTCTTCACGAATGCTGCGCAGGATCTCCAGCCCCTCTTCACGGCCGGGACCCCGATAAGCCTGGTCGGAGGTGCGGTTGGCCTTGTCGAACGAAGCCTTAAAGATAAAGGGCATCTCCAGCGCGGCGGTGATCTCCTGTAGCTCCCTGGCGATGCCGATAGTCAACTCGGGATCTTCAATCACGCAGGGTCCGGCGATCAGAAACAGGGGCTGATCAAGACCAACTTCAAAACCACAGAGATTCATAGCTGTTCCGCTCCAGTCCGGATCGCCCGATGGGTTTGAGCCGCATCAATGTAATCAATAAACAGCGGGTGGCCATCCCGGGGATTGGAGGTGAATTCCGGGTGGAACTGACAACCCACAAACCAGGGGTGCCCGGCCAGCTCCACCACCTCCACCAGACGATCATCCACCGAGGTACCGGCGATCACCAGGCCGGCCTCGACCAGACGGGCGCGATAGTTATCGTTAAATTCATAGCGGTGCCGATGACGCTCCACGATTTCATCACTGTGGTACATCTCACGCACCCGGGTACCCGGCCTCAGTAGACAGACCTGACCGCCGAGCCGCATGGTTCCACCCACATCGGAGTGTTCATCCCGCTGCTGCACCGCGCCATCTTTATCGATCCACTCGGTAATCAGCGCGATCACCGGGTGGGCCGTATCGGGCTCGAACTCGGTGCTGTGAGCGCCCGACAGACCCAGCACGTCACGGGCAAATTCGACCACCGCCATCTGCATACCCAGACAGATTCCCAGGTAGGGCACCTTGTACTCTCGGGCATAACGTACC
>JAKLLR010000015.1 GCA_022014175.1 Gammaproteobacteria bacterium | reverse complement strand
TTGCGTTACAGGCGCTGGAAGATCCCGGTTATGCCAGTGAAGTTATCGATCTCAACTACACCCCCAGCGCTGCTGTCTCCGGCGAGGGTCTGCGGCGGGCGATCGAGCGGGTCTGCGCCAAGGCCGAAGAGGCCGCCCTCAGCGGCAAAGTCATCATCGTGCTGTCGGACCGCTGTGTCGACTCGGCACGGCTGCCCATTCACGCCGCTCTGGCCACCGGCGCGGTCCACCATCGTCTCACCGAAATGGGTCTGCGCTGCGACACCAACATTGTGGTGGAGACCGCCACCGCCCGGGACCCCCATCATTTCGCAGTACTCATCGGCTTTGGCGCGACCGCGGTCTACCCCTATCTGGCTCTTGGCCTGCTACAAAAACTGGCGGACGAGAACCAGCTCACCGGCACCCTGTCGGCGGAACAGGCCAGCAGCAACTATGTCAGGGGCATCGACAAGGGCCTGTTTAAAATCATGTCCAAAATGGGCATCGCCACCATTGCCAGTTACCGGGGTGCCCAGCTGTTCGAAGCGATTGGCCTGCATCACGAGGTGGTGGAGCTCTGCTTCCAGGGCACCACAACCCGTTTGCAGGGGGCGACCTTCGGCGACCTCTCCCGAGAACAAGAGGCGCTGGCGCGACTCGCCTGGTTACCCCGCAAGGTGGTGCGCCATGGCGGCCTTTTGAAATACCAGCACGGCGGCGAATATCACGCTTTTAACCCGGATGTGGTCTCTCAGTTACAGGCTGCGGTCAGCACCGGTGATCGGGTGGCCTACGACCGCTATGCTGCGCTGGTTAACGAGCGCCCCACCGCCAACCTGCGGGACATGTTTGACCTGCGCGAGGCCCCGGCGCCGGTGCCCCTGGATGAGGTCGAGCCGATCTCCGAGATCGTGCGCCGATTTGATACCGCCGCCATGTCGCTCGGCGCGCTGTCACCGGAGGCTCACGAAGCCCTGGCGATTGCCATGAACCGGCTCGGTGGCCGCTCTAACTCCGGCGAGGGAGGCGAGGATCCGGCCCGATACGGCACGCCGCGAACGTCCAAGATCAAGCAGGTGGCATCGGGCCGATTCGGCGTAACCCCCCACTACCTGGTCAACGCAGAAGTCCTGCAGATCAAGGTTGCCCAGGGCGCCAAACCCGGCGAGGGCGGACAGCTGCCGGGCAACAAGGTCAACACGCTGATCGCGAAGCTGCGTTTTGCCAATCCCGGGGTCACCCTGATTTCACCGCCGCCGCACCATGATATCTACTCGATCGAGGATCTGGCTCAGCTGATTTTTGATCTGAAACAGGTCAATCCACAGGCTCTGGTTTCGGTCAAACTGGTGGCAGAGGCCGGCGTGGGCACCATTGCGGCCGGCGTAGCCAAGGCCTACGCCGATCTGATCACCATTTCAGGTTACGACGGCGGCACTGGCGCCAGCCCCCTCACTTCGGTGAAATATGCGGGTATTCCCTGGGAGATCGGCCTGGCAGAAACCCATCAGGTGCTGCGAGCCAATGATTTGCGGGACAAGGTGCGACTGCAGACTGACGGCGGCCTAAAAACCGGCCTGGATGTGATCAAGGCCGCCATGTTCGGTGCTGAGAGTTTCGGCTTTGGCACTGCACCGATGGTCGCCCTCGGCTGTAAATATCTGCGTATCTGCCATCTGAATAACTGCGCCACCGGCGTCGCCACCCAGGATGACCGCCTGCGCACGAACCACTTCATCGGCTTGCCGGAGATGGTGGAGAACTACCTCCGCTTCGTCGCCGAGGAGACCCGGGAGTGGCTTGCCCGTCTCGGCCTGCGCAGTCTGAATGAGTTGGTCGGCCGGACCGATCTGTTCCGTCTGCGGCCTGGCACCACCAGCAAACAGCGCCACCTGGATCTGACCCAGCTGCTGTCTGGAGAGACAATTATTCCGGAGAGCAAACCTCAGCACTGTCTCCACGAACGCAATCCACCGTTCGACCGGGGTGAACTGGCGGAGCAGATGGTGGCGGACATGCGCGACGCTATCAATAACTCCACCGGTGGAATCTTCCATTACGAGTTGCGCAACATTAATCGTTCTATCGGCGCCCGGGTCTCCGGGGAGATCGCCCGGTTGCACGGCAATCAGGGCATGACCAGGGCCCCGATCACAGTCAAGCTGCGAGGCAGTGCCGGGCAGAGCTTCGGGGTCTGGAATGCCGGTGGTCTGCATCTGGAACTGGAGGGCGATGCCAACGATTATGTCGGCAAAGGTATGGCCGGCGGCAAGATCGTCATCCGCCCGCCGGCCGAGAGCCAGTTCGTCAGCCGGGATTCCGCCATCGTCGGCAATACCTGTCTGTATGGCGCCACCGGGGGCCAACTGTTTGCCGCCGGCGGTGCCGGTGAACGTTTTGCAGTGCGCAACTCCGGCGCAGTGGCAGTGGTGGAATCCGTCGGCGAGCACTGTTGTGAGTACATGACCGGGGGTACCGTTGTGGTGCTGGGCCCCACCGGGGTCAATTTTGGTGCCGGCATGACCGGGGGAATGGCCTTCGTACTGGATCAGACCAATGATTTCGAGCCGAGACTCAACCCTGAGCTGGTCACGCTGCATCGCCTCGGCAGTGTCGCACTGACGAGCTACACCGACTATCTACGGCAGCTGCTGAGGACCTACGTGGAGGAGACCGGCAGCGTCTGGGCCACCGAGATACTGGAGAATTTCTCCACCTATCTGCCACAGTTCGTCCTGATCACTGCGGAAAATTCAGAGCTGGACAGCCTGCTGCAGCGGGCCACTGGCCAGGAGTAATCGCAGATGCCAAACAACTATCAGTTCCTCGATCTGCCCCGCACCGAACCGAGCAAAATCGCCGTGGATAAGCGGCTGCGGGAGGGCGGCGAAATCTATGTCCAGTTCAGGGCGGACGCGGCGGCGGATCAGGCCGGGCGCTGCCTCTCCTGCGGCAACCCCTACTGCGAGTGGCAGTGTCCGGTCCACAACTACATCCCGGAGTGGCTCAAGCTGGTTGAGGAGGGCAAGCTGATTGAGGCTGCCGAACTCTCCCACAAAACCAACTCGCTGCCGGAGATCTGTGGCCGGGTCTGCCCCCAGGACCGGCTCTGCGAAGGCGCCTGCACCCTGAATGACGGTTTTGGCGCGGTGACCATCGGCTCCATTGAGCGCTATATCACCGACGAGGCAATCAGCCAGGGCTGGCGCCCAGACATGAGCCAGGTGGTGGAGACCGGCAAACGAGTCGCCATCATCGGCTCGGGCCCTGCCGGACTCGGCTGTGCCGACGTCCTGGTTCGCAACGGTATCACCCCGGTGGTGTTTGATCGCCAGCCGGAGATCGGCGGCCTGCTCACCTTTGGTATACCGGAATTCAAACTGGAAAAGCGGGTGGTGCAGCAGCGCCGGGAGCTGATGGAGGAGATGGGCGTGGAATTCCGGCTCGGCGTGGAGATCGGTCAGGATCTGCCGTTCAGCGACCTGCTTGACGAGTACGACGCGGTCTTCCTTGGTCTCGGCACCTACGCCCATGTCAACGGTGGTTTTGAAGGGGAGAACCTGGACGGGGTCTATAGCGCTCTGCCCTATCTCATCGCCAACATCAATCGTCATCTGCAGCTGGAGCAGGAGCCGGAAGCCTATATCGATATGGCCGGGCAGCAGGTGGTTGTACTCGGTGGTGGCGACACCGCCATGGACTGTAACCGCACCGCGTTGCGCCAGGGCGCCAGCAGCGTGAAATGCGTCTATCGTCGGGACGAGGCCAACATGCCGGGCTCCCGCAAGGAGGTGGCCAACGCCAAAGAGGAGGGAGTCGAATTCCTCTGGAACCGGCAACCGTTGGCGATCGAGGGAGATAACTACGGTCGGGTGACCGGGGTGCGGGTTGCCCGTACCCAAATGGGGCCGCCGGATGCCAATGGCCGCCAGCGGGCGGAACAGGTGCCGGGCAGCGAAGAGACCCTCCCCGCCGACCGGGTGATCGTCGCCTTTGGCTTCAAACCAAACCCCCCGGAGTGGCTGAAGAGCCACCAGATCTGGTGCGAAGATGATGGCCGGGTGATTGCCCGGCAGGAATCTGAATTCAGCATGCAGACCAGCAACCCCAAAGTATTCGCCGGCGGCGATATGGTGCGGGGCTCAGATCTGGTGGTCACTGCAGTCTTTGAAGGTCGTCAGGCCGCAGAAGGCATTCTCGACTATCTCGGCGTCTAATTTCAGGATCTCCATGGACAGAGTCCAAAACGACCGCCTGCTACGGGCGCTGCGGCACGAGCCGGTGGATGCCACACCGATCTGGATCATGCGTCAGGCTGGCCGTTATCTGCCCGAATACCGGGCGGTACGGGCAAAAGCGGGGGATTTTCTCACCCTGATGCGGACCCCGGAGCTGGCGGCAGAGGTGACGGTTCAGCCCCTGCGCCGGTTTGATCTGGATGCGGCGATCATCTTCTCCGACATTCTGACGATCCCCGATGCACTCGGTCTGGGGTTGCATTTTGTAGAGGGCGAAGGCCCCCGTTTTCACACCCCGCTGAGAACGCCTGCAGATATCGACAACCTGCCTAAAATCGATGTTAACGGCCAGCTCGGTTATGTCGCAGATGCCCTTCGCCAAACCCGCCAGGCGCTGGCCGGCAGCGTGCCGCTGATCGGTTTCGCCGGCAGCCCCTGGACCCTGGCGACCTACATGGTGGAGGGGGGCGGCAGCAAAGAGTTTCGCCATATCAAAGGGCTGCTCTACAGCGATCCCGCCGCCCTGCACCGCCTGCTCGATCTGCTGGCCCGTGCGGTCAGCGACTACCTGCTGATGCAGATTGAAGCCGGTGCCCAGGCCCTGATGATTTTTGATACCTGGGGCGGCACTCTGACCCCCTCCGCCTACCAGGCCTTCTCGTTGGCCTACATGAGCCGCATCGTGGAAACCCTGAACCACCATAAACCAGAGGTTCCCGTCACCCTGTTCACTAAAAATGGTGGGCAGTGGCTGGAACAGATCGCCGCCAGCGGCTGCCAGGGCGTCGGCCTCGACTGGACCGTAGAGCTGGCTGACGCCCGCCAGCGGATCGGCAACCGGGTCGCACTGCAGGGCAACATGGATCCCGGTGTGCTGTTCGGGTCACCACAACAGGTGGTGGCAGAGGCCACCCGCCTGGTGAAGGCGTTCGGCCCCCATAACGGCCATATTTTTAACCTGGGTCACGGCATCAACCAGCACGTTGATCCCGCCAATGTTGCACTGCTGGTGGATACCGTGCATAAACAGAGTCAGTTGCTCAAAAAGACTTGGAAAAAGGATTGACAACGGCAGGTTTCGTGGCGGGAGTACAGCCCTTATGCACACAATCCCCGATTCCACGAACTCGCGGGGTCACGACACCACCCCAGCTATAAAACAGCAAGACTGAAGGCGTAACGTACTGTTTTTATTAGTGTTATTTTCTGACTATTTTGTAATCAATCTGTAGCAAGCTTAGATTTTACAACGACTCGCGGGGCCCCCAACCCCAGTCATCCACAAAGTTATCCACAGTTTTTGTGGATAAACTAAAAGCTTCTTAAGGGACAATCAGTTAGAGCTCATAGATCAATAACTGGTTGAACCTCACGGCCTAACTGAAGGCTAAAATCCCGGATACCATGGGCTCTCAATCAGCACCTCTTTGCCAGTACGTTCGAGTGGCCGTGCCCGCGCCACTGAGGCGCGCCTTCGACTATCTTTCGTCTTACCCCGGGCTGGCGCCGGGTATGCGCGTACGGGTTCCCTTCGGTCGCGGCAATCGGATCGGGGTGGTCCTCGAATGCAATATCCAGCCTGATCGGCCAGACGACAAACTCAAAGCGGTCGGCGAGGTGCTGGATAACAGACCACTGTTAAACCGGGAGCTACTGCAACTCCTGCAGTGGAGCGCGGCCTACTATCACCACCCCGTCGGCGAAGTGATCGCCACCGCCCTGCCCGGCCCTCTGCGCAAAGGGCTGCCCGCAGTACGCCAGACCCGCATCAGCTGGCTGCTGACCGATCTGGGCCGCAACGACGGCAGTCGGCTTCTGGCCCGGGCACCGGCACAACAGGCGCTGCTCAACAATTTGCTCGCTGGCAGTGGCAAAATCGAGCGAGACGACCCACTGCTGAGTTCAGACCGGAATCGACGAGCACTAAACGGGCTGGTGGCCAAAGCGCTGGTGGTGAGGGAGTTACGGCCGCTGACGCTGGGCGAACCGCAGCCCGCTCCATCCGCTGAGCGCACCCCGCTAGAGCTCAACCCGGCACAGGCCGAGGCGGTGCGGGAGGTCAACCAGGGTCTGAAACAGTTTCGTGTGCATCTGCTCGATGGTGTGACCGGCAGCGGCAAAACCGAAGTCTACCTTCAGACCATGGCCGCAGTCTGCGCAGCCGGCGGTCAGTGCCTGCTGCTGGTGCCGGAAATCAGCCTCACCACCCAGACCCTGGAACGAATCAAGGCCCGGGTAGCGGGCCAGGTCTATTCGATTCACTCAGGACGCTCCGAAAGCGAACGGCTGGAGGCGTGGCTGGCCGCCGCCAACGGTGATGCGGCGGTGGTGATCGGCACCCGTTCAGCGCTGTTTACCCCCTTCCGCAATCTCGGTCTCATTCTGGTGGACGAGGAGCACGATCTCTCCTACAAACAGCAGGAGAATTTCCGCTACCACGCCCGGGATCTCGCTATCAAACGGGCTCAACTGAACCAGATCCCCATCGTCCTCGGCTCTGCCACCCCGAGTCTGGAATCAGCCTGGCGAGCCGACTCCGGTAGCTATAACCGGCTGCTGCTGCCCCAGCGGGCCGGGGCCGCCCTGCCCCCATCAATACGCTGCATCGACGTTCGCAATACACCCCTCGATGCTGGTCTGTCTCCAGCCCTAATCGAATCGATCGAACAACATCTGGAGGCGGAGCATCAGGTCCTGCTGTTCCTCAACCGCCGGGGTTACGCCCCGGTCTATTACTGCCATCGCTGCGGCTGGACCACCCGCTGCAACGCGTGTGACGCCACCCTGACCTTCCACCGTCGGCACAACCGCCTGCTCTGCCATCACTGTGGTGCCAGCGCCCCCCTGCCCCAAAGCTGTGGCGATTGTGGCGCGACAGAGCTGCTACTGCTCGGGGCCGGCACCGAACGGCTGGAGGAGGCACTGCTGACCCGCTTTCCTGACCATGGCCTGGTCCGAATTGATCAGGACATGACCCGGGCCAAAGGCGCGCTGACGAAACGGCTGGATGCAATTCGCTCCGGCGCACCCCGCATTCTGGTCGGCACCCAGATGTTGACCAAGGGGCACCACTTCCCCGGGGTCACGCTGGTCGGCGTACTGGACGCGGACCAGGGTCTATACTCCACCGACGTCCGCGCCACCGAACGGCTGGCTCAAATGCTGCTGCAGGTTGCAGGCCGCGCCGGACGGGCCGAAAACAGGGGTGAGGTGCTGGTACAGACCCACCAACCCGAACACCCCCTGTTCAACCAGCTGTTTGAGCAGGGTTATGCCGCCTTTTGCCAAACCGAACTGGCTGAACGAAGAGCGGCCCTGCTGCCACCTTTCAGCCAGCTCGCCCTGTTTCGGGCAGAGAGCAGCCAGGTAGCCCGGGCGGAGAATTTTCTCAATCGCGCTGCCGATCTGCTGCGCCAGTCGGCTGGCAAAGAGATCCAGGTTTTGGGGCCACTCCCGGCCCCCATGGAGAAGCGACAGGGGCGCTACCGGATGCAGCTGGTGGTACAGGCACCCCGGCACCGGACTCTCCACCAACTGCTTGGCCGGGTCCTGCCACTGCTGGACAGACTGCCTCGTGGCCAGCGGCTACGGTGGTCACTGGATATCGACCCGATGGATCTCTACTAGCCACTAGTTCAATGGGATGGTTTTCATCGACCAACAGAGACGAGCCGAGCTCAGCCGCGGTAGAATGCGCGGCTGGCCAAAACCCCACTGCGAAACCGCGCTTTGAAGTCTCATCTCCACGCTTTAATCGATACTGCTATTGCCCAACTACGGCACCAGGGCGTGCTGCCGGAAGATAGCTTAGACCCGGTGGTGGAGCGGACCCGGGATGGCATCGGTGGCGACTACGCCACAAACCTGGCCCTGGCCAGTGCCAAAACAGCAAAAATGCCCCCCCGGGCACTGGCCGAAAAAATTATTGAATGCCTGCCAGGATCCAGCCTGGTCGACCGGGTTGAGATCGCCGGCCCCGGCTTTATCAACTTCTGGCTGGCAGCGGACGCCTACCACAACGCGCTGCTAGAGATACTGAAAGAGGCGGCGGACTACGGTCGCCTGACCCTCGGCGCCGGGGAAAAAATCCAGGTCGAATTTGTCTCCGCCAACCCCACCGGACCACTGCACGTCGGCCATGGTCGGGGGGCCGCCTATGGTGCCGCTCTGGCCAATCTGCTGGATTTCGCCGGTTATCAGGTCGATCGGGAGTACTACGTCAACGACGCCGGACGGCAGATGGATATTCTGGCCCTCTCGGTCTGGCTGCGTTATCTGGAGTTGTGTGGCGAAAAGCCGGCATTCCCGACCAACGGCTATCAGGGGGAGTATATCCGGGAGATCGCTGAAACCCTCCTCACCCATGCAGGCAGGCGCCTGCACCACCCCGCCACCCGCGTGGAAGCGGAACTCCCACCGGAGAGTGACACCGAGGGCAGCGCCGAGATCCGGCTCGACCAGTGGATTCTGCGATGCAAAGCCCTGCTGGGTGAGTCCGGCTACGAGACTCTGCACAGCACCGCTCTGACAGCGATGACGAACGAGATCCGTCAGGACCTGGGGGAGTTCAGCGTCCACTATGACATCTGGTTTTCAGAGAAATCTCTGGTGGCAAGTGGCGCTCTGGACGAGGCGATTGAGACCCTCAAAACCAGCAACCACCTCTATCAGCAGGACGGCGCCTGGTGGTTTCGCTCCACCGACTTTGGTGACAGCAAGGACCGGGTTGTCATCCGGGACAATGGCGACCCTACCTACTTTGCCAGCGACATCGCCTACCACCTGAACAAGCTACAACGGGGTTATCGGCGCATCATTAACATCTGGGGCGCAGATCACCATGGTTACATTGCCCGGGTGAAAGCCGCCCTGATGGCGCTGAATGCCCCGGCTGATCTACTGGAGGTGATGCTGGTGCAGTTCGCGGTGCTCTATCGGGGTGGGGAGAAAATCGGCATGTCGACTCGCTCCGGCCAGTTCGTCACCCTGCGGGAGTTGCGCGACGAGGTCGGCAGTGATGCCGCCCGGTTCTTCTACGTGCAGCGCAAACCCGAACAGCACATGGATTTTGATCTGGACCTGGCAAAATCAGAGAGCAGCGATAACCCGGTCTACTACGTACAGTATGCTCATGCCCGGATCTGTAGCGTACTGCGGCAGTTGCCAGAGAAGGGTTTGAGCTATCAGGCCGCTTCGACGCCGGCAGAACTCGGCATGCTGGAGAGTGAGCGGGAGGCCGAGCTGCTGCGTACCCTGGCCCGCTTTCCGGAGCTGATCGAGACGGCGGCAGCTGCCAACGAACCCCACCAGATCGCCTACTATCTACGGGAGCTGGCCAACCAGTTTCATGGTTACTACAACGCCGAGCAGTTTCTGGTGGATGACCCGCTGCTGCGCAACGCCCGCCTGACCCTGATCACCGGGGCGGCCCAGGTATTACGAAACGGCCTGACCCTGCTCGGGGTATCGGCCCCGGAGCGGATGTAACCATGCGCGATTATCGCCCCGCCGCAAAAAAGAGACGCAGCCCCCCCCGGCGGAAGCAAAAAGAGAGTCGTCTCGGTTTTGGCGCCGGCCTGACCCTGGGCCTGGCCATCGCGGGCCTGGTCGCCCTCTATGACCGGGTCGACTGGCGGCAGTGGCTGGTGGCCGGCACGCCCCCCAACGCACAACGAACCCCGGCAGCAGCGCCGAACCCCTCCACTGCGCCCCGTTTCGATTTTTACACCATGCTCTCCGAAATGGAGGTCGCGGTGCCGGAAGAGCGCCTCAGCGCAGCGCCGGCGAAACCTACTGACACCAAAGACTCACCTGCGTCGGAGGAGGCTCACACCTACGTACTGCAGGTCGGCTCATTTCGCCAATACGAGGACGCGGACCGGCTCAAAGCGACTCTGGCCCTGATGGGCAACCAGGCCCGCATTCACCAGGTCACCATCGATGGCGCCAACTGGCACCGGGTGCGACTGGGCCCCTACAATGATCTCAATGTACTGAACGGCGTCCGCAGCCAGCTGGCTGCGGAGAAGATTCCGACCATCGCGCTACAACTGAAATAACCCGACGAGCAACCGCCGGGCTCTACAGTTTTATGCAGACGTTGGGTCGGTCAGCACCGGCTTGCGGGCGGCATACATCAGATAGGCCAGTACACCCAGAGTGCCGAAGGCGTAAAACGCCAGAACCCAGAGATACCAGACACCGATCTGACGCCTCTGACAGTCCCGGTAGACCCAGAAAGAGACCAGAGCCATCAACGCCGCCAGGTCCCAGATCGCAAAGTGAACAAGGGGGTCCGCAAACATGGCGTTCCACATATGGCCGAGAAGGCCCCCGCCGAACTGCTGCCAGCTGCTGTAAACACTGAACACCAGAAACACGGCCAGCACCACGAACAGAATGCGCCAGATCACGCCGTCCCGCTCACCAAACATTGGATTCCGATCCATCATCACTCACTCCTCCCTCAATTATTGTCATCCGCTGACAGCTGTTGCCACTAGCGCAGAAACAGCTGGTAGGCAGGGTTTTCGCTCTCGTCACTATACGGGTAACCGAGCCCGTCCAACAACGCGCTGAAATCATTCCACTCTCCGGGGGGCACTTGCAGCCCCAGCAACACCCGGCCGTAGGCGGCACCATGGTTGCGATAATGGAACAGGCTGATATTCCAGCGCTGACCGATCTGACCGAGAAACCCGGCCAGGGCCCCAGGCCGCTCCGGAAACTCCACCCGACAGAGCCTCTCATCAGTCACACCCGCCCTGCCGCCGACCATATAACGCACATGCAGCTTGGCCATTTCGTCAGTGCTGAGATCCAGCACCTGATAACCACTTCGCCCCAATCTGGTCACCAGTTCGGCAGCATCTTCACCGCCACCTCCAACCCGCACACCGACGAAAACATGAGCCGCCGATTCGTCCGCATAGCGGTAGTTAAATTCGGTAATGTTGTGTTGGCCGATAGCCTTGCAGAAACTCAAAAAACTGCCCGGTGTTTCGGGAATTGTGACCGCCAGAATCGCCTCGCTATGCTCACCTATACTGGCTCTTTCAGCGACATGACGTAAACGATCGAAATTCATATTGGCACCGGAGCAGATGCTGACGAGGGTCTTATCTTTCACCTCATTGGTTTCAACCCAGGCCTTCAGTCCGGCGGTCGCCAATGCCCCGGCAGGCTCCATGATCGAGCGGGTCTCTTCGAACACATCTTTAATCGCCGCGCAGACTTCATCCACACTGACTCGAACCACCTCGTCCACATAGCGCTGAGCCAGCCGAAATGTCTCCGCTCCGACCTGACGCACCGCTGTGCCATCGACAAAAATTCCAACCTGATTCAGCAGCACCCGTTCCTTCACGGCCAGCGACTGATAGAGGGCATCCGCGTCGTCTGACTCCACCCCGATTACGCGGGTCCCGGGGCTTAACGCCTTCATATACACAGCGATACCGGAGATCAGGCCACCGCCGCCCACCGGTACAAAAATCGCGTCAATGGGCTCCCGCCGCTGCCGCAAAATTTCAGCTGCGATGGTGCCCTGCCCGGCAATTACCAGCGGGTCGTCATAGGGGTGCACAAAAGTGGCACCCCGGGATTCCCGCAACCTCTTGGCCTGGGCGTATGCGGCATCGTAGTTGTCGCCATGCAGCACCACCTCGGCACCGTAGCTCTGCACCGCCCGCACCTTGATCTCCGGGGTGGTGGTCGGCATTACGATGGTGGCCTGAATACCCAGGGTGCGAGCCGATAGCGCCACACCCTGGGCATGGTTACCGGCAGATGCGGCCACCACCCCGGCCGCCCTTTCAGTGGGGGTCAGGCTCACCAGTTTGTTATAGGCACCACGGAGTTTAAAGGAGAAGACCGGCTGTAGATCCTCCCGCTTCAGCAATACCTGGTTGTGCAGCCGCCACCCCAGATTCGGGGCCTCTTCCAGCGGGGTCTCCCGGGCCACATCGTAGACCTGGGCCTCACCAATCAGTCTGACGTAATCGTTAACCAAAACCCTGCCTTTTTCGCGAAAAGCCCGCATGGGCGTAAAACTGTCTATTATCCGCGAAATAGACCGCCATGTAATAAATAGGGCTCAAACCGTGCAAGAGGCCAACGGTGTGGCAGCCAGTGAGGCTAGCGAGGACCAGTTGCAGCAGGCGTTCCACCTGATGGTCTCCTCAATCCTGAGCCCGCATCAACCGCCCCCGGGTTGGTGTATGCTGGGGCGTTATGGAGCGCCTGTTTCGAATCCCGACCCCGCAAGGCCCCCGTTACCTGCGGGAGACCGCTGGTCGCTACCGGCTCTGCGGTGATCGTTTTGAGACCGACCCAGACCTGGACGAACAGCCCCCGCCAGCAACTTTTCTACCCCCGGCAGAGCCACCCGCAATCTTCTGTATCGGCCTCAATTACCGGGCCCATGCGGACGAAATGGGCGCCGCTTATCCCGAATACCCGGTGGTGTTCATGAAAAGCCCGAATACCCTCACCGGTCATCAGCAACCGGTAGCTCTGCCAAAAGTTAGCCAAAAGGTGGATTACGAGGGGGAGTTGGCGGTAATTATCGGCAAATCCTGTCACGATGTCAGCGTACAGACGGCTCTGGACCATGTGCTCGGCTACACCATCGCCAACGACGTCAGTGCCCGGGACTGGCAGAAGGAGTGGGGTGGCGGTCAGTTCTGCCGGGGCAAATCCTTTGATGGCTTCTGCCCGCTGGGACCCGGCCTGCTGCTGGCAAACAGATCGATCGACCCCCAGACCTTCCAGCTCACCACCCGGGTTAATGGCAAACAGGTTCAGGCCAGCAACACCAGTGACATGATCTTCAGCGTGGCGGAGCTGATCGCTTTTCTCAGTCAGGACACCACCCTGTTGCCCGGCAGCCTGATTCTGACCGGCACCCCCGGCGGAGTCGGCATGGGCTGTTCGCCACCAAATTGGCTGCAAGGGGGCGACCGGGTCACTATCGGCATCGATCCCATCGGCGAACTGCACAACCACTTCGAGCCGGCATGAGTCAGCCAGTCTCCGGCAAGAAGCTCTCAGCCCTGTCTCCGGCAGAGGCCTGGGGTCTGCTGCAGGCGCAGCCGGAAGCCGTGCTGGTCGATATTCGCTCGACCATGGAGTATCTGTTCGTCGGCCACCCGGTCGGCGCCTTGCATCTGCCCTGGATTGAGGCGCCGGACTGGAACCCCAATCCGGATTTTGCCGCTCAGGTAAAACGGATCCTGCTGGGTGGACTGCCTCACCCACCGTCAGGGGCCGGAGTGCCGGTGATTTTGATCTGCCGCTCGGGGCGTCGATCCCAGGAGGCGGGCCACCGGTTACTTGAAAGCGGGCTCGAGCAGGTTTACTACGTTCGAGGCGGTTTTGAAGGTGATCTCGATGAACAGCGCCATCGCAGTGTGATCAACGGCTGGCGACACGCAAATCTGCCCTGGGAGCAGTGCTAATAACCACTTATTTTTGTTTGTTATCAACTATTTCAGCACTCCGAGGGGCCGCACAAAATTTGCTCGGATATAATGCGCGCCCGCCCCCCAACCTGATGATCCCCCTGTGACCGCATCCATTCGAAATATTGCCATCATCGCCCATGTCGACCACGGCAAAACTACCCTGGTGGACGAACTGCTGAAGCAGTCCGGCACCCTGGGCGAGCGCTTCGGTGCAGTCGAGCGGGTGATGGATTCCAACGATCAGGAGAAGGAGCGCGGCATCACCATCCTCTCCAAAAATACAGCGATCACCTGGAACGACTACCGCATCAACATCGTGGACACCCCGGGCCACGCTGATTTCGGTGGCGAAGTCGAGCGGGTATTATCGATGGTGGATTCAGTGCTGCTGCTGGTGGATGCCCAGGAGGGGCCCATGCCGCAGACCCGTTTCGTCACGGAAAAGGCCTTCAATCATGGTCTGCGGCCGATTCTGGTGGTCAACAAAATCGACAAGCCTGGCGCCCGGCCAGACTGGGTCATCGACCGGGTATTCGAACTGTTCGACAACCTCGGGGCCACCGACGAACAGCTCGATTTCCCTATCGTCTACGCCTCCGCCGTGAATGGCTACTCGTCGAAAGAGGGTGATGTCACCGAAGGCGACATGACCCCCCTGTTTGAAGCCATCATCGAACACTGCCCGGTGCCCGAGGTCGAAAAGGATGGCCCCTTTCTGATGCAGATCTCGAACCTCGACTACAACAGTTATGTTGGGGCGATCGCGGTGGGACGGATCACCCGGGGTTCGGTCAAACCCGGTCAACAGATCGTGGTACAGAAAAGCGACGGCGACGCACACAGAGCCAAGATTGGCCTGGTGTATGGCTACATGGGCCTGGAGCGCACCGAAGTACCGATCGCCCATGCGGGGGATATTATCGCCCTCACCGGCATCGAAGCTCCCAACGTCTCCGACACCCTCTGCGATCCGGAGCATGTGGAATCGATGCCGCCCCTGGCGGTGGACGAACCCACGGTGTCCATGACATTCCAGGTCAACGGCTCACCGTTTGCGGGCAGAGAGGGTAAATATCTGACCTCCCGTCAGATTAAGGAGCGGCTGGAGCGGGAGCTGATCGCCAACGTGGCCCTGCGGGTGGAAGAGGGCCCGGACTCGGAGAAGTTCAAAGTCTCTGGCCGTGGCGAACTGCATCTCTCGGTGCTGATCGAAGCCATGCGCCGGGAAAAGTTCGAGCTGGCGGTCTCTCGTCCAGAGGTCATTTTCCGGGAGATCGACGGCCAGGTCTGCGAACCATACGAACAGCTCACGGTGGATATCGAAGAGCAGCATCAAGGCACCTTGATGGAAGCCCTGGGCAGCCGCAAAGGTGATCTGAAAGACATCTCCCCGGACGGCAAGGGCCGGGTCCGGCTCGACTACATCATCCCCTCCAGGGGACTGATCGGGTTCCAGACCGAATTCATGACCAGCACCTCCGGCAGCGGCCTGATGTATCACGTCTTCGATCACTATGGACCGAGCCAGAAAGGGGGCATTGCACCCCGCAAAAATGGCGTACTGATCTCCAACGGCCAGGGTAAAGCGGCGGGCTTTGCCCTCTTCAATCTACAGGAGCGGGGACGCATGATCTCCTCACCCGGCGATGAGATTTATGAAGGCCAGATCGTCGGCATCCACTCCCGGGACAACGATCTGGTGGTCAACGCCCTCAAGGGCAAACAGCTGACCAACGTGCGGGCGTCCGGCAAGGATGACGCTATCGCACTGACACCCCCGGTGCGTTTCTCCCTGGAGCAGGCGTTGGAGTTTATCGAGGACGATGAACTGGTGGAGGTCACCCCCTCTGCCATTCGAATCCGTAAGAAATTTCTGACCGAAAACGACCGCAAACGGCAATCCCGGGCGAAATAACCCGCAGCAGCATGATTGCTCTGATCCAGCGCGTTACCGAAGCCCGGGTCACGGTGGATCAGAGACCCATCGGGCAAATTGGACCGGGCATTCTGGCCCTGCTCGGGGTGGTGCGGGACGATTGCGAGGCGGATGCCGAACAGTTAATTGAACGACTGCTGAACTACCGCATTTTCAATGATGCCCGCGGGCGGATGAATTTCAGCCTGGTCGATACGAGAGGCGCCCTGCTGCTGGTGCCTCAGTTCACATTAACCGCACACACCAGCAAGGGGTTAAGACCTGGCTTTGACCCCGCCGCCCCGCCGGAGCGGGCGAAAGCCCTGTTTGATCACGCCGCCGATGCCGCTCGAACCCGACTCGGGGATCGACGCCAGCTCGGCCGTTTTGGCGCAGAGATGCAGGTGGCTCTGGTCAATAGCGGCCCGGTCACCTTCTGGCTGGAATCATCACCATGACCACCTACGCCATCGGCGATATTCAGGGCTGCCAGGATGAGTTGGAGGCTCTGCTAAGCCAGATCGGGTTCAATTCGGACGAGGACCAGCTCTGGTTCACCGGTGATCTGGTCAACCGCGGTCCCCGCTCTCTTGATACCCTGCGTTTCGTAAAATCCCTGGGCAACCGCGCACGCACCGTACTCGGCAATCATGATCTGCACCTGCTGGCAGTGGCCTATGGTCAATCTCAACGGTTGCACCGCAGCGACACGCTGGACGACGTCCTGAGCGCACCTGACCGGGAGGAGCTGCTGCACTGGTTACGACATCAACCTCTCTTGCATCTGGATCCGGCTCTGGGGTTCTGCCTTGTCCATGCAGGCATACCGCCGGCATGGGATCTGGCGGAGGCGCAGACCCGCGCCGCCGAAGTGGAAGCGATGTTAAGAAGCGATCAGCACACCGAGCTCTATAACAAGATGTACGGCGAAAAACCGGCACAGTGGCTGCCGAAGCTGCAAGGCTGGCACCGGCTGCGGTTTATCACTAACGCACTCACCCGGATGCGTTACTGCTATCCGGACGGCCGTCTCGATCTGGCCCAGAAAGGCTCCCCAGGGAGCCAGCCACCCCCCCTGAAACCCTGGTTTGAACTGCCGACAGTCAGAACTCCAGAGACTCGTATTCTGTTTGGGCACTGGTCCACCCTGCCCTCTCCAGATGATCCGCTGGCCACAACCGTTGGCATTGATGGCGGCTGTCTCTGGGGCGGAGAGCTGATCGCGGTGGAACTGGGACCGCAGTTAGCCTTCCACCGGCTGCCCTGCCCCGGCCGCCAGCGCCCCGGGGGTTGAATCCGCAGCTTGATCTGGGGGCTGAGTTGAGAGCCCGGCGTGAGCCAGCTTGCGGTAAAGGGTCCGCTCACTGATGCCAAGACGATCGGCCAGAGCCGAACGGTCACCCATATGCCGAGCCAGGGCTAGACGCAGATAACGCCGCTCCGCCTCGTCCAGAGAGACAATATCCTGCCCCGTCGCAGTGTCCAGGCTGTTTTCCGGCACCACCACCTCCTCCGGCAGGTGGCTGAGTTCAATCCGCCCTCCGTCAGCGAGCAGTGTCGCCCGCTCCAGAATGTTGCGGAGTTCCCTGACATTACCGGGGAAGCGATATTCGCAAAGGGCCTGCAGGGCTTTCTGATCCAGTACCAGACCCCGGTCCGGCGCAATCTGCTGCAGCAGGGTATCGATAAGAAGCGGCACATCCCCTCCCCGCTCCCGTAGCCCGGGCAGCACGATCGGGAAGATGTTGATCCGGTAGTAGAGATCTTCCCGGAACTCCCCATTCGCCACCATCGCCTTAAGCCCCCGATGGGTGGCGCAAATCAGGCGGAACTGGGCCTGAATCTCCTCAACCCCGCCGACCCGGCGATAACGACCCGTCTCCAGCAACCGCAACAGCTTGACCTGCAGCGGCAGGGGGATTTCGCCTATCTCATCGAGGAAAAGGGTGCCACCTTTGGCAGTTTCAACGAGGCCTATTTTACGGTTATGAGCCCCCGTAAAGGCACCCCGCTCATGGCCGAACAACTCGCTCTCCACCAGCGCCTCCGGCATACCCGAACACTCCACCGCAACAAAGGGTGCGTCAGCGCGTGAGCTCTGCCGGTGAATTGCACGGGCCACCATCTCTTTACCGGTACCGGTCTCCCCCAACAGCAGCACGGTGGTGGGGCTTGGGGCCACCCGGTGCATCATCTCCAGCATCCCCATGAAGCGGGGAGACTCGCCGATCAGACGACTCTCGACCGGGATGGTCGCTGCGGCGGAGTTCGAGCGCAAAACTTCCAGCACTGCCACCACCTGACCCCGCCCGTCTCGCACCGGCCGGGTCTCGACTTCAACATGCTCGCGCCCTGAGGTGGTGTGATGCACATGCAAAACCCGATGGCGCAGACCGCTCTCCAGAGTCTGCTTCAAAGGACAGAGTTCGCCGGACTGATCGCAGGGCCTGTCGTAACCATGCAACACCTCGTGGCAGTGACGACGAGGCAGGGGCCGACCATCACCGTAGCGCCGCAAATAGACCTGATTAACCGCCAGAATCCGATAATCGAGAGCCAACACAATCGCGGGGTCGTCCAGCCCCTCAATCACAGAGGCGAGCTCTGCAACCGGGATACTCTTGCGACCTGGGTCCGCCATATTTAGTGCCGTATTTGTCAGAATTACGCCATAATAGGCGACTATTATGGCAGTTAAAAGCCAAACTCAGGGGTAAAACCCCAATTAGCCCACCATTAAATCCAGAGACAGGGACATGCCCGCAGATCAAAACAAGCAACCAAGTCACAGCCTGCTTAAGGTCATTCGCAGTATTTTTGCGGCAGCGCTGGGGGTTCAGAAAAACGAGCAGCGGCTCGAAGATTTCAAACAGGGCCGCGCCCGGGATTTCATCATCGGTGGCATCCTCTTTGTGGTGCTGTTTGTGGCCACCCTGGTGGGGTTGGTCAATTGGATTCTGTCGGCGTGAATAGGGTTACAGCATCACACCAGCGCGCCGCCCGTCTCTTTGTCTACTTTTTTAATATTGCAACACATGCCTAAAATGCCCGCGCGTTTAATTCCAACGGTGTATTTAACCCCTATCCGGTTAATGGCGACTCCCCGTTGGTCAACCATCAGGAAACAGATATCGTGAAAACATACAGAATGAAACATCATCTACTACCGATCGCACTTATTGTCACCTTTGCTGCGGGGTGCACCACAACCAACCCCTACACCGGCGAGCAGCAAACCAGCAAGGCCGCCACTGGCGCCGGTATCGGCGCAGTGGCAGGGGCCGTGCTTGGCGCCGTGACCGGGGATAACAGCGACGAGCGCAAAGAGCGGGCATTGAAAGGAGCGCTCATCGGTGGTGCTGCCGGCGGTGGCGCCGGTTACTACATGGATGTGCAGGAGGCGAAACTGCGGGAGCAACTGCAAGGCACCGGCGTCAGCGTGACCCGGATCGGGGACGACATCATCCTCAACATGCCAGGCAATATCACCTTTACCACCGGCAGCTCAGCGGTACGGGCAGACTTCTACCCGGTACTCGACTCCGTGGTCCTGGTAATCAACAAATACAAGAAAACCGCAGTGAATGTGATCGGCCATACCGATAGCGTCGGCTCGGATGCCTCCAACCAGCAGCTGTCCGAGCAACGGGCCTGGGCGGTCTCAAGCTACTTCAGCTCCCGGGGGGTTGAGCCGACTCGACTGCGCGCATACGGCTACGGCGAAACCAGCCCGATTGCAGATAACTCCACCGAATCAGGCCGAGCCGCCAACCGTCGGGTACAGATCACCCTCTCGCCCATGGGGGTCTGATACCCTTCAGACAGACTCATTGAAGTCGGGGGGCCATAACCAGGCGGCCCCCCGCACCCCGCTGGCATCGCCAAACCTCGGGGGCACCAGTCGGGTATCCACCCGATCCGAAAAGACGTAATTACCCCATAATCGGGGCACGTTCTGATAGAGCCGGTCGATACGACTGAGCCCGCCACCCAGCACTATGACCTCCGGATCGAGCAGATTGATCACGCTGGAGAGCGCCCGGGCCATTCGCTCCTCGTACCGCAGTAGCGCTGCCTCGGCCAGCCCATCACCAACGGCAGCGAGCTCCACCACCCCTCTTGCATCTTCAGCTCTGTCACCAAACCCACGATAATCAGCCAGTAATCCGGGGCCGGACAGATAGGTCTCGATACAGCCCCGGCGCCCGCAGTAACAGAGTGGCCCCGGCAGTTCGTCTACTCTGGGCCAGGGCAGCGGGTTGTGTCCCCACTCCCCGGCGATGGCGTTGGCACCCTCCAGCGGCAGCCCATCCACAACCACACCGCCACCACAGCCAGTGCCGATAATCACCCCAAAGACAACTTTGGCGCCGGCACCCGCACCATCGGTAGCTTCGGAGACAGCGAAACAGTTGGCATCATTGCTGATGCGCACAGGGCGGTTCAGCAGGCTCTGCAGATCGCCCATCAAATCCTGCCCGAGCAGGGCGGTGGTGTTACAGTTTTTCATCAGCCCGCTGGCCGGCGAGATGGCACCAGGAGTGCCGACTCCAACCAGACAACTCTGCCCGGTTGCGGATTCCAGAGCCTGCACCAGATCAGCAATAGCGGAGAGCAGCGCCTGATATTCTTTGGGCGTATCTACTCGCCGCCGGACAATCTCGGCACCATCGGGACCGAGCACCACCGCCTCGATCTTGGTGCCACCGAGATCAATACCGAGCCGGAACCGGGTCAACTGCTCACCATTTTCAAACTCCAGGGACTCCAGGTTCAGCCAATGAACGCGTTATCAGGATACGCCGGAAACACACCCCGGCGTATCCTGATTCATCGCCGCGTTAACCCTGCACTTCAATTCCAGTGGGTTTGACCGGCTCCAACTTGCAGACCACCACCTCCAGCACGCCGTGACCGCCACTGGCGGAAACCCCCTGAGGATCAACGGTTTCGGGCAAACTGAAACGGCGGTAAAACCGCCCGCTTGGCCGCTCGCGGCGCGTCGCCTCGGACCCTGTCGGCGCGGCTGCAGCCCGCTCTCCCTGAATGGTCAGGGTGCCCTCTTCCATCGTCACTTCAATCTCGCCAGGATCAACCCCCGGGATATCCGCCATTATGATGAACCGATCCGGGGTTTCCAGTAGATCCACCGACGGCATCCAGCCCGGCTTATCTGCATGACCGCTATTTTGAGCGGCACCCTGCACCTGCTGCAGTGGCTGCTACAAGCGACCCAGTCCACGCTGGGGTTGATAGTAGGCCATTGTCAGATCCATTGAGAACAGTCCGAAATTATGGGTTTATCTACACCGCTATCTGTGTTGCCGGGAGACGCTTTCAAGTGACTCACGCCCCGTCACTCTGGTCAACAAGCCAATCGCCCCCTACAATTCATGATCCCACACCCGCTCAAACAACCACAAAAAAAGCTGGAGGAAGAATGTCAGAACCCCTGGTCACATATGAGCGCGATGGTCACATCGCCACCCTCACCCTGAACCGGCCCAAAGCGATGAACGCCATGAACATGGCGATGATGAGCGAACTGGCAGAGGTGACCCGGCAGTTTGCCGCAGATGACGATGCCTGGGTCGGCATCCTCCGCGGCCAGGGTCGGGCGTTCTGCACCGGCGGTGATCTGAAAGAGTCTCTGGAGCTGATGGGAGGCGATCCGGGACGGCTGTTCGTTCTGCCCCGCCACGGTCTTGAGACCTTCAACGCTATTGCCGAACTGAGCAAACCGATCATTGCAGCGGTCCACGGATTTGCAGTCGCGGGGGGACTGCTAATCGCTCACGCCTGCCATCTGGTGGTCGCCGGGGAATCCACCCAGTTTGGGATGCCCGAAACCAGAGTGGGTATGCCCACCATGGGATACATTGATCTATGGAAAACCGTCGGCCCCCGGCGACTGCTGGAGATGACCCTGACCGGCGAAAATTTCAGTGCCGCACATGCTCATGAAGCAGGTCTGGTCAACCGCGTGGTCGCTGACGAAGCAGTGTTTGAAGAGGCTCGCAAGCTGGCTGACACCATTGCCGCCAATTCACCCCGTAGCGTGGCGGGCCATCTGGAGGCGGTGAGACTGTCAGTCCGCCACAACAAGGAAGTATTGACCGAGCTGCAGCACTCAATCTGGGACAAGGTGGTCTACAGTGAGGACCTCAAAGAGGGGCTGACCGCGTTCCAGGAGCGGCGCAAGCCGGAATGGAAAAACCGCTGATCGGAACCGATCTCGGACAACAGAATCAGAAGACAACGAGGAGAAGAGTGTGTCCCCGGAAGAGACAGCCCGCGCCTTTCTCGGTGCGGTTGAACAGGGTAATCTTGAGCTTGCCTTCAGCTACATGGCGGAAGAGTTTCGTTTTCATGGTCCACGGATCCCGCCGCTAACCAAAACAGACTACCGCAACAATCTCGAAGCCATCGTCGCCGCCTTCGACGACTGGCACTACAACCCCCAGGCATTTCACGCCGACGACGATGGCGTGCTGCGCACCCGGATTCAGGTCGCCGGCCTGCAGACCGGCACCCTGGCATTCCCCGGGGCGCCTGAAATTCCCGCCAGCGGCAAACGCTACTCACGCCCCGAAGAGCCCCTGGGGTTCGAAGTGGTCGACGGATTGATTCAGGCCATGCACATGAACCCGAGCGGCGACAGAGCCGCGATTTACGACATCGTCGATGAGATGGACGGCGACTAACCTTTTGACCCTGAACTCTTAGCCAACGGAGACACATTTTGAGCGACTATTTCGATAATTATGAACATCTACTGTTTGAGCGCAAACAGCAGGGTATTCTGCTGGTGACCATCAACCGGCCCGACGTTTATAACGCCACCAACGCCCGGCTGCACTGGGAACTCTCCCGGGTCTGGAATGACATCTCCGATGATCCGAAGACCCGGGTGGTGGTGGTCACCGGCGCCGGTAAAGCCTTCTGCGCCGGCGGTGATCTGGCCATGGTCGAGGGCTTTTACAAGAAAGCCCCGGAGCTGGCCGCCACCATGAAAGAGGCCTCGGACCTGGTCTACAACATGGTCAACTGCGAGAAACCGATCATCTCCGCCATCAACGGCGTGGCGGTGGGTGCGGGTCTGGCTGTGGCCCTGATGGCGGATATCAGCATTATCGCCGAAGATGCCCGTATCACCGACGGCCACCTCCGTCTGGGTGTGGGTGCCGGAGACCACGCGGCCATCATCTGGCCCCTGCTCTGCGGCATGGCCAAAGCCAAGTACTACCTGCTCACTGCGGAATTCTGTGACGGCAAAGAGGCGGAGAGAATCGGCCTGGTCAGCCTCTGCCGACCCCGGGATGAGGTGTTACCAAAAGCCATGGAAACCGCCGAAAAACTGGCCAGGGGACCCCAGTTCGCCGTGCGCACCACCAAACGGGCATTGAACGGCTGGGTCCGCCAGGCGGGACCAATTTTCGATCACTCGCTGGCCACCGAGATGCTCGCTTTCTTCCACGATGACGTGGGCGAAGGGGTGCAGGCGATCAAAGAGAAACGGGATCCGAGCTTCCCATCAGCCCAGGACTAACCCGCAAGGCCGCCAAAGATGTCGGGGAGCACCCGTTTCAGGTGCCCCCCGCACCCGCTCCGGCAATCGGACGCGCCAAATCCCATTGGCCAGACCTGGCCAGCCAGCCGCTGATTCAGCACGCACTCACTGGTTGCACTGAAACCTAACGCGATCACCTCGGCCCGGCTCTCGATCAATAGATAATCGATATGCCAGCGAACAGTTTTCAGCCGAACAAGGTGGCGCTGAACCCGGTGAACGAAATTGCGCCGGGCACTGCCGGTGTAGACGTAACAACCCGCCGCAAACTCAAACCCTCCGAGCCGACCAACCTGAACCGGCATGGGCTGATCCACTTTGATCCCAAGCTGGTAACTCACCCAGTCTGGCGATAGCGGCTGATCCAGCTGTAGCTCCGCCTCTCTCCGGGACAACCAACCCGTTTCAATCGTCATGAAGGGCGCTGCCGCAGGAGCCTGGCCGGCGGCGAATCCAGTATCATCCGGGCGGTGCCATAACCGCTTGCCAGCGTCAGCGCCACCGCACCGACCAAAAACCCGAGCAGAAGACCCGGCCCCGGTCGATAAGCCATCTCAAACAGGCTCTGGCTGAGGTAGTACGCCCCGGCGATTGCGACGCCGCCACCCAATAGTGCCGCCAGAGCGCCCAACAGGCCATAACGCCAGAGATAGATCCGTCGCAGCTGACCATCTGCGGCACCGAGCAGCCGCAGCAACAACGCCTCCCGGACCAGCTGTTGGCGATCAGTCAACAGCAAGGTCCAGAGCAGCGCTGCGCCGATCACCGGCAGCGCCACTGCCAGGGCCAACAGGGCACGGGCGAGCTGATCCACCAGCTCCCGCAGACCACCCACCAGCTGCGCCACATCGATTACCGAAATATTCGGAAACTGACGGATCAGCGTCTCTTCAAACGCTGGAACTTCAGCGGAACCGCCATTGTAGGCGGTGATAAAGGTATGGGGCAGTCCGGTCAGCGCGCCGGGTGAGAACAGCAGGAAAAAGTTGATCTCCATACTGCTCCAATTGACCCGTCGGAGGCTACTGACCCGGGCCCTGAAACTCTGTCCGGCGACGTTGAACTCCAGCTCACTGCCGAGGTCTACGCCCAGCGCATCGGCCCAGCCCTCTTCAACCGAAACCTCCGGGCCTGCTGGTGGATTCGCACCCCACCAGCGACCCGCAATCAACTCACCCGCCTCGGCCTCCCCACCGGGCAACAGTTCGCTCAGATTATTCTCTCGCTGGGCATAGAGATGAGCCCGCCCCTCGCGAGCCGCCAGGCGTTTGGCCCCTATACCATCAACACGGGTCAGGCGGGCCCGATAGACCGGATGCAGGGGGGGTGGCGAACCGAGTGCCGCCCCCAACACCTCAGACACGCCCCTGTGCTGATCCGGCTGAATATCGATCAGGTAGCGATCCGGACCATCCACCGGCAGCTGCCCCGCCAGTTGGTCAATAAAATCGCCCCGCAAAAGCAGGGGCAACATCAGGGCGACGACCGCCAACGTCAGGCCGCTCAGCGCAATGCTGGATCGCGCCGGCGAGCGACTCAAGCCCAGCAGCGCCAGCCGGGGTTCCAGCGGTGCCGGCAACCGGCCAAGCAGCCACACTTGCAACCGGGCTAATAGCACGATTGCCAGGCCACCGGATACCGCCAGAAGCAGCGGCAGCCGCAGGGCGTCAGCCAACAACAGAATCAAACCCAGACCAGCCAGCAGCAGGCCGATAATCAGCCACGCCCGGCGACCTGACAGCCAGAGAGACACCTGTCCCGTCAGCAATCTCTTCGGGGGGATCGCGGTCACCGCCAGCAGTGGTGGCAGTGCAGCCACCATCAACAGCCCCAGCATCACCGCCAGGCTCACCAGCCGGGGCTTAAACCCCGCAGCAGCCAGTGGTTCACCCATCATCGCCACAATCCCCCGCTGCAGCAGCTCGCCCAGCAGGCCACCCATCACCACCGCCGCGATACCCAACGTCAGGAAGAGCGCAACAAACAGCCGTAACACGCTGCCCCGGGTAACCCCAAGAAGACCCAACAGAGCCAGGTCCCGCAGTCGCCCAACCAGCAGACCCTGCACCGCCAGAACAGCCGTAACCCCGCAGAGGAGCAGCGCCGAGATCACCAGAACCATCATAAAATGACCGGATTTCCGCAGCAGCTCCCGGGTCTGATTCATCTCCTCAGCGGCGGTGGTCAGCCGGGCCCAGGGCGGAACCCGTTCACTCAGAATCGCCAGACGAGTCTCATCCGGATCAAGAAAGCTGGCCCGATAGCTGATTCGACTACCGAATCCGACCAGACCGGTTCCAGCCAGATCCACCATCCCCAGAATCACCCGGGGGCCCAGGGAAAAGCCGCTGGCAACGCTGTCAGGCTCCCTTTCGATAATACCGGCGATAGAGAATTCGCTCTGACCGATCAAGATAGACTCCCCGACTCCGGCCCCCAGTTGCCGGACCAGGGCGGGGCCGACCCAAACCTGGCCGGGAGGCGGCGAGCCCTGGGCGCCCTGTCCCTCTATCCTCAGCTCCCCAAGCAGTGGATATCCGTCATCCACCCCTTTCAGTCTGACCAGACGCATGGCCTGCCCGTAACGGGCCATGGTGGGCAGAGAGATGATCTGGCCCTGTGGTTTCAGCTCTGGGGGCAGGCTGTCGAACCACTCATCCAGAGGGCGCGGCGCGGAGACCCGGAAATCGCCACCAAACAGCGCCGCAGTATGCAGATTAAGTCCGTTGTCAATCCGGGCGCTGACCACCGCAACGGCCCAGAGCAACGCGCAGCCCGCAGTCAGCGCCACCAGCAGTCCCACAAGCTGCCCGCTTCGCCGTAACTCACCGGCAAACAGAATCCGCAAAAGCCCTCGAGCGTTCAATCCAGCTCCAGTAGTTGACCAGCGTCCAACTGCAATCTGCGCTGCGCTCGCCCGGCCACCCGTTCATCATGGGTCACCACCACCAGGGTGGTGCCCTGCTCCCGATTGAGTCGAAACAGCAGTTCGATCACCTGCTCACCACTGGCGGCGTCGAGGTTGCCGGTCGGCTCGTCCGCAAACAGTATTCGGGGATGGCTGGCATAGGCGCGGGCGACAGCCACCCGCTGCTGTTCACCCCCGGAGAGCTGGGCCGGGAAGTGGTGCTGACGCGCCGTCAGTGCCACCTCCGCAAGCCTCGCCTGGGCCTGCTCACGGGGAGCCTCTGCGCCGATTAACTGTAGTGGCAACATCACATTCTCAAGTGCGGTCAGGGCAGGTAAAAGCAGAAAGTCCTGGAAGACAAAACTGATGGTGCCCCGCCGTAGCGCCGCCAGCTCACCCTCATCCAGCGCTGTCAGCTCCTGCTGCTCCAGCCAGATCCGGCCACTACTCGGGGCATCAATACCCGCCAGCAATGACATCAAGGTCGACTTGCCGCTACCAGAGGGGCCGACAATCACCACCGACTCGCCAGCTTGGATCTGCAGATCAAGGGGATGTAGGATATCAATCCGCTGTTCACCGGAAGTCACCCACTTGGTCAACTGTTCAGTCCGCAGTATCGCCGTCATTATTTTCCTTCTGCTCACTATCGGGGGGTGTCAGAGCGAAACCGGCAGACCGCTGCCAGCAGGCACCATCCTGGTGCTCGGCGACAGCCTCAGTGCGGGTTACAACCTGCCCCCGGAGAAAGCCTGGCCAGCCCTCATGAGGGAGACATTGTTACACGAGGGCTATAGCTATCAGCTGGTCAATGCCAGCATTAGTGGTGATACCACCGCCGGAGGCCTGGCGCGACTTCCGGAGCTGCTGGAGCGCAATGCACCGGTGCTGGTAATGATTGAACTGGGCGCCAATGATGGTCTGCGGGGCCAACCCCTATTGCAGATGAAGAACAATCTGGCAGCAGTGATCGCGGCGGTCCAGGCCCAGGGTGCCGAGGTGATGCTGCTGGGTATGCAGCTCCCCCCCAATTTCGGCCCCGGATACACACGGGATTTTGCCAAAATCTATTTCGATCTGGCGGAGCAATACCACACCGCCCTGATGCCCTTCTTGCTAGAGCCCATCGCCACCAGCTATGACCATTTTCTGGAGGATGGACTACACCCCAATGCCGCCGGTCAGCAGCTTGTCGCGACTGCGGTATTTGGGTCCCTGCAGAACGCTTTCGATCTAGGCTCCGACCGAGCCGTGCAAGAGTAGACGCTTCATAAAAAAGGGACCCGCAGGCCCCTTTTCTTAATCACCTTTCAACCAGAGACTTAACCCGCTGCGATCCTCGCAGTCGCCTCGCCAATCTCAGACGGCGACCGCACCGTGGTCACGCCAGCCTTCTCCAGCGCCGCATATTTATCATCGGCAGTGCCCTTGCCACCGGCGATAATGGCCCCCGCATGGCCCATACGCTTACCTTTGGGTGCGGTCACGCCCGCGATGTAACCCACCACCGGTTTGGTGACGTTGACGGCGATAAATTCCGCGGCCTCCTCTTCCGCAGTACCACCGATCTCGCCTACCATCACGATGATCTCGGTCTGGGGATCGTTCTGGAACATCGTCAGGGCATCGATAAAACTGGTGCCGGGAATAGGATCACCACCAATACCGATACAGGTGCTCTGGCCCAGGCCGTTAGCCGTAGTCTGAGCCACCGCTTCATAGGTCAGGGTGCCTGAACGAGAGACGATACCGACCTTGCCGGGCAGATGGATGCTGCCGGGCATAATGCCGATTTTGCACTCGCCGGGGGTGATGATACCTGGGCAGTTGGGGCCGATCAGGCGGGTATCGCTCTGATCGACGTAGGCCTTGGCCTCCAGCATATCCAGCACCGGAATGCCTTCGGTGATGCAGACCACCAGCTTGATGCCCGCATCCACCGCTTCGATGATGGAGTCTTTGCAGAACGGCGCCGGCACATAAATCACACTGGCATCCGCGCCGGTGGCCGCAACGGCCTCCCGCACGGTGTTAAAGACCGGCAGGCCGAGATGGGTTTCACCACCCTTGCCAGGGGTCACGCCACCGACCATCCGGGTGCCATAGGCGATAGACTGTTCGGAGTGCAGGGTGCCCTGTTTGCCAGTAAACCCCTGGCAGATCACTTTAGTATTCTTATCGATTAAGACGCTCATCCGGCACCCCCAACTGCTTTAACAATTTTCTGGGCAGAATCCGTAAGGCCCTGTCCGGTGGTCAGATTAAGACCACTCTCGCTCAGTTTCTGAGCGCCCAGTTCTGCGTTATTGCCTTCCAGGCGAACCACCACCGGCACCTGCACCCCCACCTCTTTCACCGCAGCAATAATGCCGTCGGCAATCAGGTCACAACGGACGATGCCACCGAATATATTGACCAGCACACCCTTCACGTTCTCATCAGACAGAATCAGCTTGAACGCTTCAGTCACCCGGGCTGCGGTGGCGGTACCACCCACATCGAGGAAATTGGCCGGCAAGCCCCCGTGCAGTTTGATCACATCCATGGTCGCCATGGCCAGACCGGCACCGTTGACCATGCAACCGATATTGCCGTCCAGGGCGATGTAGTTGAGCTCGTGCTCCGAAGCCTCGCGCTCCTTGCCATCCTCCTGACTCGGATCCCGCATCGCCTCGATACTCTTCTGCCGATAGAGGGCGTTGTCGTCAATATTGATCTTGCCATCCAGACAGACCAGACGACCGTCACCGGTCACAACCAGCGGGTTGATCTCCAGCAGACTGAAGTCGCAGGATTCGAACATGTCGGCAAAACCCAGCATCATTTTGGTCAACTCTTTGACCTGGGCTGCATTCAGACCCAGACCGAAGCCGATCTGCCGACACTGGTAGGGCTGCAGGCCCACCATGGGATCAACCACCACCTGCAGAATCTTCTCAGGCGTCTCTTCCGCAACTTTTTCAATATCCATGCCGCCTTCAGTGGAGGCCATAAAGACCACCCGCTGCGTGCCCCGATCCACCACCGCACCCAGATAGAGTTCATCAGCAATGTCGCTGACCTCTTCAATCAGTACAGCGTTCACCGGCTGACCATCATCATCAGTCTGGAAAGTCACCAGCCGTGTGCCCAGCATCGCTTCGGCGGTCTCCGCTACCGCATCGAGACTGTCTACCAGCTTGACGCCGCCGGCCTTACCACGGCCACCGGCATGGACCTGGGCTTTCACCACCCAGCGTTCTCCACCGACGTCCCGGGCTGCTTTGCGAGCCTCTGCGGGGGAGGAAGCGGTCACACCCTTGGGCACAACCACTCCGTATTCGGCGAACAGCTGTTTCGCCTGATACTCGTGTAAATTCATGAATTGCGTTCCTTGCGCTTGGTTGGATCGAAAATCAGATATGTATGGCTCGCCCATCCACGGCCAGAGCCGCTTCGTGCAACGCCTCCGTTAGCGTCGGATGAGCATGAATAATGCGTGCAAGATCCTCTGAGCTGGCCGCGTAGGCCATGGCCACCACGGCCTCACCAATCAGCTCCGAGGCGTAGGGCCCGATGATATGGACCCCCAGTACCCGGTCTGATTCAGCATCCGCAAGAATCTTGACCAACCCGCCAGTCTCTTCCATGGCCCGTGCCCGACCACTGGCAGCAAACGGAAAAGTACCTGCCTTGTAAGCAACCCCTTCCGCTTTCAGTGCCTGTTCGGTTTTCCCGACCCAGGCGATTTCCGGCCAAGTATAGACGATCCAGGGCACCATTCCGTAATCGACATGGCCACTCTGACCCGCGAGGATCTCCGCCACCGCCACCCCGTCTTCACTTGCCTTGTG
>JAKLLR010000165.1 GCA_022014175.1 Gammaproteobacteria bacterium | reverse complement strand
ACCGATAACGGCGCGGTGGCCATGGCGCTGGATGCGGCGAACCGGGCAGGAGAGCGGGCGGCAGCGTCACAGGGGCAGGTGTTGAATACCACCCGTGACATTCTGAGCGAGCAGGTCAACGCGGTGAGGGGACTGGCCGAGAGCCTGAAGCTGGGCGACGAAAAAACTGCCAAGCTGATCACCATGGCCATCATTGTTGGCCTGGTGCTGGTTGCAATTTTCTTTATCTGGAAGGGCTAACGCATGCTGGTAAGTCGTGAAGCACAAGCAGCAGGCAGCACCATCAAAGACGCGGCCACGGGCCGCTATTTGCTGGTGCGCGAGGCAACCGGCGATATTGAGTTGACGGCACCGGGCCTGGGCATGGTCACCCTGAAAGAGGGGGACTCTTACCAATTCGCGGAGGTGGTTACCGATCTACGCATGCAGATCACCAACCCCAACGCGACGGCGGTCACTTGGCAACTGGAAATCAGTAACGATGAAATCAAGCCGGGCAAACAGTCCGTCCAGGTCAATACCACTAGCATCATCCAAGGCGCCAATTCCGTTACCAATGTGGGCGAGCGAACAATTCCAGCTGAGGGCAACGCGCTGATTATCGCCGCTGCCGCCGCTGACACGTCCCGCACCCTGCGACTGTCCATCAAAAGCGATGAGCCTGGTGGGGTGTACCTCGGAGCGGCGTCTATCGCTGCCGGGCAGGGCGGTTACCTTGAGCCTGGCATGGTGGATTACGTGGACTGCGAGGCCGCGTTATATGCCTATAACCCGAACGCCAGCCCTGTGGTGGTGCAGGTGCTGCCATTCGAGAGGGCATTAACTTAAACCAGGATTCTGTGATACTGACAACTGATATTAAGTCAGGGGTCAGACATGAAGAAATTAACGCGCCGTGATGTTTTTGGGTACTTATCTTCTGGCGGTGTTGGATTGGCTATAGGAAGCGCAATAGATATGGGAAAGGCTACGAATCCAAACCCCAAAATACTGCTTCTGCGTGGCGAAGTGGCGCAGAGCTTCAAGGATATATCCGCTCTAAAGGCAGCAAAGATTATGGCGCCGGATGGCGTTGCACAAGTCGGCGGCGGGGAGCAGGCAGGGAATTATAAGTGGCTGGTGGGCGACTATGCTGCTGAGGTCGTGGGTGATCCAGCAGGACAAGAGTACATTGAGTCCAGCGTTGTAGATGCCACAGTGGGTGTGTGGAAAAAAATAGACCAGGGAGTGGTTGACAGGCTGGCTCCTGCATACCTGAAAACAGTCAGTGACATTATGAACAGTGGCGAGGTGTCCTTGTTGCGGTTCATTGACCGGAGTAAGCATTCCGGGCTGAAGGATGGAACAAATACCGATGATATGGCCCCAGCAATCAATGAGGCGATGAGCAGTGAGGCGCGCCGGTTAACGATGACGTGGGGCAGTCTTAATGTTGCGGGAACTGTTGAGATACCGGCAAAAAAGCAGTTGGTAGGATCCGGGCGAGGTGAAACTTTCATTAAAGCGCTGCCTGGTTTTTCGGATTCCTGGGTGGTTCGTTTGGGGACGTCAGCAGACCAGGTAGTAACAGGCTCGCGGCTGGAGAATATGACAGTTTCCTGCAATGGGATTGGCGGGCTTGTTGGCGTTTACTCGAATTCGATAAATGAAAATGCAGGCCTTGTTCATTGCGCCATTAGAGGGGTTAGCAAAGGGCTGCTGATCAATGAAGCCAATACAGGTGCCGGTGCCGGGAGCCCCAAGAACTTTATCATAAATGGGCTTGAGGTCTTTTTTGATAATGCGGATGCGACGTCTGTAGGGATAGATATTGTTGCCAGATATGTGCAGCAAATGTCGGCGATTACCGTAATCGGCGATTTTAATAGCGTTGTTGCAGACGCAGGCATTTGGATTCGGTCTACGTCAGGTCTTGACATGGCGGGGGTGCATTTGGAGG
>JAKLLR010000014.1 GCA_022014175.1 Gammaproteobacteria bacterium | reverse complement strand
TGGGCGGTATTGCCGATCAGGTAGATTTCGGTCAGGGTCTCCTCGGCACCCTTGACCTGGTGCACGTGGGTCTTCACCTCTGGCAGAGTGGACAGGAAATCCAGCAGGGCAGTAAATTTATCAGAATTCGGTTGAGTCTCTTTTTCAGTTATAACTATCATATTAATCAGTCAGTTATAAATTATACGTAATGTCATTTATAATATTTTTTGGGGGTGTTTTGAGCCTTCTCATCCAGCTTCATGGCAGCAACTTCCGGCGGCATATAGTTTTCATCATGTTTGGCCAGGACCCTGTCGGCGACAAACACGCTGTCCCGCAGTCGGCCCTCAGCCACCACACCTTGCCCTTCCCGGAATAGATCCGGTAGCACACCATCGTAGGTCACGGTGATGCTGTGGTCGAAATCGGTTACCCGAAAGCTGACATGGAGTGATTCTGAGGTTTTTTCGACTGAATTCTCTTCCACCATGCCTCCAATCCGGATCAATTGCTCCAGGGGTGCGGTGCCCTCGGCGACTTCGGTCGGGGTATGGAAGAAGACCAGGTTGCTGCGAAATGCATTCAGTACTAGCAGAGTGGCCCCGGTCAGGGCCAGGACTCCAGCGGTGATAAATAGCAGGCGGCGGTGACGGGTTTTCATCTTAGGTATTGCTGTCCTGTCGCCGAGCGATGGCCCGGGCTAACTGTTTACGATAGTACGCCCGAGCCGAACGGACATTTGCCAGTAGCACCACAAACCCGATGCCATAGGCACTCCAGACGTAAGCGCCGTACCCCCCCATGTTCAGGAATTCGATCATTTTCCAGTACCTCCTTCAGTTTCTATCGTGTTGTTGGACAGCCGTTCCTGTAACCAGGTGCTGTCAATCTCCTGTTCAATGATGGCACCCTGGGTGCGTTGCAGGGCCATATAGAGGTAGAGCAGGGTGAAGCCGAGCGCCATCAGTAGCAGCGGGATCAGCATACTGAGATGAATCGAGGGGGCGGCGGCTTTGGTGATTGAGGCCGGCTGATGCAGGGTGTTCCACCACTCGACCGAGAAATGGATCACCGGAATGTTGACAACTCCCAGAAGCGTGAGCAGGGCCACAGCCCGCCCCTGTCGGCGGGGTTCGTCAATCGCGGCTCGCAGCGCCATGACTCCAAAGTATAAAAACAGGAGGATCAGCTCTGAGGTGAGGCGCGCGTCCCAAACCCAGTATGTGCCCCACATCGGGCGGCCCCAAAGAGAACCTGTGGCCAGTGCAATCAGGGTAAAGCTGGCGCCGATAGGCGCAGTGGAGGTGGCAAAGAGATCCATGATCCTGATCCGCCAGATCAGGAAAATGGCGGAACAGCCGGCCATCACCATGTAGGCGAACATGGACATCCAGGCGCTGGGCACGTGGATGAAAATGATTCGGTAACTCTCCCCCTGCTGATAATCTGTCGGCGCGTAAAACAGCCCCCAGCCCAGGCCAGTCAGCAGTATCAACAGAGTGACCCAGCCAAGCCAGGGCAGGATGCGACTAGAGAATTCAAAAAAGTAGCGGGCGGAGACCAGTCGTTGGAGGGGAAGCCAGATACGCATATTCAGTCCAGAGATATCTTCAATGCCAGTGCGGTCAGCCAGGGGCCGAATGTCAGGCTAACCAGGCACATGGCGCCAAGCAGTGACAGATGGGGCGCGGCTGACATGCCACGAGAGACCGCCATGACTGCGCCGGTCCCAAAAATCAGCACCGGCACATAGAGGGGCAGAGTCAGTAGTGTCAGCAACAATCCTCCACCCCTCAGGCCAACAGTAAGGGCCGCGCTGATTGCGCCAATAATCAACAGCACCGGGGTGCCTAGCAGCAGCCCCGCAACCAGCGCTGGATAAGTAGACCATTCTAATCCAAATGGTTCCGCTAATAGAGGGCTCAGAAACACCAGCGGCAGGCCACTGCTCAACCAGTGCGCCATCAGCTTGGTGGCCAGCAAAAAACTGAGAGGGCAGGGGGTAACCAGAAGTTGTTCCAGTACCCCGTTTCCGTGGTCTGTGGTGAACAGGCGCTGCAGGGAGAGCATGCTGGCAAGCAGTGCCGCGATCCAGAGGGCGCCTGCGCCGAACTGCTGTAACAACACTTTTTCGGGGCTGATCCCCAGCGGAAAGAGGGTGATGACGATGATAAAAAAAAGAAGGGGTGTCAGTGCGTCGCCCCGTCTGCGGTAGGCCAGCAGCAGCTCTCGCCTCAGCTGGCGAATGAGGATTCCGTTCAAAGTCGTCATCCTGCCACCTCTGAATCGAGGCAGAGTATCTGGCCTGCGCCGGCCAGTGAAAGCGGCTGGTGGGTGGTCAGGACCGCCATGCCGCCGTTTTCCAGGTGCTGGTCGAGCAGTGACTCCAGCAGGGTCTGGGATCCGCTGTCGAGACTGTTTAGAGGCTCATCCAGAACCCAGAGGGTGGCTTGCTGCAGTAGAACCCGGCAGAGGGCAATACGGCGACACTGGCCCTGGGAGAGCACTCGAGTCGGCAGATCAGCTTGTGCCTTCAGGCTCAACCGGTTGAGAATCCCTGTGATTGCGGCAGGCGTGGGGTTCAGGGCCGGTGCGAGCGCGAGGTTCTCTCTGGCGGTGAGGTCACCATAGAGCGCGTTGTGGTGACTGAGATAGGCCAGCTCTCCATGCAATGGCTCTGGCGATTGACCGTAATTTTCGCCCCGCCAGAATACCTGTCCTGAGTCCGCCTGAGTCAAGCCGCAGAGTATCCGCAACAGGGTGGTTTTGCCGCTGCCGTTGGCACCGGTGACATGCAGGGCGTCACCGCTGGATAACTCGATATCGATATCCCGGAACAGTTGGCGACGGCCCCGGCTGACCGCCAATCCACGGGCCAGCAGTCGAGCCTCATTCACGATTCAATTTCCACCTGGTAGCGATAGAGTGTCTCCCGCTGGGCTTTGATTCGGTCACTGGCGGCGACCAGTCGCTGTTCGGATCGGGGCAGGACCCACTCCAGGCGCTTGCACTTCTGCTCTTTCGCCGTCTGGTAAGCCTGCCCCAGCAGCTGTTGCAGCGCCTGTTGCAGGTCCGTCACCCCATGTAGTATGAACAGCCGGTCCAACCGCAACCCACGACCGCCGGCACCAGCCTCCTTAACTGGAACGGCTGTGAAGAAGCCGCAGGCATGGTTCTCTTCGTAGCAGAGGTAGCCCAGAGGGGCGTCACTCTGCTTACAAAGCTGATCGTAATTCTCTACCGAAGCAGATCGATCAAACAGCAGATTCCGCTGTTCAATCAGGGTCAGGAAGTCCCTGCGATTCTCCTCGCTGAGGGGCAGAATCTGGTAATTGGGGGGGGGTAACATATCCAGGTTGTGCAGGTCGAAGTAGAATGAAGGCTTCCCCATTATACGGTGCACCAGGCCAAGGCTCGTTCTTGCTGTTTTGCGCCGGCTCACTGGTTGGTTGATGCTTATGGTACCCACGGTTCACTGGATAGAGTTTGGCCATTTTTGCGCGGTGCTTGCACTATTGGTCGCATGGGCTCAGGGTATGGCACCGATACTGGCCCGGCTTTTCAGACGCCCCGCATGGGCAGGTCTTAGCATCACCGGGGCCTATCTCTGTGCGATTCTTGTGAGTCTGGGAGCCGCCAGTCTGGTGCACGCCTTCGTCAGCGATAATTTTTCCGTGGCTTATGTCGCCCAGAACTCCAACTCGATGCTACCGCTGCTCTACAAAGTCAGCGCGCTCTGGGGTGGGCACGAAGGCTCACTCTATCTTTGGGCGCTGGTGCTCTGTCTCTACACCGCACTGCTTGCATGGCGTGGTCGCACCGCTTTTCCGGGGCACCGACCGCTGGTGCTGGCGGTGCAGGGGTGGCTGGTTTTCGGGTTTCTGGGGCTGATTCTGTTTCTTTCGAACCCCTTTGAGCGACTGCTGCCGGTTCCGCTGGACGGACGGGATCTCAATCCATTGCTCCAGGACCCGGGTATGGCGATCCATCCCCCGATGCTCTATCTCGGCTATGTCGGGTTTTCCGTGCCATTTGCTTTTGCCCTGGCAGCCCTGATCTCAAGATGGCCCAGCGTGGAGTGGATTGGTCACGTCCGTCGCTGGGCGCTGATTGCCTGGATGTTTCTCACCACGGGCATCGTGCTGGGGGGCTGGTGGGCCTATTACGAGCTGGGCTGGGGTGGGTACTGGGCATGGGACCCGGTGGAGAATGCGTCGTTTATGCCCTGGCTGACCGGTACTGCACTGGTGCACTCTCTGGCGGTGCAGGAGAACCGGCGGCTATTACATGGCTGGAATCTGTTTCTGATTATCACTACCTTTGCTCTCTCCCTTCTGGGCACATTTCTGGTCCGCTCCGGGGTGCTGTCGTCGGTGCATGCCTTTGCCGTCGATCCGGGTCGGGGGGGGTATATCCTGGCTTTTATGGCGGTGGTGCTCTGTGTCTCCTTTGGTCTGCTGTTCCTGCGCGGGGGGCACCAGTCGGCGGATGAGCGTATTCTGGCGCTGCTGTCCCGGGAATCCCTTTTTCTCGGCAACAATGTATTGTTTGTTGTGGCCTGTCTCACGGTATTTATCGGTACCCTCTATCCGCTATTTCTGGATCTGACCATGGAGGAGAAGATCACGGTAGCGGCCCCGTATTTCAACGCGGTAGTGATTCCACTGCTACTGCTGGCGGTGACGTTGATGGCCGTCGGGCCGTCGGTGCCCTGGCGCAAGGCCCGGCCCGATCGATTGTTACGCAAATTTCGCTGGCCCGCGGTTGCCGCCGTGATAGCGGGCCTATTAATACTTGCGCTGGCTTGGCCGGCACCCCTGGTCGCACCAATCGCGGTCATGCTGGTGGTGTTCGGGGCCTGGCTGATTGTCTCGGATTTATGGGCGGACGCGGGGCGAAGGGCTCAGGGCAAGGGGGAGTTCAGGGCCGTAGCCCTGGTTCGGGTCGTGTTGGGTAAACGCCGTCATTACGGCGGCATGCTGACCCATATGGGGGTGCTGGTGGCTGTGATTGGCCTGACAGCAGCCGGCCTGTTTAAACAGTCGGTTTCGGTCAGCCTGGTAGCGGGACAATCTTTTGTCGTGGGTTCAGAAGAGTTGCGCTTTGACGGGGTGCGTCTGCTCAAGAAGGACAACTACGAGGCGGTACGTGGTGAGTTCGTGGTCGCTGGCGGGGGTGTGATTTTGCGACCCGAGCAGCGGCGTTATCCGGTGCAGACTGCACCGACGACAGAAGCAGCGATCGATTCCACTCTGTTGCGGGATCTCTATCTGGTGCTCTCTCCCGGGGAGGACGAAAGCTGGAATGTGCGGGCCTATGTCAATCCGCTGGTGCAGTGGATCTGGATCGGGGTCGCCCTGATGGTCGCTGGCGTATTGCTCGGGCTCAGCGACCGTGGGACACGGCGTAAAACACGGGCCGCTGCAGCCTGATGTTGCGCTGGGTCGGTGTTGCTATTGGTGGACTGCTGCTGTTACTGGTGGCTCTTGGGCTTGGTCTGCAGAAGGATCCAAAATTAATTCCGTCACCGTTGATCAATCAGCCGCTCCCAGAGCTTACCGGGTTTGATCTGGACGAAAATCGGGTCAAAATCGGCGGGTTGGGATTGCCGCGCATTATTAATGTTTGGGCCTCCTGGTGCGTGGCCTGCCGAACTGAGCACCCGTTTTTGATGGAGGCCGTCGGCGGGTTATCAGGGCAGGTCGAGTTAATCGGGCTGAACTATAAAGATAAACCGGAGGCGGCCCGCCAGTGGCTGGATCAGCTGGGCGACCCCTATCTCTGGTCACTGCAGGACCCTAACGGACGAGCCGGACTTGAACTGGGGGTCTATGGAGTGCCCGAGACTTTTTTTGTGGACAGGGCAGGGGTGATCCGGCACAAGCAGGTCGGTCCGTTGACCGCCAATTCCCTCGAACAGGGATTGCAGATGATTACCAAAATGGAGGCAGCAGAATGATCAGGGCCGGTCTGGTGTTAGCGGGCCTCCTGCTGTTCGGTGCTGTCGACGCCGGGGAACCCGGATTGGTCGCGGAGGACCCAGATCACCGTCAGATGCTGGAGGTGGCTAAACAGCTGCGTTGCGCAGTCTGCCAAAATCAATCGGTGGCTGAATCCAACTCCGGATTAGCAGAAGACATGCGCGCAGTGATCACAGAGAAGCTCGCCGAGGGTGAATCGGAGCAGGCCGTGCTGGATTATTTCGTGGCCCGTTATGGCGGCTATATCCTTATGAAACCTGAAAGCCAGGGCAAGAACTGGCTGCTCTGGTGGTCACCTTTAGTGGTTCTGTTGCTGGTGCTCGGCCTGGGCTATCGTTTTCTGCGGGGGCAGCGCGTGGTGCCGCCTGCGCCACCTGGTTTGAGCGATGCGGAGAGAGCGGCGGTGGCACGGGCAAGAGCGGGGCTGGAGGAGTAATGGTTGTTTTTCTATTAGCCGCTTTGGCGGTAATGGGTCTGGTCGGGGCCTCGGTCCCGGTCGCCATCCGTCTGGGCGGCCGCGAACACGGCGTTGGTGAGGAGCACTCACCGGACAAACAGCGCTTGCTGCGGCAGCTCGAGGAACTCGATGAAGCCCAGACTCTCGAGATGATGGATCCTGCCACCCATGCCGATGAAAAAGGCCGACTGGAATCTGAACTGGCCCAATTATTAACAGCCACAGAGCCCGGGGACGAAGATTCCGGGGCCGTCAGTTCAGCCCGGGGTCATAGTGCAGGTTTCCTCGTCATGGCAGCTTGCCTGGCCATCGGCTTGCCCATCGCGGGAGCGGTGCTCTATTTTTATCTACAGGCACCATTTTTGGGTCAGCTGGCGGATAACAACGGACGGTTACCGACGACAGCTGGCGAGCGCGCTGTTGATCTTCAGCAGATTGAGCAGATGGTGGCGCGTTTGGCCGAGCGACTTGAAAGGGAGCCAGAGGATGGCGAGGGCTGGAAACGGCTGGGGCGCTCCTATTTCGTGCTCGGTCGCCTGGCGGAATCTGTGGATGCTTATATCCAGGCTGACAAACGGCTAACGGATGACCCCGACGTAACCATGGGGCTGGAGCAGCTGGCCCAGGGGGCGAATCAGAGTGATGGCGGAAAAAACCAGTCGTCCTGGTGGTTATCGCTACCAGAACGGGTGGAGAGGGAGCTCGGAGGTTTGGCGGGGCGTCTGCAGAGTGACCCGACGGACATAGACGGCTGGCTACGGCTGGCCCGTTGGCGAGCGGCGGTAGGTGAAGTCGGCTCAGCTCGGGATGCCTATGGCAAGGCTCATGATCTGGCGCCGGAGCGATCCGACATCCTGGCCCGTTACGCCGCCGCCAGTTTCGCGGAGAATCAGGACCCAGAGAACGCGGCAACTCTGGCGCTTTACCAGAAACTGTACGAGGTGGCGCCGGACAACCCGGATGCCAATTGGTATCTAGGGCTCTGGCAATTCAAACAGGGCAATTTTAATGGTGCGATTGCCCGCTGGCAGAAGTTGATGAATTTGATCCCGGCGAAAGACCCGGCCCGGGTAACTGTCGGCCAGGCGCTGGCAGCGGCAAAAGCCGCCAACGAAAAAGCTCAGATGCCAGAAAAAGGGCGTTCCACCGATTGAATTGGAGGTTTTTGCTCAGCCGACAGCTGTTCTACGGAAATACTCTTTCAGCAGCCTGGATTGCTGCCACCATATGGTTAAAAAGACCGGATGTTCAGCCTAGGCCAGTGCCGCCGAAATAGCCGAGTAGAGCGCCGACAATCAGGCCGAGAATGAAGATGCCAGCGGGGGGCATACCCCGGCGGAGTCCGGGGCTTCTGGATGGGCCGGAGCCGCCGCTTTCCGTTAGGCAGACTTTGGAGGCAAAGAGCCCTTTTTCATTGGTTCCGGCGGCAAATTCAACCTCCCGGTCAGGGCGAATCTGTCGTTTATTGTCATCAAAATCAGTATAGTGGAAAAAGTATTCTTGGCCATCCGTGCCTTCGATAAATCCAAATCCTTTGCGATAGTTGTACCGCTGGATGGTGCCCTTCATTGATTGCCCCTTCTATAGATACGGTGTGATTGCCAGGTTCTGGCGGCGGCCATTATACGTCGGGATCCCACGGGAACAAGCCGAGCGAGTGGGAAAGCCGCTGTTAAGAACGGGATGGTCGATCCCTGGTGAGCCCTGATAACGGGTTGGTTCAGGCCGCCCCCGCAAGGCAAAGGCGACACCAAGTGATTAGTGCTCTGTTGCCATGACCTTGACTGTTTAATTGTGGACCTGGGATTTGGCTACGCTGCTTAGGGCAACTGCCAGAAACAACCCCGGGGGGCGGGGATGCCCTGGTCTAGGTTCGCTCTCTCAGGGTATGGCGGGTGATGAGTTCCGGGGTTGCCGTTTTGCCCCGTTGAGCGATGCCGAGCTCCAGTGCTGCTTTTAATTCATTCGACTGTACTGGCTTCGGCAGGTAGATGGAATAGCCCGCTGCAGCAAGTTTGTGGCCATCCCCCCGGCGGGTGGTGGATGAACACATCACCATGAGCGGCCCGCCGAGGGCGGGGGTGGCGCGAATGATGTAGGCCAGTTCGTCGCCCTCAATGCCCTGCATGAACTGGTCGGTGATAACAATCTGGTAGGGCTTGCCGTTGCTCACGGCGGATTCGAGCATGGCCAGCCCGTCAACGGGCTCGATGCTTTGGGCGTCTATTCCAAAAGAGCGCAGCCAGGCTGTGATCTGATTGGCCTCGGTTACGGTGTCTTGTAAAACTGCCGCCCGCAGGCCTTTCAACTCCACCGGGGCTGACTGGATCGGCTTGGTGCCTCCACCTTGCAAGTCAACCTGCACGAGGACGGCATCAGATACACCGGGTTCCCCCTCAATGCTTAACTTGGCTTCCAGGCGGGATGCGATCTGGTGTGCCCGGGCCAATTCATAATTTGAAGTTCCGATCTGGGCAGACAGCCCCCCGGTTTGTTGGCGCAGGGGATTGAATAGTTTGTCGATCGGGGCGTCATCACGGCAGCTTCCCCAAGCCTCCACACGGAAACAGAGCAGCGCCTGACCAGATTCTGATTCGACGACTTCGGTCCGGATGGTAACGCCACCAGTGACAAGATTAAGCAGAGCATGGCGAACCAGCCCCGCCATTAGCCGCCGAATCATTTCGGGATCGCCCTGCAGCAGCCTGGCATCGCCGGGGGGTGGGCTGTAATTCAACACCAGCCTCTGTTGTGATGCCGCGACCTGCAGGTCAGCCATCAAGGCGTCAAAAACTGTGGCTGAATCGAAGCTGATCTGAATTTTGGCTCGGCCGCCGATCTCCGGCTCAACAAGCTCCTCGATCTCCGAGGCTAGATGGCGCAGCCGCACACAGGCCTTGCGTACCACCTTGACGGCTTCTGGGGTGATGTGTGCAAGTGCGTTTGATGCGGATGAGTCTACTGCTGCGTTAATCTGCTGTAATTCAGAACGCAGGGCCTGCCCACAGGAGCGCAGAGAGGTGTGCAGAGCTTCAAGTTCCCGATGGGCGCCCTTGATCGCCTCCCGTGCCTGCCGATGACGAGTCTGCTGGCGTGAGACCAGGATGTTGTAACTATCCAGCAGATTTCTGACCTCCTGGGGGCCTCGTGGAGACTGCAGCTCTGCATCCATCGGCGCGTCAGCCAAGGTGGCCATGGCCGCAGCAAGATCAGAGAGGGGTGCAAGGGCCCGACGGACCAGCGAGGGTGTTAACAGTAGCCCGAATAGCAGAACGACTCCGGCTGTCATGGCGATTCGGCTAACTGTAAGCTGGACGGGGGTTGCCGCCAGGGCCGAATCCGGCAGCTGTGCCAGCAGCAGCCAGCTGCAGCCCCGGTTTACCCCGACTCCGGGCAGTTGAACGCTGGCGAGCCATGTGCCGTTGTCCTCCAGCTCGGTTGGCTCCGAGGTTGCCTGGATGTTTTTCCAGCTCTCTGCGGTTACAGCCTCAGCACCGGTGGCTGCGATGGTCCGATTGCCCTTTCCATTTCGGAGCAAAATGGAGAGGGGAGCGGGGAATTGAGCGGCGGCTCTGTTGACTATTTCGGTTACAAAATCGAGACTGATACTGGTGGCCAACAGGCGGGCTGCACCGGTGGAATCCTGATATCTCAGATAGGTAAGCAGCGTGGGCAGTGCCCCGTCGATGTGGTTTTCCGAGATCCAGATCCCGCCATTGCCGACCTGTGACAATGCTTCTACTGCCTCGGGCCGAATCAGCTCCTGTTCGCGTGCCGGGGTTAATTCGTGGGAACTTGCGAGGATCTGGCCGGAGCCATTAAGAATCGCTCCTATTCTCACCCATTCCAATGACTCCTCCACCTGTTTCAGCGCGTTCTGCTGAGCCTTATCCTGCTCGGTTGAGGTTTGAGCCAGCAGTGCCGCAGCCAGTCGGAGATGGGATATCTGCTGCTGGAGTTGAGACTCAAGTTCATTGGCCAGGTGATCGGTCTGTCTCTGGAGATCCGAAATCTCTGGATGGCTGGCGAGTTTTGGTAACGCCATTAATGAGATCAAAAGCAGCGTAGTGGCTATTACCACCAGCGCGATCTGGCTCAACAGGATGATATTGCCGGTCTTCATCGGCATAGATTTCTATTCTCTGAGAGTTGGCGTTTGAAGCGGTAATTGTAATCTGGAAACGCTGCCGGTCGGCCGCGAATCTACGGGGCGCTAGATGGCTCCCGGTTGCACCGTTGTCCGATGGAGTTGATAGGCGCCGTTGCGGCGATCATTAAAATAGCTTTTCAATGCGGTCCCTACAACGCCAAAAGCGAGCTCTGACCAGGGCACTTCTGCCTCCGAAATCAGACGAACATCCAGGGATTCGACCCCTGGCGCGAATTCCGGTTCCAGCAGTTCCGCCCGGTAGAACAGATACAGCTGATTGATATGGGGCAGCTCGTAAATACCATGCAGGGCAGTGATGCGAGCCTCGATGCCGGCCTCTTCACGGGCCTCTCGGGCAGCGCCCTGCTCTGTGGTCTCATCGTTTTCCAGATAACCGGCGGGCAGTGTCCAGTAGCCGATTCGGGGTGCGATCGCTCGGGTGCAGAGGATGACCTTTTCCTGCCACTCAGCGATGCAGCCAACTACCACCTTCGGATTCTGATAATGAATCAGGCCGCAGTCACTACAGACGTGCCGTTCCCGGTCGTCACCCTGGGGTATGAATGGGCGGACTGAGCTGCCGCAATGACTGCAAAAATTCATCTGCCAGAGTCTGCTGATGATTGGCCATCGATTCAAGGGCTGATTCCAGTAAACTGTCCGGCGTAGTCAAAATAATTATTGATTAGCGGTCTCTTTAATAACTAGGGGCGGTTAGGAGGTGCGACTGATGAACGACAGCAGGCAAAAGAGCAGTGGGAGCGGCGGCCCGTTTCAGGGTCTGAGGGTGGTAGAGATCGGCTCCATCGGCCCTGGGCCGTTTGCCGCAATGGTGTTGTCTGATATGGGTGCGGAGGTCATCAAAGTTGATCCCGCAGCTATGGTTAATGCTGATATTCCAGATGGTCCACTGAATATTCCGGGCAGATCGATGCCGCTGTTCCGGGGGCGAAAGGCGATCGGCGTGGATCTGAAATCGGAGGCCGGCATAGCGACGCTGCTGCGCATGGTTGGGGAGGCTGATGTCCTGCTGGAAGGCTTTCGGCCCGGTGTGATGGAGCGGCTGGGGCTGGGTCCGGATGAGTGTTTGCAGCGTAACCCCGGGCTGATTTACGGTCGAATAACCGGTTTCGGCCAGGAGGGCCCGCTGGCTGGAAATCCGGGGCACGACCTGAATTACATCGCCCTGGCCGGGGTGCTGGATATGATTGGTCAGCGCGGCGAGCCGCCAACACCACCCCTGAGTCTGGTGGGGGACTTTGGTGGCGGTGGAATGTTGCTGGCTTTCGGTGTCGCGGCTGCCCTGTTCGCGCGGGTCCGCACTGGTCGTGGGCAGGTGATCGACGCCGCCATGGTGGACGGGGCATCTTACTTGGCGACCCTGTTTCATGGACTTTATGACTGTGGCCATATGGAGCCTGAGCGGGGGACCAACATGGTTGATAGCGGGGCTCATTTTTATAATGTGTACGAGACCAGCGACGGTAAATGGATCAGCATAGCTGGCGTCATGGATAAGTTTTACAAGAAGACTCTGGGGGCCCTGGGAATTAATCCCGATGAGCTACCGCCCCAGATGGATCGGCAACACTGGCCCGAGTTAAAACTAAAGCTGGCAGAGGCGATCAGGCAGAAAACGGCGGCACAGTGGGATGAGATACTGGACGGTCAGGATTATTGTTACGCACCAGTGCTGCCCCTGACCGAAGCCTGGAAACATCCCCATAACCGCGCCCGGGAGAGCTTCGTTGAGGTGGACGGGTTGATTCAACCGGCCCCGGCCCCCCGGTTTTCAGACACCCCCGGGCAGATTCAGCACGGCCCGGTTCCGGCGGGACAGGACACCCGCGCTGTACTTCTGGATTGGGGTTTTTCCGAAAGTGAGATCGGTGATCTCGAAGCTCAGGGTGCCGTGCGTCAAAAAACCTGAAGTTCTGACTGTTTTTACAACCTGAAGTGATAGACCTTTACTAGGAGTAGTGTGATGGAGAAGCAGGAATTTTATGCCCAGGCGATTGCCGACAGCGTCGGCCCGCTTGAAGGCATTCGGGTGCTGGAAGCGACTAACTACGCCTCTGGCCCAATCTGCGGAATGATCTTCTCGGACCTCGGCGCGCTGTCGGTGAAGTGCGAAATGCCGGGCAAGGGGGATCCTAACCGCCAGGTTCCGCCGCTCATAGCCGGAGGGGATGATCTGGATGCATCCACGATTTTTGACGGCTACAACCGGGGCAAGAAAAGCATCACCCTGGATTTCCGAAAACCCGAAGGGCAGGCCCTTTTCCGTCAGCTGGCGGCCAGGTCAGATGTGGTGATCGAAAACTTCACCCCTGGCACTATGTCCGCCTGGAAACTGGGCTACGAGCATCTGAGCAAGGAGAATCCGGGCCTGGTGTATGTCTCTATCAGTGGATTTGGACAGTTTGGCCCGCTGCAGAAAAAGAAGGCGTTTGATCCGGTTGGCCAGGCCATGGGCGGCTTTATGTCGGTCACTGGCGAAAAAGGCGGTCGACCGCTACGCACCGGCCCGGTACTGGCTGATGACATGTCGGGCTGGCAAGCAGCCATTGGGGCTCTTGCGGCGCTGCAGTACAGGAACAAAACGGGGCAGGGGCAGCACGTCGATGCATCGATGACTGATGCCATGATCTACGCCACCGACATGGGCATTATGGGTACGGCAAATGCTGATTTTGATTGGCAAAGATCGGGTAATACGCTCGGGGCTGGTGCGCCAATCGATACTTACCTCTGTAAGGATGGTCAGTGGGTCTTCATTTTTGCACCGTTTGATGCCCATTGGGTCCGCCTGTGTGAAACCATGGGTCTCAAGGGGTGGGCTGATGATCCGAGGCTCGCCAGCTATCAAGCTCGAATTGAGAATGTAGCGGCGGTTGATGAGGTTATCAACCAATGGATTTCAAAGCTGACTGTTGATGAAGCAATGGCTTTACTGGACGCTGCCGAGGTTGTCGCCGCGCCAATCCTGACCTTCGAGGAGATCATCAAACACCCCCACTACCGGGAGCGGGAGTCGGTGGTGGAGCTGGAACACCCGAAATATGGGTCATTGACCCATTTTGGTGTCGCAACCAAATTTTCCCGCACGCCGGCCAGACTGCGGCATACCGCCCCCTCTCTAGGTCAGGATAACGAGGAGATCTACCAGCTTGAGCTGGGTCTTTCCGACTCTGAGATGGATGAGATGAGGGCTCAAAAAATTATATGATCGTCGGAGCTGCCTGCATGTTTTCGCTGCAGGCTGCTACTTTTCTAGCAGCCGGGGCACTAACTCAACGAAATTGCAGGGACGGTGACTCAGGTCAAGCTGTTGGCGCAGAATTTTGTCCCAGGCGGTGCGGCAGGCTCCGGAGGAACCGGGCAGGGCGAATAGAAAGGTGCCGTTAGCGACGCCGCCCACGGCCCGGGACTGCACCGTAGAGGTGCCGATCTCCTGGTAGGATAGCTGTCTAAACAGCTCACCAAACCCTTCGATAATTTTATCCAAAAGTGGAGTGACCGCTTCAGGCGTGCCATCCCGGCCAGTGAGGCCGGTACCTCCGGTGGTGATGATAACGTCCACCTGCGGGTCCGCAATCCAGTAGGAGACGATAGCTCGAATCCTGTAGATATCATCCGGCGCAATCTGCTTATCAACAACTGCGTGGCCCGCTGCTTCCGCTGACTCTTTCAGTATTTTCCCCGAGGTATCACTCTCCTCTGTTCGGGTATCAGATACAGTTAAAACTGCGATATTGACGCTTGATGCGACCATGTACAACAACTCCTGATAATGCTCAATGTGGGGATCGGCGACTGTTTGTGCAGGCCATATTTATGCAGTTTCTTCACCAGAATGGTCCGACGCATACCGAGCCTATCTGCAGCGTGGGAGACTACGAGATTGTTGTTCTGCAGCGCCTGTTTGGTCAAATCATACTCAATTTGACTCAGGTGGGCCTGAAGGTTCCGCCCCTTCACCATATTGGACAGAATAGCTTTGCTTGTTAGCCTGACTTCAAAACCCGGTCGATCTCTTCGAACAGATAGGGCTTCCGGATGATGGCATCTGGGGCCAGGGCATCCAGTGACGCCAACACCGCCCGATCTCGACTGCCGGTGACTACAATGATCCGGACATTATCCGGGCCGCAAATCGTGGCCAGTGAGTCGAGCAAGGTGAGTCCATCCATGTCCGGCATCACGACATCGAGAAAGATGATGTGCGGCTGGAATGCGCCGATTTGAACGAGTCCGTCGTAACCGCCACTCGCACAGCGGACTTCATGCTGTCCAGTGATCTCCAGGTAACCCAGAAGCAGCTCCCTCTGGTCTAGCGAGTCATCAATAATCAGGGTTCTTTTGCGCGGCGCTGAAGCTGCAGCCGACGATCTGTTGTTTCGGTTCAGGGGAGGAGCCCCTCAGGGTGCTGGGGTATCGATAAGGTAACGGGCTGTATAGTGGATGTCAAACATCTCTTAGACTGTCTATTTATAGTTCGGTCTATCTACCCAATATCAATTAGACAGACTAAATACCAGTGTGAACTGACTAAATTAATTATGGACAGTATGGCTTATAAGTTATACAGTTAAGTCCGGTTGGGATCATGTGAGCGGATAAACGGCGTCCGTCACCAGGCATATTGTGGGGGTTGTGAAATGCTTAGCAGTAAGGAAGTTATGGATCAGTCTGGTATTTCGCGTGCCACACTCAACAACTATATTGCTCTAGGAATACTGCCTAAGCCAGTGGTGCGTAATCCAGGTGGTGAGGGCGGCGGTGCACGCCAGCTCGGGTATTTTCCTGACAGCGCTGTTGAACAGATCAGGCGAGTCCGGGTGCTGAAGAAGCAGGGTATGTCGATGAGTGAGATCGCAGCCAAGGCGGCACAAGGCAATCAGTCTGCCGGTCTGGTCGAAAGACGGCGGGACGAACAACCGGCAACAGCCGGTTTAGACACTTCACCCGAAGAAGCCAGCGAATCCGGGCCTTCTGCCGAGCCTGGTTTTATCGGTTCCGCTGCACCGGTTGATGATCTGGTAGAAAAGCCAGCAGTGCGGTCAGCTCCTGCGGATCTTGATCGGGCGCCTGAAGTTGAGACTCCTGGACCAGCACTCGCATCGCTGGGTTCAGCCGCAGAATCACTCAGCCTTACTGTTGAGGGCCTGAAGCACCCCGCATACATGGTGAACTACAACTTTGAAGTGGTCTGGTTTAACCAGTCTGCGGTGAATCGGATGCCGACCATATTCAATGAACTGCCGGACACCAGTGATGGCAGAAGTATATTTCGCCTGCTGCTCCGGGCAGCCCGGGAGGCCAGCGATAGCACCTGGAGCGGGTTGATTGATCTCCACGCCTCGATTGCGAAGCCGCGGCTCGAACGGCAGGCACTGGCGAGAATCTACCCTTACCTGGCCAGTTCGGAGATTCGTCAGCTGGAGAGGTCGTTTGAGAAGGGGGCGCTGTTTCAGCGAGGTGGGGTATTGCAGACCCAGGCGGAACTCCTCACCCCGGCCGGAGACGTCAAACCATACAACCTTTATGTGTCGTACTACCGTGAAGGTATTCTGTTCAGTTACGTGCCTCTGGATGAGCAGCAGGAGTCCCTGCTGGAACTGCTCTCAAATCGCGACCGGGTCATCCGCGAACTGTTGAAAAGACGCCTGCCGGTACTGACTCGGCTCTGTGTGCTGGTGGCGGACCTGCAGGATTCGGTAAAGATCTGTGCCGAACTGCCCCCGGATGAGTACTTCGAGCTGATCAATGAGATCTGGTCCGAGATGGAGCTTATTTTCCGGCAGTACTACGGTGTGCATGGAAAGCATGTCGGTGACGGCATGGTTTACTACTTTTTCCCGCAGCCAGACTGCAACTACGTTCTCAATGCGCTGCGTTGTTCACGCCAGATCAAGAACAAAATGCGGGAGATCAGCCAGCGTTGGCAGGCCCGTAAAAACTGGCCCACGGAACTCTTTCTCAATACCGGTCTGCACGAAGGCGAGGAGTGGCTGGGCACGTTCCAGGCCACGACCTCGGTCGAGTTCACTGCCCTTGGCGACACCATTAACCATGCAGCCCGTCTGAGTGACTTTGCCAGCCATGGGGCGATCTGGGTGACCAAGCGCCTTATTGGCAAACTGGAATCGGACGAACGCAGTCTGGTGCGTTATGGCGTCTACCAGGTTGGCAGGGATGCCCGACCGGTGTTGGTGGAATCCAGTTATGCCCGGTTCTCAAGCCTGGTGGATATGGAGCAGGATCGTCATGAGAAGCTGCGGGATATTGCCAACCTGCCAGTCGCCGAGATCATTGATATAGACCCAGCCGAGGGCTTCAGCAACTGATTCCGATTCAAACCGTGAAGCGGCCGGGGCTGAGATTCAAGAGGTTGATCAGCTCATAGGCAAGCGCCAGCCCTTCAGCGTCGGAACCTGCCGGTCCGGCTCCAGTGTAGACAACAAGCTGATAGGCTCCGGGTTCGCTCCTCCCGCCGAAAAATGCGGTGTGCCTTTGCCGATCGGATGAGGTTGTCGGCAGTCAGTCCCTGACCTTTTGCCGCGAGCGGTGGGGCGATTCCGGATCCGGGTGATACGGGAAGTGGCTGAAACAGGGATGGGGCCCTATTAGCCCGGGTTGGACAGGCTACCGACGGATTCCACAGGAACCTGAACGGAGCCCTTGAAATCCCCCTGAAGCACCCCATTTAGGCCACTGATTTAATTGCTCGCGCTGATGCGAGATGGTTTGAACCGGCAGGAGAACAGAGCCCCCATGAGCCAGAACAAAGAGACCCGGAGTTTCGAAACAGAGACCAGGCAGCTGCTGCAGTTGATGATTCACTCGATGTACAGCAACAAGGATATCTTCCTGCGGGAGCTGATATCCAACGCCTCAGATGCCCTGGATAAGTTGCGTTTCGAGGGCCTGGAAGCTCCGGAATTGCTGGAGTCCGGGCAGGATCTCGCGATTCAGGTCAGCTCTGATGAAGCCGCTGGCACCGTAACCATCCGGGACAACGGTATTGGCATGAGTCGTGACGAAGTGGTGACCAATATCGGCACCATCGCCCACTCCGGCACCCGGGAGTTTGCCGCTCATCTGACCGGCGACAGCGAGCAGGACAGTAATCTGATCGGTCAGTTCGGCGTTGGTTTCTACTCTGCGTTTTTAGTCGCCGACCGAGTAACCCTGACCACCCGGCGGGCCGGCTCCGATCCCTCTGAGGGGGTCAGATGGCTCTCAAGCGGTGAGGGGGAGTATGACCTGGAGGCTGCTGACTGCCCGCAGCCTGGGACCGAGGTGGTGCTGCATCTGCGGGACGACAGTCGGGATTATCTGGCGGATATTCGCCTGCGCAGCATCATCAAGAAATACTCCGATCACATCACTTTTCCGATCCTGATGCCAAGCAAAGCGCCGGTGAGCGAATCTGAAGATGGGGAGACCGTGATTGAGGCTGAGACCGAGATGCAGGTGGTGAACCAGGCCACAGCACTCTGGACCCGACCCCGCACCGAAATCGAAAAGAGCGAGTACGAAGAGTTCTACAAACAGGTCAGCAACGACTTCGAAAACCCGCTCTGTTACGCCCACAATCGGGTCGAGGGCAGTCAGGAGTACACCTCACTGCTCTATATCCCCTCCCGGGCACCCTTTGATCTTTGGGACAGGGATCGACGGCACGGCATCAAGCTCTATATCAATCGTGTCTTCATCATGGATGATGCCGAGCAGTTGCTGCCCGGTTATCTTCGTTTTGTGCGGGGTGTGGTGGATTCCGCTGATCTGCCCCTGAATGTCTCCCGCGAGATTCTTCAGAACAACAAGTTGATCGAATCCATGCGGGCGGGTTGCACCAAGCGCGTGCTCGGTATGCTGGATGAGATGGCCAGCCAGCGGGTTGAGGAGTATCTGAAGTTCTGGTCAACTTTTGGTGTGGTGCTGAAAGAGGGTGCGATCGAAGATCACGCCAACCAAACGCGAATTGCCAAACTGCTGCGATTCTCCACAACATTCGACGGACAGCCCGATCCAAAAATCACTCTGATGGACTACGTGGCCCGGATGCCGGAGGAGCAGGAGGCGATCTACTACATCACCGCCGAGAGCCACCGCGGCGCGCTGCACAGCCCACACCTTGAGATATTCAAGAAGAAGGGGGTCGAAGTACTGCTGCTATCAGACAAGATCGACGAGTGGCTGGTTGGCGCGTTGTCTGAGTTTGAAGGCATTCCCCTGGTCTCGGTTGCCAAGGGAGATCTGGATCTGTCCAAACTGGGCGAACAGGCTGATGCCGAAGAGGAGGGGAGCAGCGAGGAGCAGACCACAGTCCTGGAACACATGAGCAAAGTGCTGGAGAACAAGGTGCAGGCTGTTCGAATCACCAATCGTCTGACTGATTCGGTGGCCTGTCTGGTGGCGCAGGAGAACGGTATGAGCGGTAATCTGGAACGGATTCTAAAGAATGCAGGCCAGAGTGCGCCGGAGAGCAAGCCTATTCTGGAAGTTAATCCGAAACATATCCTGTTCCAGCGCGCGTCGAAAGCGGAATCCGAGGAGATGGATTTCATGGACTGGGTCTTCGTGATCTACGATCAGGCCCTGCTGAGCGAGGGCGGACATCTGGATAATCCCGCCCAGTTCGTCAAGCGGATGAACCGGTTACTGCTGGCCCCCGAAGCCAGCAGCTGACGCTCTGTTTCAGTCCGCTGTTAGAACGCCCGCAGAAGCGGGCGTTCTGCTATTTGAACAGCTGATCATGGAATGCGTAGACCAGTGCAAACAGGCCAACGGTAGCCGGAATGACCCAGGCGGAGTATTCCGAGAGCACGATTTTCGGTTTGATTTTGCCCGCAAATGGCAGATAACTGGTCTGATCCAGAAACTGTTGATAAGACTCGCCATGCTCCGCGAGTTTACGCTTGTCCATCAGGTGTGGGCCGATCAATAGCTGAACCACAAAGCCGCCAAAGAAGACGAGATCCGTCAGCCACGGATTCACTGCCATATGGGCCGTCGCCCAGATAATCATGGCGGCAAAGGCCGCGTGGCGGGTAATCCGGGTAATGCCGGTCACCCCGGTGGTGGTTCCCATCATGCCCGCAGCGGTCGGCGTGAAAAGGCTGGCAACGAATAGAAAAAAGGCAATAAAAACCAGCACAGCGGCGATTGCGTGGGGCAGTGGCGACCAGAGCAGGGCGCCCATGTGTTTGTGTCCTGCGTAATAGAAGCAGAGGGGAACAAAGGTGGCAAAGGCAATTACCGTGAACAGCAGGCGATAGCCCTTGAGGGTCATGCGCTGCACCAGCCATGGGCGTGCCGGGGTAGATGAGAGCAGCATATGGCTGCCGGAGAAGACTACCCAGCCTGCGATCAGTATTAACGCTTCATTCATTCTCTCTGTTCATCCTTGTTATGGTTCTGATTATGGCCGCCGGCGCCTGGCCAGCTGGACGGGCAGATCATAGCGCCAGAGAACACCCCCAGCGTCAAGTCTTCAGGCACCGGTATGGGCGCTGGTGATACAATCCGCGACCTTCTCAATCCCGCCTGGAAGTCAGTTCGATGTTGGATCCCAGACTGCTGCGTCACGCCCCGGAAGCTGTCAGGGAGTCGCTTTTGAAACGTGGTTTTACCTTCGACGTGGATCGCCTCACCGTTCTTGAGGAGCAGCGCAAAGGGCTGCAGATTCGGTTGCAGGATTTGCAAAACGAACGCAATAGCAGCTCAAAGAAGATCGGTCAGATCAAGCAGAGTGGGGGCGATGCCTCCGAGCTTCTGGCCCGGATGAGCAGCCTGGGCGATGAGCTGAAGAGCGCGGAGGATGGGCTGGCCGGGATTCAAAACGAGTTGCAGGATATTGCGCTCGGTCTGCCCAATCTGCCCCACGAGTCGGTACCTGTGGGCGCGGATGAAGCCGAGAACCTGGAGCTCCGCCGCTGGGGTGAGCCAGTGGCGATGGACTGGCCGGCGCTGGACCATGTTGATCTGGGCGACGGCCTTGGTCTGCTCGACCTGGATGTGGCAGCGGCCATCAGCGGCTCCCGCTTCGCGTGGCTTTCAGGTCACCTGGCTCGGCTGCAGCGGGCCCTGGTGCAGTTCATGCTTGATCTGCACATCAGTGAGCATGGTTATACCGAGGTCTATGTGCCTTACCTGGTGAAGGCGGAGAGCCTGCGGGGTACCGGCCAGCTACCCAAGTTTGCTGAAGATCTGTTTCCCGCCGGGCCAGATCATTACCTGATTCCTACGGCCGAGGTCCCTGTAACCAACTGGGCCCGGGACCGCATTATTAGTGAGGACGATCTGCCGGTTAAGTTTGTTGCCCACACCCCCTGTTTTCGCAGTGAAGCCGGCAGTTATGGCAGAGACACCCGGGGCCTGATTCGACAGCATCAATTTGAAAAAGTAGAGATGGTACAGATGGTTCGTCCTGCAGCCTCCTGGGATGCCCTTGAAGCCCTCACAGGTCACGCCGAATCTGTGCTCCAGCGGTTAAACCTGCCCTATCGGGTGGTGGCGCTCTGCGGCGGTGACCTCGGCTTCTCTGCAGCCAAGACCTACGATCTGGAGGTCTGGCTGCCCGGCCAAAAGGCCTACCGGGAGATCTCCTCCTGCAGTAATTTTGAGGATTTCCAGGCCCGGCGAATGCAGGCCCGCTGGCGCAATCCGGAGACTGGCAAGCCCGAGTTGATTCATACTCTGAATGGTTCTGGCCTGGCGGTGGGGCGGACCCTGGTGGCGGTGCTGGAAAATTACCAGCAAGCTGATGGCTCTGTGGTGATACCGCCGGTGTTGCGTGGCTATATGGGTGGGCTGGAACGCCTGAGTCGGTAACTTAACCTGGCTTGCGGGTTCCGGCTGGCGTCCCGGATAGGCTTTGGGTATGCTTGCGCGCCGAACGGAGAGGTGGCTGAGTGGTTGAAAGCACCGGTCTTGAAAACCGGCATGGGTTAATAGCCCATCCAGGGTTCGAATCCCTGCCTCTCCGCCATTTTCTGTAACTCTCACTCTCGCCGTAAACCCGGCCCTCTACGATATACACTTTTGAGTTGCCTGTGTTGAGATGGCTGATTCTTGATTGAGATGTCGTTGGGAAAATTACAAATAAGTTATATAAAATAATAAGATATTGAATTTTATTAAAGTAATTTATGTATTTTGAGCTCCTGGTTTGTATACATAATCGAGTGTGGTGACGGCACCCTCTACACGGGTATTACCACTGATCTGGTTCGTCGGGTCGGGCAACATAATGCCGGGCGAGGCGCCCGCTATACCCGGGGGAGACTGCCGGTGAAGCTGGCCTACTCAGAGCCTGTGGAGAGCAGGAGCGAGGCGCAGCAGCGGGAGCATGCCATCAAGCAGTTATCCGCCATGGCCAAGAGGGGGTTGATAGTCGACAGTTCCGGCGAGAGTTAGCCCGGGTTCGGCGATGACATGATCTGGGCCCGGATGCCGTGATGGCAACCTGAGAAGGGGCCAGTGTCACTCCCCGGCGGGTGAGGGAGACAGATCGGCTCAGGCATGGGTAAAATCGGGAGCTGGATTGACCTGTCCATTAGCGGTCAACAATCCATATAAATTTAGGGATAGCTCCGTTATGGGGCTGCGATATCAAACAGGAGAACTCGATGGCACAGCCGCTACCCGAAGGCATTAGCAAGGCTCAGTTTGACGAAGCGCTGATCAAGCTGGGAGAGGTTGTTGGTCCTGAATGGGTGTTTGCGGACTCTGGCGGCAGCCTCGATAGTTACAAGGATGCTTTCTCGCCGGTCTCAGAGGCGGAGCATCGCCCCTCTGCGGCGGTTGCGCCGAACAGCGTCGAAGAGGTCCAGGCGATCGTGCGGCTGGCGAATGAATACGATCTGGAACTCTCGCCGATCTCCACCGGCAAAAACTACGCATACGGCGGTCCCGCGCCGAGAAAGAACGGTGCCATCGTGCTCGATCTGAAGCGGATGAACCGGATTCTCGAGGTCAATGAAGAGTCCGCCTATGCCCTGCTGGAGCCGGGCGTTACCTACATCCAGCTCTATGAATATCTGAAAGAGAACAACATCAAGCTCTGGATCGACTGCGCAGCCCCCGGCTGGGGTGGTGTGGTTGGTAACACCATGGATCGCGGCGCGGGTTACACCCCCTATGGTGACCATGTGGTGATGCAGTGCGGTATGGAAGTGGTGATGGCGGACGGAGATGTGATTCGTACCGGTATGGGTGCGATGGAGAACAGCAGCAGCTGGCAGCTGTTCAAATACGGTTATGGCCCCTATCTCGACGGTATGTTTACCCAGTCCAATCTGGGAATCTGCACCAAGATGGGGGTCTGGTTGATGCCGGAGCCCCCGGGTTACAGGCCTTTCATGATTACGGTGCCAAATGAGGACGATCTCTACCAGTTGATAGAGACACTGCGGCCGTTAAAAATCAACATGGTTATCCCCAACGCCGCCTTTGCGGTGCATATGGTTTATGAGGCGGGGGTGCAGGCCCAGAAGCACAAATACTTCACCGGTAAGGGACCTATGCCACCCTCAGCCATGAAAAAAATGGGGGCTGACCTGGGTCTCGGTGCCTGGAATGTCTGGGGCGCGCTATACGGGCCGCCACCGATCATGGATGTGCAGTGGCAGGCGATTGAAGGGGCGTTCCGGCAGATCCCGGGGGTCAAGTTCTACTTCGAGGGAGATCGCAGCGACACGGCCTGGACCTACCGCAGTAATCTGATGCAGGGCATCCCAAACATGACCGAGTTCAGCCTGATGAACTGGGACGGCTCGGATGGCCATGCCTCTTTTTCACCCATCTCGCCGGTCACTGGACGAGACGCGGTCAAACAGTTTGAGCTGGTGCGGGAGATCACCAACCGTTACGGTTTTGATTACGTTGGCGAGTTTGTGATCGGCTGGCGGGAGATCCACCATATTGTCTGGATGCTCTATCACCGCGCCAAGCCGGAAGAGATGGGTCGTCTACAGACGTGCTTCAAAGAGTTAATTGATGCGGCGGCCGCGGCCGGCTACGGCGAATACCGCACCCACCTGGCATTTATGGATCAGGTCAAAAGTACCTACAACGCCTTTGATAATGGCCTCTGGAAGGTCAATGACCGACTCAAGGCCGAGCTTGATCCGAACGGCATTCTCGCTCCGGGCAAGAGCGGCATCTGGCCGCAGAAGTAGGGGAGAGAGAGTATGAAAACAATCAATGTTTTGATGTTGAGCGCTCTGTTTGCTCTCTCCGGCTGTGGTGATAGTGATGATGTGGCTTCCGGTCTGGACGCTGCCGATTCGATGGCACCGGCCGCGATCAGTGGCGCAGATCTATTTGCAACCCACTGTGCCCGTTGCCACAATCCGGGCGCCGACGGGGTCCATCCGGGCACCCAACAGTTGGCGTTGACCCGGGGTGAAGAGCAAGCAGTGATTCTGCAACGGGATGATCTGCAGCCGGATTATGTCAAACAGGTTGTACGCCACGGTATCGGTGCCATGGCCACGTTTCGACCAACAGAAATCTCCGATCCGGAACTGGATGCGTTGGCGCGCTATGTCACCGACGGCGGCCGCTAAGTCCTGATCAGTCCGAATCCTGCAGGCGCATGGAGAGATCCAGCGCCTGCAGGTGTTTGGTCAATGCGCCGATTGAGATCGCATCCACACCGGTTTCGGCGACATCCCTGATGTTGTCAAGGGTGATTGAGCCCGAGGCTTCCAGTCGCGCGCGACCGGCGTTCATGGCGACCCCCTGACGCAGCATCTCCAGATTGAATTCATCCAGCAGAACCGCAGTGGCCCCGGACTCCAGGGCCTGCTCCAGTTCAGCCAGGGACTCCACCTCAATTTCAATCGGTATATTGGCCGGGCAGGTTTCAACGGCTGCCCTGAGTGCTGCAGCAATCGAACCACAGGCTGCAATATGGTTCTCTTTGATCAACACCGCGTCATAGAGCCCCTGGCGGTGATTCTGGCCGCCGCCGCAGCGGACCGCATATTTCTGGGCGTGGCGCAGGCCCGGCAGAGTTTTGCGGGTATCGAGCAGTACGGTGGGCAGGCCGGTAATCTGGGCGGCGTAGTGCTGGGTGATCGTCGCGGTGCCGGAGAGAGTCTGCAAAAAGTTCAGCGCGGTGCGCTCACCACTGAGCAGGGGACGGGCGAGGCCGTGCAGGGTACAGAGCAGCTGATCCGGCTGGAGCCTGCTGCCCTCCTCAGCGTGCCAGCGAATCACCAGATCTGGGTCAAGCTGACGGAAGCTCTCATCAAACCAGGGTCGCCCCGCAAGCACCCCAGGCTCACGGCTGATCACCTGACCCTGCATGGTTGCATCGACGGGTACCAGTGCCGCGGTCAGATCCCCCCTATCACCCAGGTCTTCCTGTAGTGCCCGGGCAACATCCGCCTGAACCACCCTCTCCAGGGTTGATGGATTAAACGCCATCTGCAACTAGCCCCGGTGTCCGGCCAGGTAACTCTCCGTCAGCTGTTTCACCAGGCCGGAGAGCAACAGCAGGCTCAGCAGGTTGGGGGCCGCCATCAAGATGTTGGCGATATCCGCCAGATTCCAGACCAGGGGCAGGGGGATCACCGCCCCAACCACCACCAGCAGAATATAGACGATGCGGTAGGGTGTGACCGCCCCGGGACCAAACAGAAATTCAGCGCAGCGATCACCGTAATAGGACCACGCGATAATGGTGGTGTAGGCGAAGAAGACCAGCCCCGCACTGACCACCCAGGCGCCGGCCTGACCCAGGGTCTGGCTGAAGGCATGAGCAGAAAGGGCGGCCCCCTGCAGCTCGGCGGGGCGATCCGCCCCCCAGACTCCGGTCACCACGATCACTAACGCGGTCATGGTGCAGATCACAATCGTATCGATAAAGGGTCCCAACATCGCCACCAGCCCTTCTCGTACCGGTTCACCGGTGGCCGCTGCCGCATGGGCGATCGGGGCAGAGCCGAGACCAGCCTCATTGCTGAACACTCCCCGGGCGACGCCATACTGCATGGCGGCGCCAATGGCTCCACCCCCGGCCGCAGCGGGATTCAGGGCGTAGTTGAAGATAGTGGCGAAGGCCCCCGGAATCAACTCCAGGTTCAGCAGCAGAATAATACCTGCCGCGAGACAGTAGGCCAGGGCCATAAAGGGGACGATTCGGGCTGCGGTGGCGGCAATGGAGCGGATGCCGCCGATGATAACCAGGGCCACTGCGGCGGCAAGCGCAAGCCCAAGCAGAAGTCGGAGGCCAGCTTGTGCCCGAATATCAGGTGCAAGAAATGAGAGCCCGTCGACTACCGAATTGGCTTGTACCATGTTGCCAATTCCGAAGGACGCTATCAGCGCGAAAACCGCAAACAGGGCTCCGGTCTTCGGCATCTTCAGTCCGTATTTGAGGGTGTGCATGGGGCCACCGCAAACCCGTCCCTCCGCATCCAGTACCCGGAATCTCACCGCTAAGGTGCAGGAGGTGAATTTGCTGGCCATGCCCACCAGTGCGGTCAACCACATCCAGAACACGGCACCGGGTCCACCAAGGGCGATCGCGGTGGCAACTCCGGCGATATTGCCGGTGCCGATGGTCGCAGCCAGGGCGGTAGAGAGGGCTTGAGCATGGCTGATCTCACCTGGATCTTCCGGCCTGTCGTAACGACCCGACAGCAGTCCCCAGGCGTGCCGAAACGCCCGGACCTGAATAAATCCGAGTCGCAGGGTGAGAAACAGTCCGGTCCCGACCAGAAGAACCACCGAGGGGATACCCCAGGCGGCTGACGCCGCAGCGCCACTCCACTGCAAAACCTGCTGGTGCCAGTTATCCATAAAAATGCTGCTCTGAATGGTTAGTGACAGGGGAAATCTGAATGTCCCGACATTCTAACCCGTCACTTCGGCTGCCTTGCCTTATAGTGGCCGGGTGAAAGGTCAATAGCGGCGTAATGTTCAGCCTCCAGAACCAGTTTGTTCGTCAGCTGCTCTCAAGCAGCCGGGATCTGGCTCCGATTTTCGGGGTGGTTCTGCTCTTTCAGGTGCTGGTGATCAAACAGCCCATTCCCCAGGTTATGGATCTGCTCGGAGGGGCGATTCTGGTAATTCTGGGTCTGGCCCTGTTTATCCAGGGGCTGGAGAGCAGTCTCTGTCCGGTCGGCGAGGGTAGGGCCTATGCTTTTGCCCGGAAGGGTAGCGTGTTGTGGCTGGTTCTATTTGCCTTCGCCCTGGGGTTCGGCACGACTGTGGCCGAACCGGCGCTGATTGCAGTATCCGGGGAAGCCGCACGGATCGCCTCGGAAGGGGGCGCTATCGCTGACTCGGATGCCGCCCGGAACAACTACGCCGTCGGTCTGCGTTTGACGGTTGCGGTGGCTGTTGGTTTTGCCATTGTTCTGGGAGTGCTGCGGATACTCAGAGGCTGGCTACTGCACTATCTGATTATCGGTGCCTACTGCGGGGTGGTGGCCATGACCGCCATCGCCCCACCCTGGATTATCGGCATCGCCTACGACTCCGGCGGTGTGACCACCTCGACCATTACCGTGCCCCTGGTCACTGCCCTCGGCGTTGGCCTCGCCTCGGTAATTGAGGGCCGTAACCCCATGATTGATGGTTTCGGTCTGATCGCATTTGCCTCGTTGACGCCCATGATTTTTGTTATGGTCTATGGAATGCTGGTGTGATTGAGCTGTTCGGCACTCTGCTGCAGACCCTCCTGGGCACGATTCGGGATGTGGTGCCGATCACCCTGATTATTCTGTGCTTCCAGTTTCTGGTGATTCGCAGGCCGTTATCACACTGGCGGCAGCTGCTCATGGGTTACGGTTATGTCATTCTTGGCCTCGCCCTGTTTCTGATGGGTCTGGAGAAAGCTCTGTTTCCATTGGGCAGCTTGATGGCTGAACAGTTGACTGCCCCGGAGTTTCTGTCTGATGGCCTCACGGCAGTTGAGCTGACATGGCGGGACTACTACTGGGTCTATCTTTTTGGCGGTGCCATCGGTTTTGCGACCACCCTGGCCGAACCGGCGCTAATCGCTGTGGCCCTGATGGCCCGGGATGTTTCCGGCGGAGCGATCTCACCCCTCGGCCTGCGAATGTCGGTCTCGCTTGGGGTCGCTCTGGGTATCGCTCTCGGCACGTTAAGAATTGTCTGTGGCTGGCCACTGCACTACTTCATTATTTCTGGATACGTGATTGTGCTGCTGCAAACCCTGACGGCCCCCAAAATAATCATTGGGTTAGCCTATGACTCGGGCGGTGTCACGACATCAACAGTCACAGTTCCGCTGGTCACAGCCCTGGGTCTCGGGTTGGCAGCAAACGTGCCGGGGCGCGATCCTCTGCTGGATGGCTTTGGATTGATCGCGTTTGCCAGTCTCTTTCCGATTATTAGCGTGCTGGGCTATGCCGAGGCAGCGGAGCTGCTGGCCAGATATGTAAAGGGTAAAACCGAGGAGTAAATCTCATGCACTTCAAACTGATTATTGCCCTGGTTGAGGATGATAAAACCGATCGCGTGCTCACCGCCGCCCGGGACCACGGCGCGACCGGGGCGACGGTGATCAATCACGCCCGAGGCGAAGGGCTCAGGCGGACCAAAACCTTTTTCGGACTCACTCTGGAGACCCAGCGAGATGTACTGCTGTTTCTGGTCGAAGAGCATTTGAGTCGCTCGATTCTTGAACATATCGCCGAAGTAGCTCAGTTTGATGAGTCTCCGGGCGCAGGCATCGCCTTCCAGGTTGACGTAGAGGATGCGGTCGGTATCGGTCACCAGATGGAAAAACTGTCGCAAGTTGTGGAGGAGGATTTATGAGCAACAAACCAGTAGTCCGGGTGCGAGATGTGATGCGGAGCGAATACTCCACAATTGACGGTCTGGCCACTGTGAGCGATGCGCTGAACCTGATGGTGGAGAAGCGCACAGCGGTTCTGGTGGTCCGCAAGCGGCATGAGAATGATGAGTGGGGCATGGTCCTGGTCTCGGACATCGCCCGTCAGGTGTTGGCGGTGGATCGTGCGCCGGATCGGGTCAACGTCTACGAGATTATGGAAAAACCGGTCATAACCGTTTCACCAGAGATGGATATCCGCTACTGCGCCAGGCTTTTCACCCGTCACGACCTGATGAGGGCGCTGGTGGTGAATGGAGCCGATCTGCTGGGCCTGGTGAGTCCAATCGATCTGGTGCTGGATGGTTTTGCCCGCCAGGTTCTAGTGTCGGCGGAGTGAGCCCCGGCCCCGGGGGGCAGTCTTCAGTTGATTGAGGTCAAGCCTCTGCATGATCAACCGACGGGGCCGTTGGTTCTCCCTTGACTCACTGGAGTGGGCCCCCATAACTAGGGGCAGTCATCACCAGTCAGGAGTGGAGTAGCGATGCGACCGGAAAAATTGACCAGCCGATTCCAGGAGGCGCTGGCGCAAGCCCAGAGCTTGGCCCTCGGGGCCGATAATCAGTTTGTAGAACCCGCCCATCTGATGGCTGCCCTGCTGGATCAACAGGGCAGCACAGCGCAACGGGTGCTGGAGCTGGCCGGAGCTAATCCCGGCCAGATCCGTACTCAGGTCGGACAGTTGCTACAGCGGTTACCAAGCGTAGAGGGTGCGGCCGGCGACCTGCATCTATCTAACGATCTGGGTCGGCTACTTAACCTGACGGACAAGGCGGCCCAGGACCGTAATGATGCCTACATCGCCAGCGAACTGTTTTTGCTCGTGGCAATCGATGACAAAGGCGATCTGGGTCGGCTTCTAAGGGATGCGGGGTGCAATAAAAAGAGCATCGAAACAGCGATTGAGACACTACGAAATGGAGGTTCCGTGGAGCAGGAAAACGCGGAAGAGTTACGTGAGGCACTGGACAAGTACTGTCTAGATCTGACAGCCCGGGCCCGTGAAGCAAAGCTGGATCCGGTGATTGGTCGGGATGATGAGATCCGGCGCACCATTCAGGTACTGCAACGGCGAACCAAGAATAACCCGGTCCTCATTGGCGAGCCGGGCGTGGGTAAAACCGCAATTGTCGAAGGATTAGCGCAACGCATCGTCAATGGTGAAGTGCCTGAGGGATTGCGCAACCGACGGGTGCTGTCGTTGGACATGGCCGCGCTGGTGGCCGGCGCAAAATTCCGGGGCGAATTTGAGGAGCGCCTGAAATCGGTACTGCAGGAGCTGGCCAAGGAAGAGGGGCAGGTCATTCTGTTTATTGATGAGCTACACACCGTGGTTGGGGCTGGTAAGGCTGAGGGCTCCATGGACGCGGGCAATATGCTGAAGCCGGCTCTGGCCCGTGGAGAGCTGCATTGTGTCGGCGCCACAACTCTTGATGAGTACCGCAAATACATTGAAAAGGATGCGGCTCTTGAGCGCCGGTTTCAGAAAGTTCTGGTAGACGAACCTTCAGTGGAGGACACCGTCGCCATTCTGCGCGGTTTGAAGGAGAAGTATGAGGTCCATCACGGGGTGGAGATCACAGACCCGGCGATTGTCGCGGCTGC
>JAKLLR010000107.1 GCA_022014175.1 Gammaproteobacteria bacterium | reverse complement strand
GGGCACCCGCCAGGGGCGCCAGGGAGACGGCATCCATACCGGTCGCGGCACCAAGAATCTGCTGCAACTCATAGAGGCAGGCCAGCACCCCCTGCCCGGTCTGGTCCGGCGCCAACGGATGACGACCGAGAAACCCCGGCTGCATCGCCAGGGTATTGCAGACCCTGGGGTTGTATTTCATGGTGCAGGAACCCAGGGGATAAAACTGGGTATCAATGGAAAAATTCAGTTGCGAGAGGCGGGTATAATGGCGCACCGCCTGCAGTTCAGAGACCCGGGGCAGACCCGGGGTGTCCTGCCGTGACAGCTCGGCAGGAATATCACTGGCGGCCGGTTTTGCAAACTGCTGGGCCCGGTTTCGCCGACCGGGTCGGGACTGCTCAAATATCAACATGACTGGTGTCTGACCCTTGCCAGAATGGGAAAAATGGAATCGGATAGCAAACGATGAGCTCCGCTGAAGCCGAATCCACACCGCCGCCAGAGTATACCGACTCCAGGCTCCAGGCTCTGACCCGCTGGCTGAAAAAACTCGATCCCACACCCTTCACCCTGACCGCCGTCAGCGGCGATGCCAGCTTCCGCCGCTATTTTCGGGTCTCTCGCAACGTCAGCAGCCAGATCGCCATGGATGCACCCCCGGAACAGGAGGCGTGCGGACCCTTTATCACCATCGCCCAGGCCCTGCGCAGCGCTGGCGTCAACGCCCCGGAGATCCTCGGGCAAGCGCCGGATCAAGGTTTTCTGCTGCTCTCGGACTTCGGTGATAACCAATATCTGGATGCCCTGGATGAAGACACCGCTGAGCCGCTCTACAGCGATGCCCTGACCACACTGCTGAGAATCCAGTCCGCCCCACCGCCAAACCTGCCACCATACGACGAGACCCTGCTGCTTCGGGAGATGACCCTGTTTAGTGACTGGTTCCTGGGCAAACATCTGGGGCTGAGCGCGGAGCAGATTCCTCTGCACCTGCCCGCCCTGTTTGGCCAACTGGCGGCATCCGCCCTTGAGCAGCCTCAGGTCTGGGTACTGCGGGACTACCACAGCCGCAACCTGATGGTGGTGGAACAGGACAACCCCGGAGTACTCGATTTTCAGGACGCAGTGGTTGGCCCCATCACCTACGACCTGGTCTCGCTGCTGCGGGACTGCTACATCGCCTGGCCGGAACAGCGGGTCAGAGACTGGGCGCTGGCGCATCGCCAGCAGCTGATCAGAGCCAGCCAGCTGGATGCGACTGTCACTGACGGGCAGTTCCTGACCTGGTTTGATCTGATGGGGGTGCAGCGGCACCTCAAGGCGATCGGCATTTTTGCCCGCCTCAACCATCGGGATGGCAAACCCGGTTATCTGGCGGATATTCCCCGCACCCTGAATTACATCATCCAGGTGAGCCGGCGTTACGACGAGCTGACCCGATTTAGCAACTGGCTGGAACAGGACGTTCGCCCGAGACTGGAGACCCCATGAAAGCGATGATTCTGGCCGCTGGCCGAGGCGAACGAATGCGCCCGCTGACCGACGACACCCCCAAACCCCTGCTGCAGGTCCGGGGCAAACCCCTGATTCAGCACCAGATTGAACAGCTGGTCAGCGCCGGCATCAACCAGATCGTGATCAACCATGCGTATCTAGGGGAGCAGATCGAAGCTGCACTTGGCGATGGCACCCGGTTTGGCGCCCGGATCAACTACTCGGCGGAAGCAGCGGGGGCACTGGAGACCGGCGGCGGCATTCTGCAGGCCCTGCCGCTCCTAAGCGACCCGTTCATAGTGGTCAACGGCGATCTCTGGACCGACTACCCCTTCGCCAATCTGCCCGGAGATCTGGATGCTCTGGCTCACCTCGTACTGGTCGACAATCCAGATCATAACGCCACCGGAGATTTCCAGATCAACGGCAATGGGGATGAGAAGCTCACCTACTCCGGCATCGGCGTCTATCGCAAAGCGCTGTTCGAGCAGTGCCAACCGGGCCGGTTTCCCCTGGCTCCCCTGTTACGGCGGGCCGTCGGCCTGAAGCAACTCAGCGCCGAGCACTTCCGAGGCACCTGGATCGACATCGGCACCCCGGAGCGACTGGCAGAGCTCAACCGCATCCAAACCCACTAAGGTCAAAGCGGCTCGGCCGACCCAGCCGGATAACGCACCGCATACCAGAACATCCCGATGTACTCGTGCAACGCCAGACGGCTGTACCAGAGTGCCTCGGCAGTGGGCACCCAGCTCGGCACACTACCGGTATCAACCCGTCGCACGCTGACCAGCGTAGGCGCCGGGGTCACATCCAGACCTGCCTGACGAAACTGGGCAACCGCCCTGGGCAGATGCCAGGCGTGGCTGACCAGAAAGACATGGCGAATCCCCTGCTCCCTTAGCAGCTGGGCGCTGAAACGGGCATTTTCAGCGGTGTTGCGGCTGGCATCCTCCTGCCACTTCGGCATCACCCCGAAATCCTGCCGCAGAGCCGCTGTCATCAACGCCGCTTCCGGCCTGCCGCCACTAACCAGAATCGGCAGCTCCGCGGCCCGGGCAAGCCGACTGGCATAACGCAACCGCTCCAGGGTGGCACTGCTGACGGTGTGACCGCCGTAATCCAGCTGGTGCCGGTAGAAACCACCCCCGAGCACCACCACCGCCCTGGGTCCCGCCGGGATCTGGTTAAGATCAATCACCGGGTTGCGCTGCAAACCATCCATCAGAATCCGGGAGACCGGCGGCAGACTCACCATTATCAGACTGGCAAACCCGAGGAGAAACAACACCCGGGCACTCCAACGCAAACGAAATAACAGCAGCAGCAGAGACAACAGAATCAGCAGAATGGGGCCCGCTGGCGGCAACAGCAGCTCCCCCAGGATCCGCCCCAGCGCGACGCCGTCCATCAACCCACCTGCTCCCCCGCCGCTTGCAGGTCGGCATGATAGGAGGAGCGCACCATCGGCCCGCTGGCCACGTTGCGGAATCCAAGCTCATACCCCAGGGTCTCGAATCGACGGAACCGCTCCGGCTCCACATAGCGGAGTACCGGCAGGTGGTGGCGGCTGGGCTGCAGATACTGGCCGATGGTCAGCATCGCCACCCCGTGGGTCCGCAGATCTGCCATCACCTGCTCGATCTCCTCGTCGGTCTCCCCCAGACCAACCATCAACCCTGATTTGGTCGGCACATCGGGCTGGGCTTGACCAAAACGCTGCAACAGATCCAGGGACCACTGGTAGTCCGATCCGGGCCGGGCCTGGCGATAGAGCCGAGGAACGGTCTCAAGATTGTGGTTGAAGATATCCGGCGGGGTCGCAGTAAGCGCCGCCAACGCAGGTTCAATCCGCCCTCGGAAATCTGGCACCAACACTTCAATGGTGGTCTCCGGTGACTGCTCCCGAATCCCCCTGATGCAGGCCGCAAAGTGCCCCGCACCACCATCCCTCAGGTCATCACGATCAACCGAGGTCACCACCACGTAGCGCAGCCCCAGCCTGGCCACCGCGTCCGCCAGATGGGCGGGCTCATCAGCATCCAGCGCCTCGGGCCGACCATGGGCCACATCGCAAAAGGGGCAGCGCCGGGTGCAGTACTCCCCCATGATCATGAAAGTCGCCGTACCCTTGCTGAAACACTCGCCGATATTGGGGCAGGAGGCCTCTTCACAGACGGTGTTCAGCTGTTGTTGCCGCAAAAGGGTTTTGACCTCCTGGAAACGGCGGCCAGCGGGCATCTTTGCGCGGATCCAGGCGGGTTTGCGCAGCGTCTGTTGCAGCGGCACCACCTTCACCGGAATCCGGTCGGTTTTCGACAGACCCTTAGCGTCCCTTTTTTTCTGATCAGTGTCCATACAGTCTCGTGCAGGTTTAGAGGTCTATTCTAGCGCGCCAGAGGAGTAGGCATGGAACGCCCCCGGCCTTGAATCAGGCATTAAAAAAGTGGCAGTCGTCCCAGAGCGGGCACTTGGGGCAGCGGGGACGCTCGGCGCAGACCGGCTCTTTCATCCGGTAACCACTGGCGAAGCGGTGCAGATCCCGACTCACTGCCCAGAGCCCCGCACCGCTGGCTTCGCTGAACCCCACCATCACCTGATTCAAACGGGCCCGACTGCGCTCCTTCTGGTCGAGCAGCCCGAGCCGATCCAGCAGCCGCCGGGTATCGTCGGTGCTGTAGAAGAGCTCGTAACCGCTGGAGATCAGAAACCAGAAGGCGGCCCGCTCACCGATACTGGCAAACCGTCGGGCCACTTCACGATGCAGCAGATAGCGCTCTGCCACGGGATAACTATCCAGCCAGGCCCGCAGAGTGCCATGCGCCTGGATGATCTCCAGCACCCGGGTCGCATTGGTGACCACCGCTGCCAGCTTGCGGCGGTTGCGAATCAGTGCGGGATTAGCAACAAGCTGCTCCAACCGCTCGGCATCAAATGCCGCCACCTTGGCCAGATCGAACTCGCAAAAGGCCTCTCGGGTCGCCGGCCAGCGGTTGCGCACCACCGTGCGGGAAAACCCCGCGCCGAAGAGCTGAAAAGAGAGCTCCTCGAACAGCGCCTGATCACTCGCATGGGCATCGAGCAGCCCCCAGTCGGACGGGCTTTTCACTCTGTCGGTGTAGAGCGACCGGTTTTTCGTCTGAATTTCAGCAAAAATGTGCGCCAGACGCGGCCAGTCGTCCACAATGTCAGGATCAGCTTTTTTCACCATAGCGGCAGCTTAACAGAACCCCGGAGCGGGTCGGGAGCAGAGCATGCGGATCGGCATTCCCACTGAAACCAAGGCCCTGGAGGGTCGTGTCGGACTGATCCCCGCAGCCTGTTCAGAACTTATTCAACAGGACCACCAGCTCTTCCTGCAAGCCGGGGCTGGTCGCGCCAGCGGCTACAGTGATGAGGATTACCGCAGGCTCGGGGTGGAGATTCTGCCAGACGCAGAGGCGCTCTACGGCACCGCCGAGATGATCATCAAGATCAAGGAGCCCCAGGCTGCGGAAATTCCCCTGCTGCGGGCCGACCATCTGCTCTTCTGTTTTCTCCATCTGGCGGCGGAACCCCGATTATTGCAGCAGCTACTGGATCTGGGCCTCACCGCCGTGGCGTTTGAAACGGTAGAGAGCCGGGGCGGGCTGCCACTGCTGGCACCGATGAGCGTGATTGCCGGACGCATCGCCATCCAGCGAGGCACGGTACTGCTCCATCGACCCGAAGGGGGACGGGGTCTGCTGCTGGGTGGCCTGCCCGGGAGCGAACGGGGAGAGGTGGTGGTGTTTGGGGGTGGCAACGCTGGCGGCCAGGCCGCCGCCCTGGCCGCCGCCCTGGGCGCCCGGGTCACCCTGTTCGACAAACGGATGGAGCAGCTCACCCGCATGCAGCAGGTCAGCCCCTTGATTACTGGCCTCTACCCCACGCCCCAGGAGGTCGACACCGCCCTGAGCCGGGCAGATCTGGTGGTGGGGGCGGTACTGGTCACCGGCACCCGGGCACCCTATGTGGTGACTCGCGATCAGGTGGGGGAGATACAACCCGGCAGCGTGATCGTTGATATCTCGGTGGATCAGGGGGGCTGCATAGAGACCACCCGCCCCACCAGTTACGTCGACCCCACCTATCTCGAGCAGGGGGTGACCCACTTCGCCGTCACCAATATGCCGGGCGCGGTGCCCAGGTCCGCCTCCCAGGCGATGTCTGCGGCTCTGATTCCCTACGTTATCCGCCTGGCTCAGAGAGACTGGGAAGAGGATGCAGAGTTACGCAGTGGTCTCAATGTCGCTGCGGGCAAAATCTGTCACCCGGCCCTGCATGATGTGATCTAACCGTCGATGCAGCCAGGGCCCTGGCGACGTATAATTTCGGCGCCCGGCAGGCAGCTCCACCCTCCTCATTTTTCCGACTGAATATCCGTGACTAATAACTATCCCGCACAACACAGCTTCCAAGGCCTGATCCTGGCACTTCAGGCCTTCTGGGCGGAGCGCGGCTGCGCCCTGCTGCAGCCTCTCGATATGGAGGTCGGCGCCGGCACCTTTCACCCTGCCACCTTTCTGCGGGCGATTGGCCCTGAACCCTGGCAGGCCGCCTATGTGCAGCCCTCCCGGCGACCCACGGATGGCCGTTACGGCGAGAACCCCAACCGGCTGCAGCACTACTACCAGTTTCAGGTGGTACTGAAACCCTCCCCAGCGGACATCCAGGCGCTCTACCTCGACTCCCTCCGCCATCTCGGACTGGACCTGCGCCAGAATGATGTTCGTTTTGTAGAGGATAACTGGGAATCCCCGAGCCTCGGTGCCTGGGGGTTGGGCTGGGAGGTCTGGCTCAACGGCATGGAGGTCACCCAGTTCACCTACTTCCAGCAGGTCGGCGGCCTGGAGTGTCGGCCCGTCACCGGCGAGATCACCTACGGACTTGAGCGCATTGCCATGTATCTGCAGGGGGTGGACCGGGTCTATGATCTCACCTGGGTGGATGGCCCCAACGGCAATGTCACTTACGGTGATGTTTTTCTGCAAAACGAGATCGAGCAGTCCCGTTACAACTTTGAGTTGGCGGATGTCAAAACCCTGCTCGCCACCTTCGACAACTGCGAGCAGACCTGTCAGAGCCTGCTGGACGAAGAGCTGCCCCTGCCCGCTTACGAACAGCTGCTGAAGGCCTCCCACAGCTTCAATCTGCTGGATGCCCGGCGGGCCATCGGCATTACCGAACGGGCCCGCTATATCCTGCGACTTCGGACCCTATCCCGCGGGGTGGCGGAGCGCTACCATGGGGAGCGAGAGCGGCTCGGTTTCCCGGGGCTGGGCGGAGCAAAATCATGAGTCAGCAGGATCTGTTAGTAGAGATCGCCACCGAGGAGTTGCCGCCGAAATCTCTGCTGAAGCTCTCTCGGGCCTTCAGCCGGGGCCTGCAGGCTGCCCTTGAGGCGCGACAGCTGCTTGGGCCCAAAGCCAGCGTCCACCCCTTTGCCACGCCGCGACGACTGGCAGCAGTGATCCATGA
>JAKLLR010000106.1 GCA_022014175.1 Gammaproteobacteria bacterium | reverse complement strand
CTATATCGACAACGAGCAGGGTCGTACTCCGTTTGCCCTGGTCTGGGATGCCACCGAACAGATGGCGGCCGAGAAGATGCAGCTGCAGCATGAGCAAAGATTGCAGTCGTTGATCGACAGCATGCAGGAGGGGGTGATCAGCATTGATCAACGGGGCATTATCCTCAGTTTTAATCCTGCGGCTGGGCAGATGTTTGGTTACGAGGCGGTTGACGTGATCGGCACCAAGGTAAACCGGCTGATGCCCGCCGAGTACGCCAAAACCTATGATGACTATCTGCAACGCTACCTGAATGGAGGTGAGACCCATATCTTTGGTATTCCCCGGGAGCTGAAGGCGGTGCGGGCCAATGGCCAGGAGTTTCCGATTCGACTTCTGGTGAGTGAGGTGGTCGGCACCGGCCCTGAGCGGCAGTTTGTTGGCTCGGTTACGGACCTCAGCGAGGTGGTGCTGCGGGAGGAGATGCTGCGGCGCTCCCAGAAGATGGAAGCGGTAGGGCAGCTCAGTGGCGGTATCGCCCATGATTTCAACAATCAGCTGGGGGTGGTGTTGGGGTACCTCGATTTTCTTGGGGAGGAGTTACGGCACCAGGAGAAGCCGAGCCAGTGGGTCGACACCGCGACCCGGGCCGCCCGGCGCTGTGTTGAGCTGACCCGACAGCTGTTGGCCTTCTCTCGTCGGCGGGTTTTGGATGAGAGTCAGGTGCTGGATGTCAACGCGACCATTGAAGAGATGCAGGGCCTGATCCAGCGCTCCCTCACCCCTGGCATCGAGCTTGATTTGCGGTTGGCTGCGGGGTGCTGGCGGGTGCGGTGTGATCGCGGCGAGCTGCAGGACGTTCTGCTCAATCTGGCCCTGAATGCGCGGGATGCGATGCCTGATGGCGGGGCCCTGAGGATTCAGAGTGAGAATCAGGCGGTGGAGGTGATTGGTGAGGCTAGCGGTGGTGTCCTGGAGCCTGGTGAGTACGTCCACCTTGTGGTTGAGGATAGCGGCACCGGCATGACCGATGAGGCTCTGGAACACCTGTTTGAACCCTTCTTTACCACTAAGCCAGAGGGCGAGGGGACCGGGCTGGGGATGGCTATGGTCTGGGGGTTTGTGCAGCGCTCCGGGGGCCAGATCAACGTCTCTTCCCAGCCGGGGCAGGGTACCCGGGTATCGATCTATCTGCCACGCTGCAGGCCAGAGAGTGGCCTGGGTCTGTCCGCTGCCGAAATGCCCGAGCCCCCCGGGGCGGCGCTGCCCCGGGGGACTGAGCGGGTCCTGGTGGTGGATGACGAACCAATGCTGAGAGAGCTGGCCAGTAGCTACCTGCAGCATCTGGGTTACCGCACGCTGGAGGCGGAGAATGGTCGCCAGGCGTTGGCAATTCTGGCGAGTGATGAACGGCTGGATCTGGTCTTTTCGGATGTCATCATGCCCGGCGGCGTGGATGGCTTTGCCGTGGCCGAGGCAGCCAGGCAGCGACAACTTCCGCCGAAAGTGCTGTTGGCCTCCGGATTTCTCGGCCAAGGCAATGACCGTGACCGGGCGGGGCAGCTTGCCGGTGCACTGCTCGACAAACCCTACGATATTGCCGCCCTGGCCCGGGCGGTCCGCAGAGTGCTCGACGACTGATCGCAGCCCCCAATTCCGACCGACCAGAGGACAGGCGGTCCGGGGCTTGTCTCGGCGCTCTAGGCTGGTGCGCCGCACCGGCTGTTGCACCGATTTATCGCATTTATCGCAAGTCGTGATTTGGTTGCGGGCCGCCCTGCGGAGGCGGGTCCGTACCTGGCCTGTGCCCACCCCCTTCATCCCTGTGCTGGAATGGAACTTGCTGCACTCGGTCTTCCAACCCCATCCATCAGGAGTTGTCCCCTACCCGGACTCACGTGCTGAAGTTTGAATAACCGACTGGTAATAGTCGGCCACGGCAATGCAGGGGCGCGTGCCGTTTCCGAGGTGCTAACGAGGGCACCTGATCAATTTAAAGTCACCGTGATTGGTGAAGAGCGGGGGGGCAGCTATAACCGCGTCCTGCTCTCTTCCCTGCTCGCTGGTGATCGGCTTCGGCCCGAGATCGATACCCACGACCGGGCCTGGTTCGCCGAACATGGTGTAGATCTGATCGATGGCGACCCGGTGATCAGAATTGACCGGGCCGCCCGTCAGGTCGTTACGGCCAGCGGCCTGATCCTTGACTATGACCGTCTGCTGCTGGCCACCGGCTCACGGGCGACTCAACTACCCCTGCCGGGGGTGCAGCTGCCTGGAGTGCAGGTTTTTCGCACCCTGGATGATGTAGAGACCCTGGTTTCTGCGACCGCCAGCGGTTCCAGTGCGGTGGTGATCGGCGGGGGCCTGCTGGGGCTGGAGGCCGCCTGTGGACTGACTCAACGGGGCATGAAGGTCACCCTGGTGCACCGGAGCCAAAGCCTGATGACCCAGCAGCTTGATGCCCGCGCGGGTACTCTGCTGCAGCGGGCGCTTGAGGCCCGGGGCATTCGCTTCTGCCTGGGGCGGAGCAGCCGGTCGATTGAGGGGAGTGCCAGGGTTGAGGCGTTGCAGCTGGACGACGGCACCCGCCTGCCGGCGGATCTGCTGGTGATGGCTGTGGGCATTCAGCCCAACGTGGAGCTGGCCCGGGCCAGTGGGCTGACGGTGGATCGGGGGATCGTGGTGGACGATCAGCTGCACACCTCGGACCCTCGAATCGACGCCCTGGGCGAGTGTGTTCAGCATCGCGGTGTCTGTTATGGCCTGGTGGCGCCGCTCTACCAGCAGGCCGAGATTTTCGCCCGGCGCCTGGCGGGTGATACCGCCGCCAATTACCACGGCTCTCTTACCACAGCCCAGCTTAAAGTCAGCGGTATCGACCTTTTCTCAGCCGGTGAATTTGACGCTGAAGGGGCCGAAAGCCTGATCTTTAATGACCCCCGTCAGGGGATCTATCGGCGACTGAATTTGCGGCACGGGTGCGTCGTCGGCGCTTTGCTCTACGGCGATGTAACCGATGCATTCTGGTTCCAGGAGCTGATCGAAACAAAACGAAATATCTCTGCGGCACGACCTGTGCTGCTGTTTGGCCGGGGGCTGGCCGAATCGCGACTGACGAGCGAGCCGGAGAGCCGAGAAACCGAAGCGCCACAGCTTCAGGAGTTTTCAGTATGAACAAATCAAAACTGGTTGTGATTGGCAACGGCATGGTGGGTCACCACTTTCTGACCGCACTGGCGGAGCGGGGCGGCAAGGACCAATTCGCCATCACCGTGATCGGCGAGGAGCCCCACACCGCCTATGACCGGGTGCACCTCTCGGAGTACTTCTCTGGCCGAACCCTGGAGCAGCTCTCGCTGGTGGAGGCCGGCGATTTTGACCAGATCGAATTGCTGCTGGGTGATCCGGCAACCGCCATCGACCGCAGCAAAAAAGTGGTCACGACCGCCGCAGGCAAGAGCCTGGCCTACGATCAGCTGGTGCTGGCGACAGGGTCCTACCCCTTTGTGCCACCAGTGCCGGGGCGGGAGCGGGAGCAGTGCTACGTCTACCGCACCATAGAGGATCTCGACGGCATCATGGCCGGGGCAAAAAGGAGCCGGGTCGGTGTGGTCGTGGGTGGTGGCCTGCTCGGTCTGGAGGCAGCCAATGCCCTCACCAATCTGGGGCTGGAGGCCCACGTGGTTGAGTTTGCCCCCCAACTCATGGGTGTACAGCTGGACCAGGGCGGCGGCGAGATGCTGCGCCGTAAAATCGAAGCGCTGGGTGTCACGGTTCACACCGGCCGTAACACCAAAGAGATTGTTGACGGTAGTGAGCACTTACACCGGATGAACTTCGCCGACGGCCAGTCGCTTGAGACCGACCTGATTCTCTTCTCCGCCGGTATTCGCCCCCAGGACAAACTCGCCGCTGAGTCGGGGTTGGTGCTCGGCGAGCGGGGCGGCATCGAAATTGATGATGGTTGTCGCACCTCCGACCCGGACATCTACGCCATTGGCGAATGTGCCCTCTGGCAGGGGCGGATTTTCGGTCTGGTGGCCCCGGGTTATCAGATGGCCAAGGCCGCGGCGGAGGTGCTGTTGGGGGGCGAAGGCCGTTTCAGGGGTGCGGATATGAGTACCAAACTCAAGTTGCTGGGGGTGGAGGTGGGCAGCATCGGTGATGCGCATGGCCGAACCGAAGGCAGCTACAGCTACCAGTTTCAGGATGAGCGCAGCGAGAGCTACAAGCGCATGGTGGTCTCGGCGGATGGCACCACCCTGCTCGGGGCGGTGCTGGTGGGCGACACCAGCGCCTACGACACCCTGCTGCAGTACGCCCTGAACGGGATTGAGTTGCCCGACAGCCCCGAAGCCCTGATTCTGCCCGCCAGCAGCGGCGGTGCAGAGGTGGGCCTGGGGCCGGACAAGCTGCCCGCCACCGCGCAAATCTGCTCCTGCCACGATGTCACCAAGGGCGCGATCTGCGAGGCGATGGACAATGGCTGTCGTGATCTGGCCAGCCTGAAGAGTGTGACCAAAGCCAGCACCGGCTGTGGCGGCTGTGCCGCGCTGCTGAAGTCGGTGTTCGACGCCGAGCTGGTCAAGCGGGGCATCGAGGTCAATACCGATATCTGTGAACACTTCGGGTATACCCGGCAGGCGCTGTTTCACCTGATTCAGGTGGAGGAGATCCGTAGTTTTGACGAGCTGATCCAGAAGCATGGTCGCGGGCTCGGCTGCGAGATCTGCAAACCGGCGGTGGCGTCGTGTCTTGCCTCCTGCTGGAACGAGTACGTGCTGGAGCCCCCCCACGCGGGCCTGCAGGACACCAACGACCGTTTTCTGGCCAATATGCAAAAAGATGGTACTTATTCAGTGGTGCCGAGGGTGGCAGGGGGTGAAATCACCCCCGATAAATTGATCGTGTTGGGCGAGGTGGCCCGGGATTTCGGCCTCTACACCAAAGTCACCGGCGGGCAGCGGATCGATCTCTTCGGTGCCCGGATGGAGCAGCTGCCCCAGATCTGGAGCCGACTGATCGCCGCCGGTTTCGAGACCGGTCATGCGTACGCCAAATCGCTGCGAACGGTGAAATCCTGTGTCGGTAGCACCTGGTGCCGATACGGCATTGACGACAGTGTTGGTCTCGCCATCGAGCTGGAGAATCGCTACAAGGGGCTGCGCTCCCCCCACAAACTGAAAATGGGGGTCTCCGGCTGCACCCGGGAGTGCGCCGAAGCCCAGAGTAAGGATGTCGGCGTTATCGCCACCGAGAGGGGCTGGAATCTCTATGTCTGCGGTAACGGCGGCATGAAACCGCGACATACCGACCTGCTGGCCACGGATCTCGACCGGGCCACCCTGATCCGTTACATCGACCGTTTTCTGATGTTCTACGTGCGGACCGCCGACCGGCTGCAACGCACCTCGGTCTGGTTCGAGGGCCTCGAAGGTGGTCTGGACTACCTCAAAGCCGTGGTGATAGACGACCAGCTGGGGCTCGGCGACGAACTGGAGCGGCAGATGCAGCACCTTGTGGAGACCTATGCCTGCGAATGGCAACGCACCCTCGACGATGATGCCGCCGCCCGCCGTTTCCGCGCGTTCGTGAATACGGATGATCTGGACAACGGCGTGGTCAGGGTGGTGGAGCGGGGTCAGCCCCGCCCGGCGACAGAGCAGGAGCGGCGCGATCTGGCCGTGACCAGCGATAACTGATGGTACAGGCGGATGCTGATGTCAACTGAAACAACCAACCCGGTCCGCTGGATCGATATCTGCGGCCTGGACGAACTCACCCCCAACGTCGGGACAGCGGCCCTGGTGGCGGGGGAGCAGGTTGCGATTTTCCTGCTGCCGCCCGCTGCATCCGGGGCTGAATCCAGCCCCAGGCCCGAAATTTACGCGGTGGGTAATCACGACCCCTTCGGCGGCGCCAACGTGATCTCTCGCGGCATTGTGGGTGATCTGAACGGCGAGGCGATGGTGGCCTCGCCCCTCTACAAACAGCATTTCAGGCTCGCGGATGGCCACTGCCTGGAAGACGATCGGGTCCGCCTGCCGGTCTGGCCGATTCGGGTGGTTGAGGGCCGAATCGAGATTGGAGTGGCTTCGGCGGAATGAGCGAGCGTCTACCGGTTCGCACCACCTGCCCTTATTGCGGCGTGGGTTGCGGAGTGCTGGTGACCCCGGACGGCAACGGCGGGGCGACTGTCGCGGGTGACCCGGATCACCCCGCCAATTTTGGTCGGCTCTGCTCCAAAGGCTCAGCCCTGGGGGAGACTCTGGATCTTGAACAGCGGCTGCTCGCGCCAGTCGTGAATGGCCAGCAGAGCGGCTGGGACGACGCCCTCGGCCTGGTCGCGGACAACTTCCGCAGCGCCATCGAAAGCCATGGCCCCGACTCAGTGGCGTTCTATCTCTCCGGCCAGCTGCTGACAGAGGATTATTACGTCGCCAACAAGCTGATGAAGGGCTTCATCGACAGCAACAATATCGACACCAACTCCCGGCTCTGCATGTCCTCCAGCGTGGCGGGCCACGTGCGGGCCTTCGGCAGCGACACCGTGCCCGGCTGTTATGACGATCTGGAACAGGCCCGTTTGATCGTGCTGGTGGGCTCAAACACCGCCTGGTGTCATCCGGTTCTGTACCAGCGGATTCTTGCGGCCAAAGCTGAAAACGGCTGCCGTATCGTGGTCATTGACCCCCGCCGCACCGCCACCTGTGATGGTGCGGATCTGCACCTGCCGCTGAAGCCGGGCAGCGATGTGATGCTGTTCAATGGCCTGCTGGTCTGGCTGGCGGATCACCACAAGCTCGCTGAATCCTACCTGGCTGATCATGTCGCTGGCCTGGGTGAATCCCTTGCCGCCGCCCGGGCCGACGCGCCGAATCTGGCAGCAGTCAGCGCCGTCTGCGGCCTGCCAGAAACAGATTTGCAGCAGTTCTACAGCTGGTTCTGCCAGACCGAGCAGACGGTCACCGTCTACTCCCAGGGGGTGAACCAGTCCGCCTCCGGCAGCGACAAGGTCAACGCCATTCTCAACTGCCACCTCGCCACCGGCCGCATTGGTCGGCC
>JAKLLR010000013.1 GCA_022014175.1 Gammaproteobacteria bacterium | reverse complement strand
GACACACTGTAGTTGGTACTGCAAAACTCACCGATCTCTTGCTCACTGCCCGGCTCCTGGTGCAGGAACTGGTTGCAGGGGAAGCCAAGGATTTCCAGCCCCTGATCTCGATAGGTTTGATACAACTTCTCTAACCCTTCGTACTGTGGTGTCAGCCCACACTTGCTGGCGGTGTTGACAATGAGTAGTGGTTTGCCGCGGTAGGCCGAGAGGGGTTGCTGCGCCCCCTCGAGGGTTGTGCAGGTGAAATCGTAGATTGACTGAGCCATGCGGTTTGTCCTCCAGAATTGTAATTATTGTGGGTTATATGGAATGGTTAACGCAGGCTAGACTGCCCCCGTTCGGTCAGCTCCGCAAGTAGCGGGATATGGTCCGACAGCTTGCGCCAATTCGGGGCATCCAGACGATTGCAGACCTGTACGCTGAAACCCCGGGTGTAGATGCGATCCACCGCCAGTAGAGGCCATCGTGCAGGAAACGTGCGAGCGTGGTGGCCATGCAGGGTTTTGTGGGCTTCCTGCAGACCCAGATCATCCTTTAGGTGGCGCTCGGATCGGCCCCGCCAGTCGTTGAAATCCCCGGCTACAATCAAGGGTTCATGGTGGGGCACGTGGGAGTCAATGCGTTCGCATAACACCGTGATCTGGTGCTCCCGCTCCGCCTCCCGCAACCCCAGGTGGATGCAGATGAGGTGAATCGGCGAGCCTAACCGATCGGGCCGCACCACGCCGTGCAGTACGCTGCGGCTGGCCCAGCGCTGGCGGGCGACGTTGATGTTCTCCCACTCACTAAAAGGGAATTTGCTGAGGATTGCATTGCCGTGGTGGCCATTGCGGTAGATCGCATTTTTGCCGTAGGTATGGTGCGGCCAGAGGCGATCGGCCAGAAACTCAAACTGGCTGCTCTCTGGCCAGTTTGGAATGTTCAGTGAGCGGTGTTGGTGTTCGCCCTGAATCTCCTGCAGAAAGATAACATCCGCATGGGTGCGTTCCAGCGCATGGCGAATTTGCGGTAGTACGAACCGCCGATTGTTGGGGCTAAAGCCTTTATGAATGTTGTAGGTGAGAACCCTGAGTTGAAACGGTTGCACGGTGGTTGCATCCAGCTGTGAAAAAGGTAACCGCGATGGGTTCCGATCAGTGTAGCGCCCCCATGTGATGGCTGGCTGATAGGGGTCAGATCGACGTCAAATGGGGCGCTTTGGCACGCTCTGAAATCCGGGCCTGGTCGGCCCTTCCGGTGACGGACAAATAACAGTTAGCTTGCTAACCATTAGCCGGGTAACTAGAATGCCCCGGGTGAATGGCTATGAGCAAAATTTCGGCTTTCTGGTGGCAGACGTCTCCCGCCTGCTGCGCAAGTTGTTCGACAATAAAATGGGTGCTCTCGGCCTGAGCCGGGCGCAGTGGCGGCTGATCGTAAATCTGCGGCGGCAGCAGGGGCTGAGCCAGTCGGAGCTTGCAGAGCTGCTGGAGATCGAGAAACCCACCCTGGTCGGCTTGATTGACCGGATGGAAGAGACGGGTTGGGTTGAGCGTCGTGCTGATCCGGTGGACCGGCGGGTCAAACGTATATTTCTGGTGCCTGGTGCCGCCCGGCTGGACGAGCTGGAGGAGGCTGCTAAGGGCAGTCTTGATGAGGCCCTGGGCGGAATTGACCCGGTTGAACTGGCCCGTTGTGAGGCATTGATCCAGCAGATAAAAAGCAACCTGCATGGGGTGCTTAACAAGCCCTGTGCTGACAAAACTAATCGAGGCAAGTGATTCAATTGTGAAAATATTTGGGCGTAAATTCTGGCGGGAGCTGCTGTTTGCCCTTGGTATTACGGTGGTACTGGTGGGTGCGGGGTATATGTATGTGACCGGTGGGCGGTATGTCGCCACCGAGAACGCATACGTGCAGGCTGATACGGTCACCATAAGTTCTAATGTGCCGGGCCGCATTATCTTGATTGAAGTGGTGGACAACCAGCAGGTTGAGGCGGGCCAGTTGCTGGTACAGCTTGACCCGGCCCTCTATCAGGTGGCGCTGGACAAAGCCCGGGCGGGCCTGGTTGGGGTGGTGAGCAATATTGAAGTGCTCAGGGCCACGTATCGCCAGCGGATCGCTGAGTTGCGTAGTACAGAACAGGATATTGTCTATTTTGAGCGGGAGTTCAAACGCCAGAAAAGCTTGCTTGATCGGGGTATGACCCCCCGGGCGACTCACGACGCGGCAGAGCAGGACCTGAATGATGCGAGGGCCAAGGCCCGGGTTGCACGCCAGGGGGTGAGCCAGATTCTGGCTGCATTTGGCGGTTCCATAGAGACCCCGACCGAGGCGTTGGCGATGTATCAGGCTGCGCTGATGGAGGTCCGCCAGGCCGAATTGAACCTGAGCTATACCAGCCTGTACGCGCCATTTGCGGGGGTGGTGGGTCAGGTTTCGGCGGTCCGCCCCGGGGATTACGCGGCCGCAGGCGCAGCCCTGTTCGTGATTGTTGATACTGCTAACCCCTGGGTTGAAGCCAATTTCAAAGAGACAGACTTGACCTATATGCTGGAAGGCCAGGCGGCCCGGCTGGAAGTGGATACTTACCCCGGTCGAGAGTGGGCTGCCGAAGTCAGCAGTATCGCCCCGGCCAGTGGCTCTGAGTTCTCGCTATTGCCGGCGCAGAACTCATCTGGCAACTGGGTCAAAGTGGTGCAACGTATCCCGGTGTTGCTGGATATTGAACCCGAGGATGGTGGACCGCCGCTGCGGGCCGGGATGAGTGTCAAGGTGACCATTGATACTGAACACCACCGTGTCAACTGGTAAAGCCTCGGCAGGATGAGTTCCCCGGCTACGGTTGGCGCCGCGTCACAGCGGCATGCTGGATTGGTCACCCTGGGGACCATGCTGGCGACCATCATGCAGGCAGTCGACAACACCATTGCGAATGTAGCACTGCCCCATATGCAGGGAGGTCTTGGTGCCACTTTCGATCAGGCCTCATGGATCCTGACCTCATACGTGGTAGCCGCAGCAATTATGACACCCCCGACTGGTTGGTTGGCCGGGCGTTTTGGTCGCAAGCGGATCTATCTGATTTCTGTCAGTGGCTTCACAGCGGCTTCGTTACTGTGTGGCATGGCGACTTCGCTGGATCAGATGGTGCTGTTCCGGATCCTTCAGGGCGCGTTTGGTGCGGCCCTGGTACCGCTATCACAGGCCACCCTGCTGGATAGTTATCCGCCAGGGAAGCATGCTTCAGCCATGGCTATCTGGGGTATGGGCATTATGGTCGGACCTATCATTGGCCCTAGCCTGGGTGGCTATCTTACTGATGAGTACAGTTGGCACTGGGTGTTCTATATCAATCTGCCGCTGGGGCTGTTGGCCTACTATTTGATTGCCCGTTTTGTGCAGGAGACTCCGACGGGCCGGGATCGTCGCTTCGACTGGCTCGGGTTTAGTTTGGTGGGTGTTGGGGTGGCTTCGCTCCAGTTGATGATGGACCGAGGTCAACATCTGGACTGGTTCTCATCCACTGAAATCGTGGTAGAGGCGATCATTGTGGCTTTATGCTTCTACAGTTTTGTGGTCCATAGTTTGACTGCCCGGGAGCGACCATTCATCGACCTCGCACTGTTCCGGGACCGCAACTTTGTGGTTAGCCTGTTCTTTATTTTCGTGGTCGGTATGCTGTTGTTGGCGAACATGGCGTTACTGCCGTCGCTGCTGCAAAGCCTGCTGGGTTTTCCGGCAGCCACTGCGGGTTACACCATGATGCCCAGAGGTCTGGGTACGATGGCTGCGATGGTCCTCGTCGCCCGCTTTCTACCGTTGTTGGGGTCGCGACCGATTGTGGCTGCGGGTTTTATGCTCACCGCCTATTCGATGTATGTGATGGCGAACTTTAATCTGGATGTCTCTACCCGGGCGATCGTGACCATTGGGATTGTTCAGGGCTTTGGTCTTGGCTTTTTGTTTGTACCGCTGAGCACACTGGCGTTTTCCACTCTGCCTCACAGCTTGCGGACGGAGGCTGCGGGTATCTTCAGTCTGCTGAGGAATCTTGGGAGCAGTATTGGAGTTTCACTGGTGGTGGCAGTCCTGGCCCGGCAGACCCAGGTTAACCATGAGGTGCTGGGGCAGGCGGTCAATCCTTTCAATCGGACGTTTTCGCAATCTGGGTTGTCTGCGCTGTTGGATTCGGCTAACCCGGTGGGGTTGGCACTGCTGGACGTGGAAGTAAATCGTCAGGCACAAATGATCGGTTATCTGAATGACTTCCGATTAATGATGTTTGCCGCTCTTGCTGCATTGCCCTTGTTATTGTTTTTGAAATCCCGGGCTCCTTCTGACCGTCAACCAGATACCACTTCGGACTGAACCAGACCAAGGCAATCAGAAATATCAAGCATATGGTGGCAGCTTCTTCTCGCTCTGGTATCACCTAGTAGGGGTATTGAATCCAGACCCGCCCCCTGTTCTTTGATCTGTAGATAAGATGAACGCCGAGGCTGCTACCAAAACTGCAATGAAGCGGCATGCGGGCCTGGTCACCCTGGGGACCATGCTGGCCACCGTCATGCAGGCGATCGACAGCACGATCGCCAACGTGGCGCTGCCCCATATGCAGGGGGGGCTCTCCGCCACCTTTGACCAGGCGACCTGGATTCTGACCTCCTACATCGTCGCCGCGGCCATCATGACACCACCCACCGGCTGGCTGGCGAACCGCTTCGGTCGAAAGCGGCTCTATCTGATTGCAGTGAGCGGATTCACCATTGCCTCCGGTCTCTGCGGCATGGCCGCCAGCCTGGAGCAGATGGTGCTGTTTCGTATTCTGCAGGGTCTGTTTGGTGCCGCCCTGGTACCTCTCTCCCAGGCCACCCTGCTGGATGCCTACCCCCCCAATAAACACGCCTCTGCCATGGCGATCTGGGGCCTGGGCATTATGGTTGGCCCGATTATCGGCCCCAGTCTTGGGGGCTACCTGACCGATGAATACAGCTGGCGCTGGGTGTTCTACATCAACCTGCCCCTGGGTTTGATCGCCTACTATCTGATCTTTCGATTTGTTGAAGAGACCGACAAAGATCGTACCCTGGCCTTTGACTGGTTCGGCTTCACTCTGATGGCGATTGGGGTGGCGACCTTTCAGTTGATGATGGACCGGGGCCAGCATCTGGACTGGTTTGCATCCCGTGAGATCACTCTATACGCAGTGGTTTCCAGTCTCTGCCTGTACTGGTTTGTGGTACATAGCCTGACCACAACAGGGCGGCCTTTTCTGACCCCCGCGCTGTTTCGGGATCGCAACTTCGTCGTCAGCCTGCTGTTTATTTTTGTGGTGGGTATGTTGTTGATCGCGAACATGGCACTGCTGCCCACGTTTCTGCAGAGTCTGTTGGGTTATAGCGCCTCTGCTGCCGGGTATGTGTTGATGCCACGCGGCATCGGCACCATGACCGGCATGCTGCTGGTCGCCCGATTTATGCCGCTGATTGGCCCCCTGCCAATTATCACCCTCGGGTTTCTGATGACCGCCCTGTCAATGCACCTGATGGCCGGCTTTAACCTGGATACCGGCAGTGCGGATGTCATCAGCACCGGCATTATTCAGGGCTTTGGGCTCGGCTTTCTGTTTGTGCCCCTGAGTACCCTGGCCTTCTCCACCCTGCCCAAGGAGCTGCGCACAGAAGCCGCAGGCATTTTTAACCTGTTCCGCAATGTGGGCAGCAGTATCGGGGTATCGATGGTGGTGACCGTCCTGGCACGCCAGACCCAGGTCAATCACTCTGTTATGTCGCAGGAGATCAGCCCTTTTAATCGGGTTTTTACCCAGGGCGGCGGTGTATCCGCGTTGTTAGATCCCGCCGACCCGGCTGCGCTGGCGCTGATTGATTTTGAGATTAACCGCCAGGCCCAGATGATCGGCTACCTGGACGACTTCCGCTCACATTGCTAGATGCAAGACCTGCCCCCTGCTTCTGCAGTCCCTTGAGGCTGGTCCAGAAGTAGAGGGGGCAGGCCTATGATGAGCGGACTTTAGAACTGCCGAGATAAGGTGAAGCCGCCCTCCAGGCAGACATGTTTAACCCCGGCGCCGTTGTTGCCCCACATGGTCCCGGCGAACAGGTCGATGGTCCAGACTTTACGCTCCAGGCCAACCCCAAAACTGACGTACTGAATATCGCCGATGGTCATGGTGGTGACGGTTTCAAATTCCGGGGGCATGCCGGCTTGCTCTCTGGAGTAACCACCCCGCAGTTTCAACCCGGGTTTGTAGTCATACTCAAACCCCATGCGGTAGGTGTCTGCAGCTGACCAGTCAGGGTCATTATTGATATCTTGCAGCAGCACCCCTTCGGTCTCAAATTCCTGGGTGGCAGAGGGCCAGTTGAAGTTGCCCCACTCAGTGACTTGATAGTCCAGGGTCACTAGCAGTCGTTCGGTGGTCTGTATGGCAAAACCAACGCCGTATGAAGAGGCGTAGTTAAAGCGGCTGGTGGTCTTGCTTCTCTCCTCAACATCTCCCAGGGGGGAGAGGGTTCCCGACAGACCCGCGTAGACATCCCCTTTAAGGTCAAAGCTAGCCCCGGTTCGGTAGACGGCCCCCATAGTGACCCGGTCGGTAATATCATATTGAAAACCGATGTTGCCCTGCACCCCGGCGCCGTCCATCGAGGGCTTTGATTTGAATGTGTAACCGTCCCCACCGGGTTGCACATATTTCTTGGAGACTCTTGACTGCATGTTGCTATAGAGGATATCAACACCGACACCAATATCTAATTTTTCCGTGGCCTGGAATCCAACTGAGAGGTTGAAATCCACCAGTGCCATCAGGGAAAAAATGTCTGCGGTTATCTCCGCATTGTCATTGGGATTAATAATCACGTCGTTGTAGTCGGAATAGGCTCCCGCAACCGCAAAGGCGCCGCCAGCTACGGTAAAGCGGCCAAAGTTTTTGTAGGCCAGTAGCGATGGCATGGTGGCGCTGAGTGGCCAGAACTCTTCTTCATCTTTGAATTGGGAGGGTTCGTTCGGAAGAAAAGCTGGGAAGACATCCCCGACCGCAGGATCGAAATCCGCAAGCGGAGGGTTGCTGGCGCCATCATCGTCCCAAATCTTTGGTGTCATGGAGTAGACACCGAATGAAAATCCGCGACCTTTCATTTTGGCCAGCCCGGCCGGGTTCCAGAATACCGCAGTGACATCATCAACTGCTCCGATGTAGGCTCCGCCCATGCTGACCGAGCGAGTGCCCAGCCCCTCCAGGTTCATACCAGAGGCCAGGGCAAATTGTGGCGCTGCGAGCAGCGTAAAAAACAGTGCACCAAGGCGTAATCGCATCGGCTGGATCATTGGATTTCCCCAGGAGTCGTGGTCTAGTTGGCTGCGGGTAAGCTGGATTCTACGACCCATTAAGAGCGGTAGTGTACCCCAGTTTATTGGTGAGACCCGCAGGCTGGGTCCATGAGTTATCAATGGGGTAGTTGATCTATGTCATGGTTGCCCAGTGGTAAGGAGACGATAACTGTCGAGCAGTTCCCGACAAACCAATGAGAGCAGGTATGCCATGAACAAACCCCACCCTAATGTAGCTTTTGATTTCAGCCCCTTGCATGACATGAAATTCGGTACGGACGTGCCGGAGATGGGCACCGGGCCGGTCTCTACAGAGGCCGTAACCTCGCCTGAGTACTTTGAGAAGGAGAAAGACAAAATCTTTAAGCGGACCTGGCTTGAAGTCGGGCGGGTTGAGGAGGTTGAGGGCATCGGTGATTATTTAACCCGTGAACTGAAGGTTCTGGGTACGAACATCATGGTCGTTCGCGGCAAAGACGGTGCACTCCGGGCTTTTCACAATATGTGTCCCCATCGAGGGATGGCCCTGGCAACGGACGCCTGCGGGTCGGCCAAGGGCTTTGCCTGTGAATTCCATGGCTGGGCCTTTGGGCTGGATGGCGTACTGAACTACGTGCCGGCAGAGGAGTCATTCACGGATCTGGACAAGTCCAAACTGGGTCTGCGTCCTCTGGCCTGTGATACCTGGAACGGTTTCATTTTTGTTCATTGGGAAGCCGAGCCAGAGCTGGGCCTGAAAGAGTCATTGGGGGGAATGGGTGAGCAGGTTGACGGTTTCCCGTTTGATCGTTGTAAACATATTGCCCACTACAGTGCCACAGTAAAGGCCAACTGGAAGGTTTGTATTGATGCGTTTCAGGAGGCGTATCATGCGACCTATCTTCACCGCCATGCGATTCCTGGGGCGTCGGACATGGGCATCGCGTTGCCAACTTCCGTGCGCTTTTACGGCCCCCATCGTTCTGTGTCTGCCTGGCTGAAAATGGATATTCAGCCAACTGCGGCAGAAGCGATTGCCTATAAGCATGGTCCGGTCGGGTTTGCCAAGGTTTCGGATGAGGAGTTTGGCGGGGCCAATCCGGATAACGACGAGAGCTGGTGGTTTGATATCAATGTGTTCTTTCCCAATTTCTTCTGTGATATTGGTCGAGGCTGGTACTTCACCTACAACTTCTGGCCCAACGCTGTGAACGAGACAGTGTGGAACATGAACATCTATCAGCTTGATGCGGCTACCGCAGGTGAGCGGATCGTGCAGGAGTTCACTCGAATCGTATTGAGAGATACGGTGTACGAAGATATGAGTACCATGGAGAGCTCTCAGAAGGCTTTCGATTCCGGGGTGATTAAGGAGCAGGTGCTGGGTGATCTAGAGATTGCGGTACGGCACGGTTACGAAGTGGTTGAGGCCTGGATGAACAAACCCTGAACCAGGGGCTTAGACAGCACTTCGATTGGGGGGATACTAAGGTATCCCCTAAAAATATCTCAGGAGAGAACAAGATGAGTCAGAAACTACCCACCCAATTTGCATCTCTGGAGTCCTTCTGCCCCAAGTGGCTGCACGATACAGAAGCGAAACGCAACAACGTGCGGATCAGCAGCAGCATGGAGGAGATCGGTGAGTTCTACGAGGCGGTGATGCCCCGGTTTGAGGAGATCATTCAGTATCTGAATGGCTTTAAGCTGAGTGAGCTGCCGGCCGCGGAAGAGAATCTGCTGAACCTGATGTTCTCGTTTGTGGAAGCGAGCACGCCGATAGAGCGGTTCAACTCCCCGATCGTGACCAAGTCATTCCCGCCCCAGCGGTTTACCATTCACGAAGACACTAACTCCACGACCTGGTAACGTCTGTCTATCACCCCGGGGCGCTTCTGCTCGGGGCAAACAGAAAGGGCGCCCTAAAGGCGCCCTTTCTGTTTCTGTATGTCGGCTATCTCAGCCACACTTACTATCCCCACAACTGAGGCAGGTCATGCAGTTATCGAGCAGGATGACCGCCTTGGTCTGGCACTTTCCACACAGACTGGCGGACGGGGGGAAGCTCTCATCCTCCCCAGGTGTCTGTTTCGCTTCATACGCCGCCCGCTTTTCATCCACCAGTTTTTGCTGGTGCTCGTCCAGCCCGGCCTCCTTGAGCAGGCCGATACGGCGCATATGGTCCTCCACCACATCACCGATGTCGGCCACCAGTGAGGGGGTGTATTTGCCCCCCTTCTTGAAGTAACCGCCCTGGGGGTCGAAGACCGAATGAAGCTCTTCCACCAGAAAGGTGACATCCCCCCCCTTGCGGAAGACCGCCGACATAATCCGGGTCAGAGCCACGATCCACTGGAAGTGGTCCATGTTTTTTGAGTTGATGAAGATCTCGAATGGCCGCCTCAGTTCGTGTTCAGTGCCTTCATTGAGAATGATGTCGTTGATGGTGACGTAGAGGGCGTGGTCCGTCATCGGAGTCTTGATTTTATAGGTCGAGCCCACCAGCATTTCAGGCCGTTCGACCTTCTCATGCATCTGGACGATATTACTCTCCGCCACAGCGGATGCCTGTTTGTCGACCCGGTAGTTGACGATCTTCTGCTCAATTTTGATATTCATAACTCAGTATCTGCCGTATAGCCCTTCCTTCAGGGCGTCGTAGAGATTGGCGGCGCTATGGGTCTCACCGTCGTACTCAATCTGGTCGTTACCCCTGGCCGAGATTTCGCTGCCATCACCCAGGGTAAAGACATAGGTGGTGTTCTCCAGATCCTGCTCCTTGACCAGCACACCCTGGAATGCCTCCGGGTTAAACCGAAAGGTGGTGCAGCCCTTCAGCCCCTTTTCGTAGGCGTAGTGGTAGATCTGTTTGAACTCTTCGTAGGGGTAATCCGTCGGCACGTTAGCGGTTTTGGATATGGACGAGTCGATCCACTTCTGCGCCGCCGCCTGCACATCCACATGCTGGGTGGGGGTGATGTCATCGGTTGAAACGAAGTAGTCCGGCAGCCGGTTGTCCGGGTCGTCTGGGGCCGCGTTCGGATTGACCAGAGCCCGATAGGCCAGCAGTTCGAAGGAGAGCACATCCACCTTCTCCTTGGTTTTGCGCCCTTCCCGAATGATGTTGCGGGCGTACTGGTGGGCGAAGGTCGGCTCAATGCCATTGCTGGCGTTATTAGCCAGACTGAGAGAGATAGTGCCCGTCGGTGCGATGGAGCTGTGATGGGTGAAGCGAGCCCCGTCCCGAGCGATCTGATCCGTCAGCCCGTCGTCAAACTGCTGCATATAGCGGCTGTACTTGGCGATCAGCACCTTGCCGGGCAGTTGGTCGCCGACGCTGTAGCCGTCCCGACTCAGCTCGGGCCGCTGTTCGATCATCTCTTCGGTCAGCGTGAAGAGTTCGTCCATGATCGGGGCCGGGCCTTTCTCCCGGGCCAGCTCGACGCCGGTCTCCCAGCCCACCTCGGCCATGACTTTCGCCACCTCTTCGGTGAAGATCAGGGAGTCACTATCGCCATATTTTGAGCCCAGCATCGCCAGAGCGGAGCCCAGACCCAGAAAACCCATGCCATGCCGACGTTTACGGACAATCTCCTCCCGCTGTTTTTCCAGCGGCAGGCCGTTGATCTCAACCACGTTATCGAGCATACGGGTGAAGGTGCTGACCACCCTCCGGTACTTCTCCCAATCGAAGCGGGCTTCAGGGGTGAAGGGCTCGATGATGAACTTGGTCAGATTGACCGACCCCAGCAGACAGGCTCCATAGGGGGGTAATGGCTGTTCGCCACAGGGATTGGTCGCCCGAATATCTTCACAGAACCAGTTGTTATTCATCTCGTTGACCCTGTCGATCAGGATGAATCCGGGCTCTGCATGGTTGTAGGTAGACTGCATGATCACGTCCCAGATTTCCCGGGCGGGGACGGTATCGAAAACCTCGCCCTCGAAGGAGAGTTCCCAGGGGGCATCTGCCCTGACCGCCTGCATGAACTCATCGGTGATCAGGCAGGAGAGATTGAACTGGCGCAGCGCACCATCCTGCCGCTTGGCCGTAATGAAGTCCTGCACGTCCGGGTGGCGAATATCAAAGGTCGCCATCTGGGCGCCCCGGCGACCCCCGGCGGAGGAGATGGTAAAGCACATCTTGTCGTAGATATCCATGAACGACAGCGGCCCGGAGGTGTTGGCCCCCGCCCCGGCGACATAAGCCCCCTTGGGTCTCAGGGTAGAGAACTCATAACCGATGCCGCAACCGGCTTTCAGGGTCATACCCGCCTCATGGACCTTGCCGAGAATACCGCTCATAGAGTCCGTGATGGTGCCCGACACGGTACAGTTAATCGTCGAAGTGGCCGGTTTGTGCGCCTGTGCACCGGCGTTGGAGACGATGCGGCCAGCGGGAATCGCGCCCTCTTTCAGTGCCCAGAGAAACTCCGTGTACCAGTAGGCGCGTTTTTCATCATCCGCTTCGACTTCGGCGAGGGCTTTGGCGACCCTTTTGTAGGTCTCCTCTATGGACCCATCCACCGGGGTCAGGTCCTTGTCTTTCAGCCGGTATTTTTTGTCCCACACATCCTGAGACGCAGGTTGCAGATCGATAGAGGGTACTGCTGCAGTAACACTCTGTGCCGGAGCGGCTTTAGCCATGCGGGATCCCCATTTTAATTTTTTGTCTTCCACAAGATGTAGTGGAAGATGCCTATAAGTTAGAATGCACAGCGTTGACTTGTCAATAAAATGCTCATAAAAAAATATCTATATAAAACAAACTGTTATGTTGTGTCAGTGCGCGACAGGTTGTAACATGTTGAATTATAAGAACTCTTTATTGAACATGGTTAAGACACTATATCTTGTGGCGCACTCTGATTCTAGGTTTTGGTGTTCAGGCGTACTGTGCAGACAGTTTCGGGCGCTGCAAACCACTCTGGGTTGGGGCTTGGCGCGGTGACTTTATAGAAGTAGTAGGGACTGTTGTGTTGCTGGGTTTGGGTTTTTTCGCTGTTGTCCTGCAGGTGGGGCAGAAGACCCAATGTCAGGGGCTCGTCGATTTGGGGGCTTTGTGAGATGGTGCGGGTGGAGTTGATCACCCTGGCTCAGGCCATGATCTGTTTGAACGGCGCGGGTCAAAGCGGCGGAGCAGGGGCAGCAGGAGGCGCTGGCAGCCCGCCCCGAACGTCCGGGGTGAAACTGCCTGTCATCCCGCTTTACGCATGGTTTAACGGGACGCTTTGTTAATCACGAGGAGAATGGGTGTGAGTATCTGGTACGGTGAGCCGACTGTAGAGCAGGCCAATGATGTGGTCCCCGGGACCATGATGGGGCACCTGGGTATTGAGTTCACGGAGATTGGCGACCGCTATATCTGCGCCTCTATGCCGGTGGATGAGCGTACCAAACAGCCGATGGGCTTGCTGCATGGCGGGGCCTCGGTGGTGCTGGCGGAGACCCTGGGCAGTTCGGGCTGCATGCTGACGTTGAATCCTGACACCCATTTTTGTGTGGGTCTTGAAATTAACGCCAACCACATTCGCTCTGCCCGCTCGGGACGGGTCTATGGTCGTAGTGAGCCGGTCCATCTGGGGCGCTCAACCCAGGTCTGGAGTATTCGAATTGAGGATAAACAGCAGCGTCTGGTCTGTATCTCCCGCATTACGATGTCGGTGCTGGAAAAGCGGGTATGAGTGAGCAGATTCGTTACCTTGATCGCGGGGCGGGCCACCGCATCGCTTATGTGCGCACTCCGGGAGAGGGCCCCGGGGTGCTGTTTTGCGGCGGTTTCAAATCCGACATGACCGGCAGCAAAGCCCAGTGTCTGGAAGCGCTCTGTCGTCGGCAGGGCCGTGCATTTGTGCGGTTTGACTACTTCGGCCACGGGCAGTCCAGCGGGGCTTTTCCGGAGGGTACGATTGGACGCTGGCAGGATGATGCCCTGGCCGTTCTCGATCAGCTGACCGAGGGTCCTCAGATTCTGGTGGGTTCCAGCATGGGGGGGTGGATCGCTCTGCTGCTGGCTCTGGCGCGACCAGAGCGGGTGGTTGCCCTGCTGGGCATCGCCCCGGCGCCGGATTTTACCGAGACTCTGGTCTGGCAGTCACTGGATGCCCGGGCTCAGGCCCGAATGGTGGCTGAAGGGCAACTGGTGGAAGCCTCCGAATATGATGAAGAGCCCTATGTCATCACCCTCAAGCTGGTCGAGGAGGGGCGAGATCATCTGGTGATGCCTCGAACACAGGCGCTGAGGTGCCCGGTGCGGATTATTCAGGGGATGGAGGACGCCGACGTGCCCTGGCAGACCGGGTTGGCGCTGGTCGAGGCGTTGGGCGGTGAAGATGTTGAACTGACCCTGGTTAAACAGGGTGATCACCGCCTCTCAGGGCCAGCGGATCTGCGCCGGATGGAGCGGGTTCTGGACGCGCTGATCGAGTCGCTTCAGTCCTGAAATTTTTTCATGGCGTCTCGGCCAATGTGGCGGACATCCTTGCCTTTGACGAAGTAGATCACGTATTCGCAGATGTTGCAGCTGTGGTCACCAATCCGCTCCAGCGCCCGGGTGGCCCACATCATGTTGATATGCTCCCCGGCCTGGTTGGGCCTGGCTTCGATACGGGGCAACAGCTGGGTCAGGATGTCCACGTAGAGCATATCGACCTTGTCATCAACCATGGTGGTGTTGGCGGCGCTCTGGGTGTCGAGCCGGGTGAAGGCGTCAAGGGTGGCATGCACCATCTGCAACACCAGAGAGCTCATCTCACCGAATGACTCGCAGAACGTTGCGGGGCACTCCCGCCCCCCAAGGTTCAGCGTCTGCCGGGCAATCCGTTCGGCCTGATCACCGATCCGCTCCAGATCGGTGATGGTTTTGAATATCGCGATAACCAGACGCAGGTCGATGGCGGTGGGCTGGCGCTTGGCCAGAATACGGATGCACTCCTCGTCGATGGCCACTTCCAGGGCGTTTATTTTGGTGTCGCCGACGACAACCTGCTGAGCCAGGGTGGTGTTGTTTTCAATCAGTGACTCGGTGGCGTCCCTGATCTGCTGCTCGACCATACCGCCCATGTTCATCAGATGATTCAGGACCGACGCCAGCTCGGCGTCGAACTGATGTGATATATGGTGTCCGATCTCCAGATTGTCCATCTGTAATTCTTCCCGTTGATCCGAGTTAACCGTAGCGGCCGGTGATGTAGTCTTCCGTCTGCTTCTCCCTGGGCGCGGTAAACAGTTCGTCAGTGCTGCCGTACTCTATCAGTTTGCCCAGATACATAAAGGCGGTGTAGTCGGAAACCCGGGCGGCCTGCTGCATATTGTGAGTGACGATCAGGAGGGTGTACTGCTCTTTCAGTTCAGCGATCAGCTCCTCGATTTTCAGGGTTGAAATCGGGTCCAGGGCGGAGGCGGGCTCATCCAGCAGCAGCACCGCGGGTTCGATTGCGATGGCCCGGGCGATCACCAGCCGTTGCTGCTGTCCGCCTGACATGCCAAGGGCGTTTTCGTTGAGGCGATCCTTAACCTCATCCCACAGCGCCGCCCCGCGCAGGGAGCGTTCAACCACTTCATCCAGTACCCGGCGGTCGTTCATGCCGCGTAATCGCAGTCCGTATGCTACGTTTTCGTAAATGGTTTTGGGGAAGGGATTCGGCTTTTGGAAGACCATGCCAACCTGCCGACGTAGCTCAGCCGGGTTGATCGCGCGATCATTGATGTTTTTACCATCCAGCAGAATCTCCCCCTCTATACGGCAGATATCGACCAGATCGTTCATCCGGTTGAAGCAGCGCAAGAGGGTTGATTTGCCACAGCCTGAGGGGCCGATGAAGGCGGTGACCTTTTTCTCCGGCAGTTTCATGTTGATGTTGTAGAGAGCCTGGGCCTCGCCGTAATAGAGGTTCAGATCGCACACTTCAAGGCAGATCTTCTCGTCGGCCAGACTGAGGGTTGTTCGTTCCCGCTTCAGTACCGAGATATCCAGACCGTGGGTGGGGGTCTGGTCGTCCGGGCGGGACCCCGGGCCAGGGGAAATCGAGTCGTCTTTCATACCAGGGCTCATGGCTTAGGTTTCCAGCAGGCGGTGTTTTTCCCGCAGCCGGTTACGGATGGTGATAGCAGTGATGTTCAGTACCAGAATGACCAGCACCAGCAGCAGTGCGGTGGCGTAGACCAGAGGCCGGGCGGCCTCCACGTTGGGGCTCTGGAAGCCAACGTCGTAGATGTGGAATCCCAGATGCATAAATTTCCTTTCCAGATGCAGGAAGGGTGCGTTGCCATCGATGGCCAGCGAGGGTGCCAGTTTTACCACGCCCACCAGCATCAGCGGGGCGACTTCACCGGCGGCCCGGGCGATGGCGAGGATCATGCCGGTCATTACCGCTGGGCTTGCCATCGGCAGCACCGTACGCCAGAGGGTTTCGGCCTTGGTTGCGCCCAGGGCCAGGGAGCCCTCTCGAATGGAGCTGGGGATTCTGGACAGCCCCTCTTCGGTCGAGACGATCACCACCGGCAGCGTCATCAGCGCCAGGGTCAGGGATGCCCACATCATGCCCGGCGTGCCGAAGGTGGGGGCGGGCAGTCGTTCGGGGTAGAACAGGGCATCCAGATTGCCGCCCAGAAAATAGACGAAAAAGCCCAGACCGAATACGCCGTAGACGATGGATGGCACGCCTGCGAGATTGTTCACAGCAATCCGGATGGTCCGGGTCAGCCAGCCCTGTGTGGCGTATTCGTGCAGGTAGATTGCCGCGACCACGCCGAGGGGGGTCGCCATCAGAGACATGATCAGGACCATCAGTACCGTGCCGAAAATAGCCGGGAATACGCCGCCCTCGGTATTCGCTTCCCGGGGCTCGTCGCTGACAAACTCCCACGCTTTGGATAGGTAGTGGCCGATTTTCCGAGGCAGATTCATGGCGTTGGGCTGGTAGACCCGGACCATGGTGGAGAGTGGCACCTCGACCTGGGTGCCATCCATCAGCTCGGCGGTCACACTGTCTCGCCCGATCTCACGGTAGAGCACAGCCAATCTTCCCATCAGCAGCTGGTAGGCGGCCTCCTGTTCCGCTCTGCTGTCGTCAATTTTGGCCAGCGCGTCCGGCGTCAGTTGGTCGTTCAGCTCCAGTTTCCGCTGTTTCAGTCGCAGCTGTTCGAGGGCGTAGTTGACCTGCCCGATATCCTTTTTCTCGATTTTCCGAATCTCATCGAAAAGTTCGAGGCTACGGCCCAATGCCTTTTGCAGGGCTGACCATGATGCATCGCCTTCGGCAACCAGCACGCCGCCTTCGCTGACACTACGCAGATAGCCGTAAAAATTGCCCCACTCCCGGCGTTCGATCACCATCAATTCGGGGGGTCGAGACTGCTGCAGAATGTTGCCGTCGACAATCCAGCGGAAATCCAGTCCCAGGTGATCCCGATTACCGGTTTTCAGCAGCTGGCGATGACCCAGCTCCCCCTCCGGTTGATGCACATAGGTGCCGGATTCGAGCAGCCGGGCCATGGGTAGTGTCTCCCTGTCCTTGAGCTCGCCGATCAGCTGAACGGTTTGATCAGGACCCGTCTGGTAGGCGAGCTGAGTTACGTTGGCGGGCCAGAAGTGCACCAGCCCCCGGGAGGCGATCAGCAGCAGCAGCCCGATGACCATAATCAGGCTGATGCTCACCGCCCCCGCAGATAACCAGATCCAGGGGGTGCCACTTTTGCGCCAGTTGTGCATAGTCATTTACAGACTGCTGTAGCGCACACGCAGGCGTTGGCGGACCAGTTCTGCGAGGGTGTTGACCACAAAGGTAAAGGCAAACAGCACCAGGCCAGCCAGGAACAGAACTCGATAGTGGGTACTGAGTACTTCAGCTTCACCCATCTCCACCGCGATATTGGCAGAGAGGGTGCGCATGCCCTGGAAGATGCTCATATCCATCACCGGGGTATTGCCGGTGGCCATCAGTACAATCATGGTTTCACCCACCGCGCGGCCCATACCGATCATCAAGGCTGAAAATATGCCTGGGCTGGCGGTCAGCAGTACCACCCGGGTCAGCGTCTGCCAGCGGGTGGCGCCCAAGGCCAGAGAGCCAAAACTCAGGTGTTTTGGCACGCTGAACACCGCATCTTCAGCGATGGAGAAGATGGTCGGAATCACCGCGAAACCCATGGCCAGGCCAACCACCACCGAGTTGCGCTGGTCGAAGGCGATACCCATTGTCTGGGTCAGCCAGAGAGGCAGGTTGCCGTTGAACAGCAGAGCCTCCATGGGTTGGCTCAACGCCATCGCTAGCCAGGCTGCCAGCGCCACCACGGGAATCAGTACCGCGCTCTCCCAGCCATCTGGAATGATCCGCTGGAGTTTTGTCGGCAGCCGATACCAGAGATATGAGGCTGTCACCACCGCCAGGGGCACGATCACCAACATGGCAAAGATGCCGGGCAGCTTGTTTTCGATGAAGGGCGCCAGCCACAGGCCTGCTAAAAAGCCCAGAATGACGGTGGGCAGGGCCTCCATGATTTCCAGCACGGGTTTGACGTAGGTGCGCATCCGGGGCGCCATGAAGTAGGCGGTGAAGATGGCGGAAAGCAGGGCCAGTGGTATCGCCATCAACATGGCATAGACCATCGCTTTCATGGTGCCGAAGGTGAGGGGGGTGAGGCTCAGCTTTGGTTCAAAGTCATTGCTCGCGGAGGAGGACTGCCAGATGTAGTCCGGCTCTTCATAACTCTCATACCAGACCTTGCCCCAGAGCGCAGACCAGGAGACCTCGGGGTGGGGATTCTCTACCTCTAGCATGATCAGCTTGCCGTTCTGATCAAGCAGGGCCAGGGCATCAGCCCGTGGGCCGAAGGTGCCGCTGATCACTGGCTGATCGCTCACCCGGTGAGTCATCAGCCGTCGGTTGGCGGTGCTGTGGTAGATGCTGATATCGCCCTCGCTTGAGGCCACCGCAAAGCCTTTGCGGTTCTGTTCCGGCATCAGGGCGGTGACCTCGCCTTTTATCGGACTGAACTCTCGCGCTCGGCTAAGGTGATACTGGTTGTGTTTGTCCCGCACCGGAAACCACTGGGAGAGGCTGCCATCGGAACCCCCGAGCACCAATGAAATGCCACCGGAGAGGAAGGTGGCGGCGGTCAGTCGGATACCGGGCTGGGTGCCCTGAACGGTCTGCTTCAGGGCCGGTGTTGTTTTATCTCTGATGTCGTAATGGGCGATTTGGCCATTCTCACTGAGCAGGTAGAGCAGCCGCTGTTGGGGGTCAATCAATATCTGTTCGGTCGTGTGGCCCCAGGCTTTGAGGGTGGCGCGTTCAATGGAGATTTCGCTCTCGCCGCCCAGAAATGACTCCTCCTGCGCCAGGTTGACCAGGCTGATGGTACCGGTGGAGCTGCCGCCGACCAGGGTGGTGGATTCTTCATCGGTCTGCACAGCCAGCCGGGTGATCGGATGAGCCTCCGGATCGATCATGATCGGTGTCTCGCCCAGGGGATAACTAACCACTGGCAGCGTCAGGCGTTCCGGTTTTTCACCCGGGCCGCGATCACGGTATTTGATCCGGTACTGGTGGTGCACCACCACCGCCGAGCCGTCGTCGAGACCCAGGGCAAACAGGCCGGTCCCGGGGGTGGCAGATGCGAAGCTGGTAATCCTGCGGCCTTCAGGCAGCGGTACTGACTCCGCCTGAATCAGGGTGCCCTCTTCTGTGGTGAAGAAATCCAGAGTGCCTTTGCGAGTGACTCGCATTGCGATTTTATGCTGCTCTTCCAGCTCCAGAAACAGGCTTTCGTCGGGGTCACTCAGTTCATAGCTTGATAGCGGCTCTATCGAGGCTGGCAAAAACAGGGGGAAAACCACAAACAACAGATAAAAGAAAATCAGCACAACCGCAAAAATGGTGCTGATGCCGCCTAAGGACATGCAGTAGGTTGCCAGCCGGTCTTTCAACAGACGCCATTGCCAATGACGCTCATTGACGGCCAGTCGCGGGCTCTGCGCCGTTGAGGGTTTTTTAGGGGGCTCAGAAGTCATCGGGCAAGTCTAGGGGCGATATGTGACGTCTCTGTTACAGCGTGGAGACGCTCTGGTTGCAATCCCATAAGGCAGTTCCGTGGCAGCGGTATCTGGTTCAGACCAGGAGGTAATTTTGCAGGTGACTGGCGAGTTCATCCAGTATTGTTTGATCTCCGGGGGTTTGCTCACCCTGCTGCAGTTGCCGGATTTCAGCCAGCACGGCAGCAGCACTGCGCTGGGGGTTGCCCCGATAGTCCGCAGGGGCAGGGTCAGTAGCGAGGGCCTCTATGCGTCTATTCAGAATAGTGAGGTCATCGGGCTCGGCGGATTCAGGATAGTTCCGGGCCACCAGGCGCTGGGCCAGGATGCGGCTGTTGCCCGGTGGGAGAAGGTGGGCCACCCCGCTTTTCTGCGCGGGCGGGGCAGCATGGAGCTCAGCCCCCAGTGCGAGTTCCTGGTCCGAGAAAAATCCGGCCTGATAGAGATTGGCATCTGCATCAAGGTGGGGAATCACCGGCCAGGTGAAATCCTGATGATAATGGCGGATCTCCTGCAACAGTTGAGGTTCAGCCGCCAGACGGGCCAGGTTGGTGCGACAGATCTCGCTGCGGGGCTCAGGCATTAGATGGCTATAACGGTCGAGTATCGGCAGCAGTATTTCGGACTCGCCGGGTTTGATGTTGAGCACCCAGGCTGCATCCGCGATCGTTTCAGCCCCTGCCTCTGCCAACGCCGGTTGATCGAGCCTCAGCCAGAGAGTCTGGTTGCGATAGTGATGATGCGGCCCCAGTCCCAGCACCGGGGTGATGTAGTTGGCCTCCGCACCAAACCGGCCATCCACCAGCAGACCAAGACGATTGGCACCGCCGGGCCCCGGTCTGCCGTCACTCCAGGGTGTGAGTTGATCGATCCGTCTTGAGGCCTCCTGCCGCCGGCTGTAGCCAGTCAGGTAGTTCCAGACTGTCTGGTCTGTCGACAGGCGCCGAGCCAGCTCCAGAGTCGCCTCAACATCGGTCATCGCGTCGTGGGCCTGACCTTCGGCAAGCGTGTTAGCCATGCTGAGTTGTTCAAGTTTGAAGCTGACGGTGCCATCAATGCGGGGCCAGTCGAGTATCTCCTGATTGAACAGATAGCAGGCGGCAGTGATGGGATAGAGGTCCATCCGCCCGCAGCCATTGGCGTACTGGTGGCTGTAGGGGTTAAGCAGGTTGCGGTAGAAGCTGAAGCGGAGCAGCTCATCGTCGAAACCCAGGGTGTTGTAACCGAGGCTGACGGTGCCCGGCCTGTTCAGTAGCCCGTGGATGGCGTGGATCGCCTCGGCTTCTGGAACCCCCTGCTGGCAGCGATTGGGGGGAATGTGGTGGGTGAGAAACGCTCTGGGCGCAGGCACCACGTCCGGGCGCAGCTGGACCAGCACCTCGTGGCGCTCAACCTCGTTGAATTCGAGATCAGTGCGAATTGCCGCGAACTGAATCACCTGGTCGAAACAGCGGGAGAGTCCGGTGGTTTCGGTGTCGTAGAAGAGGTAGCTGTCCACCGCCTTATTGTTACAGCTGTTTCCGACTGTCGCCAGAACTGATGCGCGTCAGAACATTGTGGCTGGAGGAGTCTCCAGGCAAAAAAAACCCGCTACGGGGCGTAGCGGGATAGAGCTCTGAGGAGAGAGCACCGACCCCGGTTGGGGTCGGTTAAACAGAGTTAAACCTTTACCAGTCGATCTGAGCGCGAACCTGGATCACGTCAGGCTCATCCGTGACACCGAGCCCGTAGTCGGCTTCAGCCATCACGTAGTTCATCATGAAGCGGATGTTGTTGGTGGCGTACCAGTTCAGGCCCAGGGTAATGGTTTCCAGCTCACCGCCGGCGATGAGGCCGTCATTGAGGTCGAGTTCGCTATAGCGGGCGGCCACTTCCCAGGCGCCGGAGCCGCCTTTGCCGACCACGCTCATTGGTTTGACCCGACCAAATTCACCGCCCTCGTATGGACGTGACTCGCCGGTCAGGAACCAGCTGGCATAGGCGTAGTAGCCATCAAAGTCTGCATCACCCATTCCGGTATTGCCGCTGACGTCATACGTCATCCACTCACTCTGGAGCGAGAATGGACCGGTGACCCAGGCGGCTTCCAGGCCGAGCTTGGTGATGTCATCGACGCCGCCAAAGGTGCCGGTATCCACGAGCCGCGGAGCGTTGTGGACTTCAGGCCGCGACCGAAGGCGCAGTGTGTCGACGCTGGCATCGTTGGGTTTTTCCATGGCTACTGCGGCACCCAGGTGGAGCACCTTGCCGGCTTCGTTCATCGGCGCGAAGGTGGCGCGTGCACCGATCCCGAAGCCCTCTTCGTTCTCATCGCCGTTGCCTGCCTCTTGACCATAGACCGCAGTGGCGAAGGTCATGTTATCCAGGCTGGTATTCCAGCCCAGGCCGACCCGGCGGCCGGTCGAAAATACGTTCGGCAGGCCGCGCTCCATGAAGGTGATGTATTTGGAGCTGGTATGCTCTTCGAGGCTGAAGGGCATTTTGAACTGACCAACCTTTATATTCATGGGTTTGTACTGGATGTACGCATCCTTCATGGCCAGGTCGTCATCGGAGAAGTCCAGCTGCAACTTGTAGCCCCAGTCGTTGTAGACCGTGCCTTTCATGAACAGGCGGGCGCGACGGAACTCGGTGCCGGTATTCATATCGTTGATGTTTGAGTCGTCATCCAGCCCAGCGGTGGCGTCGACCATGATGCGGCCGCCAACCTGAAAGTCGAACTCGCCGTCAGCCGTTTTAGCTTTCAGACCACCTTTGGTGGAGATGTTGACTTCATCTTTGACCGTGGCGGCGAGCGCTGCGTGCTGCTCGGCGGTGATGACACCGTTGGCCAGCAAGGTGTCCAGCAACTCCTGGTTAGACGAGGCCATGGCGGGCATTGCAGTCATGGCGCTGAGGCCAATTGCTGCAACCAGGCTTGGGTTGACAAGTTTGAATTGTTTCATTCGGTTTATCCTTTGGAAGTCCAACTGGTAATGGGTCTCTGCCTGCCACAGGGAGCTGGCTAGGCGCATATTGCAGTTGAAAAGTTACGTATTTATGACAAGCCGCCTTTTTGGCAGGGTTGTCGGATGCAGATAGAGAAAACCCCGCTTTCACGGGGTTTCCTTGGGTCAAACTGGCTGTTTATTGCAGTTTTTCAATCTCGGCGTCGAGCACCGCAGCGGGCAGCGGGATGTAACCATCCTTGACCACCACTTCCTGGCCGACTTTCGACAGCACCAGTTTCAGGAACTCACGATCCAGCGGGGCCAGAGGCTTGTTCGGGTGCTTGTTGACGTAGACGTAGAGGAAGCGTGACAGGGGATATGCGCCGGTGGCCGCAGTGTCAGCGCTGGCCTCAATAAAGGGGCCACCCGCCTTTTTGGCCAGCGGCACGGCCCGCACTCCGGAGGTTTTGTAACCGATGCCCGAGTAACCGATGCTGTTGAGGGAGGTGGTCACAGATTGAACCACGGAGGCAGAACCAGGCTGCTCGTTGACCGTACCTTTGTAGTCCCCTTTACAGAGGGCCTTTTTCTTGAAGTAGCCGTAGGTGCCAGAGACCGAGTTGCGGCCGAACAGCTGGATGCTGCGGGTCGACCAGGCGCCGGTCAGGCCGAGATCGCCCCAGTTGGTCACCAGCGAGTCAGCGCCACATTTGCGGGTGGAGGAGAATACCGCGTCGACCTGGGGAATGGTCATTCCGTCTATTGGGTTGTCTTTATGGACATAGACAGCGAGGGCGTCGATTGCCACCCGAACCGGGGTGGGTTTGTAACCGTGGCGGGTTTCGAAGGCCTCCTCTTCGTTGCTTTTCATCATCCGGCTCATGGGGCCGAGATTGGAGGTGCCTTCGGTCAGGGCTGGCGGCGCGGTGGAGGAGCCGGCGGCCTGAATCTGAATATTAACGTTGGGATAGAGGCGTTTGAACTCCTCCGCCCAGAGGGTCATCAGGTTGGCCAGGGTGTCTGAACCAACGCTGGACAGGTTGCCGGATACGCCGCTGGTTTTTTCGTAAACCGGGGCCTCTGCGGAAGCGATGCTTACACTACCAAGCCCGGCAACGAGGCCGATGGCAGCAACTAATTTGTTGGGCGTCATGTCTGTAGTCTCCGAAGGTTGGGCTCCCCTGAAATGGGGCGAGGCCAGCATGCCCGGTAAATGTGACAGAAATATTAAATTTTCTCCCGGGCGGGGCCAAAGGGTGTTTAACCGGTCTGCAACGGTTGGTCGAGGGTGACCACCCGCGCCGGAGGAAAATGACAGCTGAAGGTGCTGCCCCGTTGCAGTTCGCTGTTGACCTGAAGTACGCCGTCATGGCGATTCAGGACGTGTTTGACGATCGCCAGGCCGAGGCCGGTGCCGCCGGTATCCCGGGAGCGATTGATATCAACCCGAAAAAAGCGTTCGGTCAGCCGGGTCAGGTGGGTTTTGGCGATACCGATGCCGGTATCGCTGACTTGGCAATGGGCGCCGTCGCCGTCCCGATGCCACCGCACCCGGATTTCGCCTCTGGCCGGGGTGTATCTGACTGCGTTGAAGAGCAGATTACTGAAGGCGCTGTAGAGCTCCTGATGGTTGCCGAGCAGGCCGATCAGGGGGTCGGCCTCCAGTGAGATCTGGTGCGTTCTGTCGCCACTGAGAGTCCGGGCCTCGCGACAGGCATCCTGCAGCAGTGCGGCCACTGCAACGGTGCCCTGGTTGTGGGGTTCTGAATCGCTCTCCAGTCGGGAGATCATGAGCAGGTCTTCAACAATACTGCGCATACGCCCCGCCTGCTGGTCGATGCTCTCCAGTGCCGGTAGCCAGCCGTCTGGCGCCTGCTCTTTCTGATCTATCAGGGCCTCCACATAACCGTTGACAACGGTCAGTGGGGTGCGCAACTCATGGGAGACGTTGGCAACGAAGTCCCGCCGGGTCTGCTCCAGGGTGTGGATGCGGGTAACGTCGTGGGCCATCAGCAGATAGGCTCCATCACCGTAGGGCACGATCCTGAGGTCGAGCTGCTGATTCGGGTTTACTGGCGAGGTGATGCTCAGGCTGCCGCTAAAATCACCTGCATCGAAATAGCTGCGAAAGGTCGGTAGGCGCAGCAGGTTTTCGACCTGGATGCCGTGATCCTCGGTGGATCTAAACCCCAGATAAACCGCTGCGGCCGGATTACACCACTCCAGCCGTCCGCCCGCATCCATCGCAACCAGGGCATCAGGCAGGGCTGCAGCGGAGTCCCGGAACTGTTGCAGTTGCAGCAGCAGTTGGGCCTCCCGTCGCCGGTTCAGCTCCTGGCGCCGGTGCAGCTGGTCGAAAATGTTTCGCCATGGCCCGTGGCCATTCGGCGTTGATACCGCTCGTCGTGAGTCAAGCCACTGGGTCAACTGTTGCCGCTGGCGGATCTCCAGCCCGAGGGCGACAGCCAGGCCGACGCACAGAGCGAGCAGGAACTGGTCAATAATAAGCCCGGTAAGCAGTGAGACAAGGATGATCCCGGTAAGCAGTGCGTAGGCTTTGGAATCGACTGGTCGGTTCAAAGTCAGTTCTGGACGGAGAAGCGGTAGCCTGTGCCGCGAACGGTCTGCACCAGCCGGTCATGGCCGCTGCCGGAGAGGGCTTCCCGTAACCGGCGGATATGGACATCCACGGTGCGGTCCTCAATATAGACATTCTGGCCCCAGACCATATCCAGCAGCTGAGAGCGGGAGTAGGCGCGCTCCGGATGGGTCATAAAAAAGTGCAGCAAGCGGAATTCGGTGGGGCCCAGCCTGAGCTCTCCGGTGGGGCTGTTGACCCGATGGCGCCCGGGGTCCAGCGTGAGGCCGCCGAGATTCACGGTCTCATCAGTAGCGTGGGGGGCGGTGCGCCGGAGTACGGCCTTGATGCGAGCGATCAACTCCCGGGGTGAGAAGGGTTTGGTCAGGTAGTCATCCGCGCCGGACTCCAGGCCCTTGACCTTGTCCGCTTCTTCCCCCTTTGCGGTGAGCATGATGATCGGCGTCAGCCGGGTGAAGTCATCCTGCTTCAGGCGGCGGGCGAAATCGATGCCGCTGAGGCCCGGCAGCATCCAGTCCAGCAGGATCAGCAGCGGTGGGTCATCAAGAATGGACTGCTGCGCAATCGCCGCGTCGCCGGCGACCCGGCAATCATAACCGGCATTGTTCAGGGCGAACTCCAGCATCGAACAGATGGCGGGTTCATCTTCAACGATTAATATGGTCTCAGACATAGGGCAATTGTCCGACAGGCTGGCTGATCAGTGGCGGAGTAAACGGATTTTTTATTACCGCTTTGTGACAGCCGGACCGTCAGATCCGCCACTCGGAGGGAATTTCACCCTGCAAAGGTGCCACATCAATGGTTTTTTCTTCACCGCTGTCACGGTCCCGTATCCGGATTGAAACAGTGGCCGCAGCGCGCCCCTGGCTATAGCGGGCCACGATTTCCGCCGCCATTTTCAACTCCTCATTGGTCGCGTCACCGTCGAGCAGGGCCAGCGCCCCCTCGTGGCTGACTGGCTCCAGAGAAATAAAACGCTTGCGGTAACCACGCAGAAAATTGTTCTCCCCCTCTTCCCGGCTGACGATCAGCTTGAAGTGGGGGCGGGGTCGAATATGCCGACCCACCTTGAGGAGCATGATGTCATCCAGCTCATAGTTTTTCTCGCCCCGGCTCGACCAGAGATCCGCCAGTTTGCGTGAGTAGGCCTGGTCGGTCAGAAAGCAGCAGCCACCGGCAGGCTGGGCCCACTCGTCGAAACCGAACTGCTGGGCCAGGGCAATCTGGGGTTTGCGGCCGCGGCCGGAGAAGTCGTAGAGCTGGTCTCGTTTTAGCCAGCCCTGCTGTTCCGGATAGGTGGGGGGTAGCAGTTGGGCGCTGAGCGGCCGTACCAGGCGGTCGTTGGCGCCGGACTCCCGGGCGATGACCGGCATGGTGGCTTTGCGTTGAGACATCGGCCGCTGCCCAATGACTTCGCCGGTGGCGACAAAATCAAAGTCGTGCTCGGCCATCCAGTGGGTCGCCTTGCGCACCATGAAACCCTTGCAGTCGAGACAGGGGTTCAGGTTGCTGCCATAACCGTGTTTGGGGTTGATGACGACATCCTTGTACTCTTCGGCGACGTCGATGATGTGCAGCTTGATGCCGAGCTGTTCAGCCACCCAGAGGGCGTTGTTACGCCGGGGTGTCTTGCTCTCGCGTTTGCGAATCGAGTGGGTGTGGCCTTCAACACAGAAGCCGGTAAAGAAGTTCAGCCCCTCGACGTGCACGCCCTGCTGCTGTAGCACCCGTGCGGCCAGCATTGAATCCAGCCCGCCGGAAATCAGTACCACCGCCCGTGGCTGATGTACGGTTTTGCCATCTATGGCCGCCGGAGTCGTGAGCACCTCGGCGGGGGGACGTTCAGTCGGGTTGTTCATGGTTGGTGGCTCTCGGCTCTCCATCCGGCAGGTCCTGAATTATAGCGGACCGCCTCCGGTGATCTCTGGTTGCGGCGGTCAGTCGGTGTGGCGGGACCGGATCAGGAGCCAGACAGGGTGATCTGCCCCTGGTCCTGCCGGGCGGGCTGCCAGGGGTTGGCGATGCCCACACTGTAGGGGTGCAGGTCACTGTCATAGCGCAAGCGGATTTTTTCGACGTAGCGCTGGGTCTCGGGGTAGGGTGGCACGCCGCCATATTTGGCCACCGCGTTTTCGCCCGCATTGTAGGCCGCCACTGCATATCGCACATTGCCCCGGAAATGGGCAAGCAGCCACTGCAGATAGGCCATGCCGCCGGTCAGGTTCTGCTCCGGATCGTAGGGGTCCGATACCCCGAAACGTTCGGCGGTGGCCGGAATCAGCTGCATCAAGCCCATCGCGTTACGGCTTGAGCGGGCGCGCACATCATAGTTGGATTCCACCGCGACGACGGCTCTGACCAGATCCGCATCGAGGCTGAATCGGGGCGCAAGGCGATAGATCAGGGTGTCGATCTCCTTCATGCGCTGCGACAGTTTTTTACCGGCCTGTCTCGCGGCGGCGTTCATCGGGTGGTAGCCCGGCCCGCTCATCGGTCGGTCCGTAAAGAGTCTCTCACCGGTTGGGGTGCGATAGATCAGCACCTCTGCGGCCAGGGTCTGGGGCAGCGCGGTCAGTGCGATGATCAGAATCAGGATACGAATCATGATTGGTCGGTCAGGGTTGGATTGCCGCGTGATAAGGGCGCGGCCACCGAAGCGGATCGCACAAGCTTGTGTTCGGGTTTTAACATCAATAGCTCAGGATTGGAACTTGCCGTAGCTGTTCAACTGTTTGAAAATGCGAGCGTTACAGTGCTTTCAGTGCCCAGGGAAGGGTGCGTCGCAACGAGGTTATCTGGTTGGTGATTCAGCTCGTCCCACGGGTATTGTGGTCTGACGGCCCACTCTATGAGTGTGCTCTCTCGTCAGCTTTTGCCGGTCCGCCGAACGGGGCGGGTAGAGTGAACGGGTATGCCTGATCAGCCGGATCAGGGCGATACCGATACCCGGCAACCCTTGCTGGGGGAATCCAGCGCGTTGATCACGCTGGACGACCGGGTCGGGCTCTCTGCAACGTCAATCGCACTGGTCGGCCAGGCCCGGCGTTCAATCAACATCTATACCCCGGACCTCGAGCCCTGGCTCTACGACAACGGCGACCTGATCGCCGGGGTGCGGCAGCTGGTGGTGGCGCATGGCCGCCACGCCCGAGTTCGGATACTGTTACTGGATGCGGCGCTGGCTCGGCAGGGGCATGGCCTCATTCGTTTAGCTCAACAGTTACCGACTTTTATATCTGTTCATCGTCTGCTGCCGGGGGTGTCGCGGCCAGAGAGTGCCTTTATGACCGTGGATGGGGCGGGTTACATTTTTCGTGCCCAGAGTGACCGCTACACAGGCATGGCTAACTTTTGTGATCGCTTCCGGGTGCGGGAGTTGAATGACCGCTTTCAGCAGCTGTGGGACCAGAGTGAGCCGGAGCCAGAGTGCCGTCGTCAGCCGCTCTGAGATGGCTGATTGCAGTGGTCTGGGTCGCGATGGCCATGCCCTTGCTTGCTGCCGACAAGATGTCGGTGATCACCCTGAAACACCGTCTGGCAGAGGATGTGGTGGGGTTGATCCGCCCGGTTCTGGGCCGGGATGGCGTGGTGAGCGGTCGCGGTGACAAACTACTGGTTGGTGGTAGCGAAGAGCAGCTTCAGGCGATAGCGGCGATGGTCGCCGAGCTGGATGTACCAGCGGTGTCGTTGCTGATTACCGTGGTTCAGGGCGATGGTTTTGATCGATCGAGACTGCGGGCCGAGTTTGGTTTCTCAGCCAGGGTCGGTGATCTGGCGGTTGGAGGCGGGGTGACTCCCGGCATCGGTTCTGCTGCCGGGGCTGGCGGGATTTCAACCCGGGGGAGCGTCGGACAGTGGCGTACCCAACAGCGGGACGGAAATGCCCAGCGGGTCCGAGCCACCTCCGGTTATCCTGCCTGGATCGGCACCGGGCGTTCCGAGCCCTATCGGGTTGGCGGATATGATGGCGACGGCCATCACCGCGAGACTCTGGTGTTTCGCGATAGCGGCACCGGCTTCAGTGTTCTGCCCCGGGTGGTGGGTGACGAGGTCACTCTGGAGCTGGGCGCTGTCCGGTCCCGGGCCGACGGGGCGAATTCCGGTGTGATAACCGGTAGCGAGCTGGGCACCCAGGTGTCGGTTGCCCTGGGCGATTGGATCGAAGTGGGTTCCGTCGGCGGCGCGGCGTCACGTCAGGAGAGTGCTGGCGGCTGGTCGGTGGATCGAGCAAGAACACGCAGCGGTGGCCAGGTCTGGTTGCGGGTGCAGGAGATCAAACAGTGATTCGGAGGCTAGAGATGAAGCAAATCGCATCGGTTTTTTGTGGCCTGATTTTGGCCGGGTCGGTTCAAGCGGTGGATGTCTACTACTGGACCGATGCCGACGGTCGGACCAACTACAGCCAGACGCCGCCCGCTGGCGTCGACGCAGAGCTGATCGACGTCGAGACCGGCCGGGCCAGCGCTGGGTCGAGCGCGCAGGATGCAGAGCGCCGAGCGGCGCTGGATGCCCGCCTGAAGGCGGGGCGTGAGGCCCGAGAAGCGGAGCGTATCGCCCGCCAGGAGGCCCGGGAAAGCAGCAAGCAAACAGCACAGGAGTGTGCCGAAATGCGGCGCAAGCAGGAGCAGTTCGTCAGCCGCAGCCGCATATATGATTCCGGCGCCGACCGTTATCTGACCGAGCCGGAGCGGCAGGCGCGGATCACGGAGATCGGCGAGTTTCTGGATCAGAACTGCCGCTAGCCCCCAGCTTCTGTTCGAGGTGGTCGAAAATGCCACCGAAACCGCCATTGCTCATCACCAGGATCTGGTCGCCGGGTCGGGCTGCCCGGGCCAGGGCCTCTGCGGTGGCTTCACCGCAATTCAGTAGTCTCGCCGCCCCGGGAAATCCGTCGATTACAGCCTGAACCGGCCAGTCGACCTCTTCACCCGCCGAGAGAAAGAGGCTGTCAGCCCCCTGCAGTGATTCCGCCAGCGCGGTCTGGTGAATCCCCATCCGCATGGTATTGGAGCGCAGCTCCAGAGCGACCAGAATTCGCTGTTGCCCGACCCGGCCACGCAGCGCCTGCAGGGTCTCGTGAATGGCGGTGGGGTGGTGGGCAAAGTCGTCGTAGACCGTGACTCCATTGAACGTGCCCCGGTGCTCCAGCCGCCGCTTTACGCCGCTGAAACTGCTGAGGGCCTGAATCCCGATCGTCGGCGGTACACCCGCATGGCGGGCTGCGGCCAGGGCGGCCAGTCCGTTCAACATGTTGTGTCGCCCCGCCAGGCCCCAGCTGACCCGCCCGATGGTCTCCCCGACGAGTTTGACCTCGAATGTGCCGGAGTCATCGGTGAGCGGACTGCCGCTCCAGCCGCCAGTCTCGCCAAACCGCTCAACCGGAGTCCAGCAGCCTTCGTTTAACACCTGCTTGAGGTTGCTTTCCCCGGCGTTGCTGATGATCAGACCGCTGCCGGGTACAGTTCGGATCAAGTGGTTGAATTGTCGCTCGATTGCAGCAAGATCAGGGAAGATATCTGCATGATCGAACTCAAGGTTGTTTAGAATCAGTGTCCTCGGGCGGTAGTGCACAAACTTCGAGCGTTTGTCGAAAAAGGCGGTGTCATATTCATCCGCCTCGATCACGAAGAACGGTGCTGATCCCAATCGGGCGGAGCAGCCGAAATCTGTTGGCACCCCACCAATCAGAAAGCCCGGGTTCAGCCCGGCCTGATCCAGTATCCAGGCGAGCATGCTGCTGGTGGTTGTCTTGCCGTGGGTGCCCGAGACCGCCAGAACCCAGCGGTCACCCAGCAGATGCTCCGCCAGCCACTGGGGTCCGGAGGTATAGGGGATCCCCCGGTCCAGCACCGCCTCCACCAGCGGATTGCCCCGGGAGAGTGCGTTACCGATGACCACCAGATCCGGCGCGGGCTCAAGCTGGGCCGGGTCCCACCCTTCGATCAGATCGATCCCCGCCCGGGTCAGCTGGGT
>JAKLLR010000105.1 GCA_022014175.1 Gammaproteobacteria bacterium | reverse complement strand
GTAAATCTGGGAGTTGATGCCGATCACCTTGCCCTCTAGATCAAACAGTGGCCCCCCGGAGTTGCCAGGGTTGATGGCCACATCTGTCTGGATAAAGGGCACGTAGTTGTCCTGGGGCAGACTGCGGCCGATGGCGCTGACAATACCGGCGGTCACACTGTTGTCAAAACCAAATGGCGAGCCGATTGCCAGCACCCACTCGCCGACCCGGAGTTTCGCCGGGTCGCCAATACGCACGACCGGCAGCTCTTCCGCATCGATTTTCAGCAACGCGATATCGGTGCGTTCGTCCGAGCCCACCAGCTCGGCGATGTACTCCCGGCGATCAGTCAACCGCACCACGATTTCATCCGCACCTTTCACCACGTGATGGTTCGTCAGCACATAACCATCCCCGGAGATGATGAAACCAGAACCCAGAGAGCGCCGGTCTGGCATCGGTCGATCTCCGCCCGGGCCGCCAGGACCACCCTCACCGAAAAAGTGGCGAAAAAACTCGTCCAGGGGGCTGCCCTCGGGCACCTGGGGAATCCGGTATCCCTGCACCTGCCGTTGCGGCTGAGTCTGCTTGGTGCTGACATTCACCACAGCAGGACCGTAATCCTCCACCAGCCTGGCGAACTCCGGCAGCTCAGCGCCAGCGGTCAACGGCAGCAACCAGGCAATCAGCAGCCAGACAACCAGTTTTTTCTGTCCAATCATCACAACAACCCTCTACATAATGGCCCCGTTAACGGGGCGTCACATCCTGTTTGGTAACTACCGGAATCATTCGCGTGATCCCGGGAGTCAGACTCTTTTCACCACGCTTGGCCCAGCAACGGGCAACCAGCAGCCCGGCGGCCAGACCCGCCAAAGCCGACACCGCAACCGACCAGACTGGTGCGCCCGCAGTTGCCATCCGGGTACCCACTGCCGCCCCTGCGATCAGGGTCACCAGGGGCAGCAGATAGAGCATCGCCGCACTTCCGAGCAGCGCGCCTTCGGTGATGCCAAGCAATAGCTGATCACCCTCTTTAAACCGACCATCGTCGGGCAACACAATCTGTCGCTGACGCAAGCCAAAAGCGCGCTGCCATAAACCCGCACCGCAGCCGGTTCCCGCATCGCAGCGGGCGCAGCCCGAACCCGCCACCGGCCTGACCCAGGCCCGCCCCCGTTGCACCCGAATGACCTCGACCCGCTCTTCAATCAACCGCTGTAGACTCCACTGAGTGGCTGATTCTGGCCAGCGTAGCCGAGGGAACCTGCCCCACAACGGTCACCTGATAGCCATCGACCATGCGGCCATACGCATTCATCGCGCCAATACGGCTGCCGCCCTGAAACCGGGTGGTGGCATCGGCAGCTCTCTCCACAAACACCGATACTGATACCAGACCGTCGGAGTAGACCCACTGCTCCAGGCGGCCATCACCATGCCGCCGGGAGACCTTGTCCATAAGGTCAAACCCAGTGGGCACCCACTCAATGCGCCAGTGCGAATCCGCCCCGATCGGGGACGGGGGCGGACTCGGGCCTGCCGCAACCGTCTGATGAGACACCTCGGCATCGGCAGGCTGGAACAGCGCCGCATCGATAGCCGGACTCAACTCGATAAGGGTGAACATACAGCGCTCAAGCACCCGCCCGCTGCCATCCAGCAGATCAGAGCGCAACAACAGTCCACTCTCCCGGTCGGCCCAGAACCGGTAACCAAAACGGTGAGGATCTCGAGGTACGATATCCAGCACCTGCACCGGGCGACCGGCAATCCGATCCTGCGGACCCAGTTCGGCGCTGTATAGAGATTTCAACCGGGGCAGATGGGCCGGCAGTTCTGCAGAGAAATTAGGGGCTGCGGCCCTCTTGACCACCCCCCCATCACCGGACTGATAGACCCGCACCGAATCCCGGTCCCGCTGAACTTCCCGGGGATCTCCGTTGAGCGCACGTAACCGCTCCTGTGGCCCGTCGGGTCCGGCCCGGTGAACGATCTCAACACTTTCAATCTCGTCATCATACTGATAGACAAACCGACCAACATAGCTCAAGGTGCGCCCTGCCTCTGACATCGACATCAGCCAATCGTAGGCATCCCTCTCCGGATCGGACGCCGCGGCGCCAGCCATCCAGCCGACCAGCAGCATCAGCGTCAGCGTCAGCGTACGAGCCAAACCGATCATCAGTCGCCGTAACCCACAACCTGAACATAAGGCATCATCGCCTGCACCCCGACCCCGGTGGCCCGCTCGGAGTGGTCAATCAGGTAACCGTTCAGCCGCCGTTCCACTTCCGGCTGGGCCAGCGCCCAGCGGGTGCCACTCACGGCCACAATATCAGCGGCCGTGGTTTGAGACGGCGGGGATTGAGGCTGAATCTGGGCCATCTGAGGCACCACCGGATCCGGCCCGGACACCCCAGTCTGGATCTGCTGCACCCCCAGGACCACTGCAACGGCAACGGAAGCGGCCACCGCCATTCCCGAGACCTGCCGGACCAAAGCACCTGCTCTCTGACGAAACCGCCCGGGCGCCAGAATCGTTGGCTCCTGCTCAAGCGCCCGGGCTACCCTGGCCTGCAGATCCACCGGACCACCCGGCGGCAGATCACGCCGCAGCAGATCGCTGATCAGATGGTATCGGGACCAGACCGCCCGGACCTCCGGATCCCTTTCCCACCCGTCTGCACCTGCAGCGGAGTTCAGGCTGCTGCTCTCACCATCAGCCAGGGCCGAAATCTCTTCCAGTTTTTTTTCATCCATAATCATCACTCACGCATCACCCCAGCAGGGGTTCGATTTTCCGATCGATAGTCCGGCGGGCCCTGAAAATTCTCGATCTGACGGTTCCCACGGGGCAATCCATCACCTCGGCGATCTCCTCGTAACTCAAACCTTCAAATTCACACAGCGTCAGGGCTTCCCGCAGATCTTCCGGCAGCTCATTCATGCTGCCCTGGATAGTCGACGCCAACTCATCTCGCAACAACAGACTCTCCGGGGTTTCACGGCTGGCCATCTGCAACCCCGACTCATAGGTATCGGTCTCATACGCATCCACATCGGCCCGCGGAGGGCGCCGACTGTTGGCGGCCAGATAGTTCTTGGCCGTATTCACCGCAATCCGATAGAGCCAGGTGTAGAACGCACTCTCACCACGGAAGTCAGGCAGAGCCCTGTAGGCCTTGATGAATGCCTCCTGAGTCACATCCTGCACTTCCGAGTGGTCACGAACATAACGGGCGACCAACTTCGCCACCCGATTCTGATAGCGACCGACCAGCAGATCGAAGGCACCCCGACTGCCGTGTTGAACCCGCTCGACCAGTTCCTGGTCTTGCAGCTCTTTGCTCATGCGACCCTTTTCCTTTTCCTGTCATGGCCCACCTCTTCAACCCTACTGGCCGAAAATATGACCGGTAACCGGGGTGAGAGTTCGCGGCAAATCGGGAGATTGAGTTTATAGTTCACCATATAACGGGTCGGCGGTAGTTTGGCGGCCGCGGACAATGGTATCAGCCCGGTTACGCCCATGCGCCAATCTCTGGACTCAGACATCCTCATCGCTGGCAGCGGCGTCGCCGGACTTGGCCTGGCCCTGCGGCTGGCGGATCGGTTCCGTGTCACTGTACTGGCCAAAGGAACCCTGACGGATAGCAATAGCAGCTGGGCCCAGGGTGGCATCGCGGCGGTACTGAACGACGTGGACTCTGTCGCGGCTCACGTCCGCGACACCCTGATCGCGGGGGACGGTCTTTGCGACGAAGCAGCCGTGGAGTTCACAGTGGCCGCAGGCGCCCGCAACATCCACTGGCTGATCAACGGCGGGGTGCACTTCACCAGCAATGACGGCAACGACAGTTTCCCGTTCCACCTCACCCGGGAGGGGGGCCACGGCCAGCGGCGCATCATTCACGCAGCGGACTCCACCGGCGAGGTAGTGGTCAGTTCACTACTGCAGCAGGCCCGAGCCCACCCGAATATTCGCCTTATGGAACAGATCATCGCCGTTGATCTGATTCAGAGCCGCAAGCTCGGCAGCGACCACAACCGCTGCCTCGGCCTCTACGCCCTCGACCGGACCCGCTCGGAAGTGCTCACCCTGACTGCGCGCAAAACCGTACTGGCAACCGGTGGCTGTGGCAAAGCCTATCTTTATACCAGCAATCCGGATGTCGCCACCGGCGACGGCATTGCCATGGCATGGCGTGCGGGTTGCCGAGTCGCCAACATGGAGTTCATCCAGTTCCACCCCACCTGTCTCTACCACCCCCAGGCCAAATCCTTCCTGATCTCGGAGGCGCTGCGGGGGGAGGGCGGTCGATTACTCCTGCCGGACGGCACCCGCTTCATGCCCAGCTACGATGAACGGGCTGAACTCGCCCCCCGGGACATCGTCGCCCGGGCCATTGATAACGAAATAAAGCGGCATGGACTGGATTGCGTCTATCTGGATATCAGCCATCAGTCCGCTGATTTTATTCAGGCCCACTTCCCCACCATCCGCGCCCGCTGCGCTGAACTTGGCATTGATATCACCCGGGAACCCATTCCCGTGGTGCCTGCGGCCCACTATCTCTGTGGCGGCATTCTGACTGACCTGCAGGGCCGGACTGATCTGCCGGGGTTGTTTGCCATTGGCGAGACCGCCTGCACCGGCCTGCATGGCGCCAACCGGCTCGCCAGCAACTCCCTGCTGGAGTGCCTGGTTTTCGCCGAATCCGCAGCCGGACAGATTCTTGCGGAGATGCAGACCCTGGTGACTGAAACCCCCGCCATACCGCTCTGGGATGAAACCCGGGTGGTGGATTCAGACGAAGCCGTCATGGTGGCCCACGACTGGCATGAACTGCGGCAGGTGATGTCTGACTACGTCGGCATCGTGCGCAGCCGTAAACGGCTGGCCCTCGCCCTCAGCCGTCTCAAACTCATGAGCCTGGAGGTCGCCGAATACTACCGCGACTACCGGATCAGCAACGATCTGATTGAGTTGCGCAACCTGGTTACGGTGGCGCAGCTGATCGTCCGTTCAGCCATGCAGCGTCGTGAAAGTCGTGGTCTGCACTACAGCCTGGACAACCCGAAACGGGACAACAGCCGTCCGGCCAGGCCCACTATACTCACACCAGATGTCGACGCAGCCCCAGATCCACCCGCAGACGTCTGAACAGATCGGGCGACAGCGTATCTCTGGCCAGCATCACCGGAATTCGTCGGTGGGCCAGAATCGGCGCCCGGGCTGGAACCGGCGCAAAAACCAGCACCACCAGCCAGGGACTCAGAAAGCCGGCCGACTCCACCAGCGCCCGCTCCAGTGTCCGGCCGTCCCTGCGCCACAAAATCCAGCGACCGTCCGGGTTCTGCTTCATGCGGACAATTGAACTCGCCACCCTCAGCAGCACCATCCGCCGGATGGCCAGGCCACCAGTGATGATCACCACCGCGAACAGCCCGCTCTGCAGCGGCCACGGCAACCGGGCGAACCAGATAGTTATCCCGACCAGCAGATAGAGGGGCAGGAACAGATACAGCAGAGCGCGTGATGGCTGGAGATCAAACTCGGCCACTGGTTACAATCTCTGCGAGCAGCGCCGCCTGGAGGGCATCCGACGGAACAGCTTTGCCCAGAATACAATCCAGCAGGTCGTCGTCGGAGAGGGTCAGCAGTTCACCCAGAGCGACCTGCTCGGCCGCGCTCAAACCTGCCCCGCGCTGATCCATAAACCCCCTGAGCACAATATCGAGCTCCAGCTTGCCCCGTCGGCATTGCCAGCGTAATTCCGAGAGGCTGCTCATGTTGCGCGTCACCTTTAGCTATACTTGCGGAAGCCCGACGTGGGCCATCATCTGCCCGGCTGAGAATAACAAACTTGCGGGCGAACACGAGGAGTGAGATGGAACCAGCTTTCGACACCCAGGATCACCCCCTGCTTTTCGGCCTGCCCTATCTGGCCCTCTATCAGGCGGAGGGCCGCGACACCGTCTCATTTCTGCAGGGCCAGCTCACCAACGATATCAAACTGCTCGCGCCGGAGCAGGGCCTGATCGCGGGATTCTGTACCCCCAAAGGACGGCTGCTGGCGCTGTTTCACCTGCTGCAACGGGATCACTCTGCCCTGCTTTGTCTGCCCGCGGAGATTGCAGCCCCGGTGATAAAACGGCTGTCCATGTATCTGCTGCGGGCAGATGTCCGTATCACCTCCATGCAGGAGACTCTGACCACTCTCGGCCTGGCCGGACCCGGTTGCGCAGAGACGTTAGAGACCGCTCTGGGCTTTACCCCACCGCAACAACCCGGAGCGGTGATACAGCAGGGTGAGCTGACCATTGCCCGAGCCGCAGGAGAGGCTGAACGCTTCCTGATAATCGTACCGACCCCGGAGGTGGATGAGCTGAAACGGAACCTCGCCCTGGATTACCGGGAGAACGGCAACACCATCTGGCGCCTGCTGGATATCCGCGCCGGCATTCCAACCATTGTCACGGCCACCCAGGACGAGTTCATTCCCCAGATGGTGAATATGGATCTGATCAACGGCCTCAACTTCAAAAAAGGGTGTTACACCGGCCAGGAGATCGTCGCCCGCACCCACTATCGGGGCAAGGTCAAGCGTCGTATGTTCAGGGCAACCACGACAGGTCCCGTGCCGGTTCCGGGCACCCCGGTCCACGCTGGCGGCCATGATCAGCCGGTCGGTCAGGTGGTGGATGCGGTCGAGACAAAAGGCGATCAGACCGAGATGCTGCTGGTGCTGCAACTGGCGCAGGCCGAAACTGGTGAGTTGCATCTCGGCCCGCCGGATGGCCCAGTGATCGACCTACTCGAACTGCCCTACAGCTTCGATAGCGCGGACGCTTAGTCGACCGCAAAAACAGGGTAGACCCGTCGGATGAGTCCAGACCAGAACAGCCTCGAACAGCAGCTCGACGCGGCGCCGATCAGCCCATTGCAGTGGCTGGTTTTGGCGATCTGCTTCGGCATCAACCTGCTGGATGGTTTCGATATCCAGGCGATAGCCTACGCCGCGCCGGAGATCAGAACCGCCTGGGGCATTGAGGCAGCCGCGCTCGGCATTATCCTCAGCGCCGGTTTTGTCGGCATGGCCGTCGGTGCCCTGACCATGGGGCCGGTGAGTGACCGCATCGGTCGCAAACCCACCATTCTGATCTGCATGGCGCTGATTGGCCTCAGCAC
>JAKLLR010000104.1 GCA_022014175.1 Gammaproteobacteria bacterium | reverse complement strand
CGAAGGTGGGTCGTTTGGGGGCTTTAGCTAGTCAGATACCCGTTGCAAGTCTATCCCCAGAGGGGTGTTCCGCTTTTCGGGGTGGAGCCAGAGGTCGCCGGCAGGTGTTTGAGTGGGGATTGTTTCACGTGGAACCCCGGTATGGCCCACTGTTTGCCCAGTATGCAAGCATACGCAAACAGCGAGACGAGGGTCTGCGTCGGCAGGATTTTAGAACTGATGAGGTTTGGCTGCGGCAGTTGGCGCCAGTAGGGGAGCGACTGAACGAACTTCGCCTGGTCTTTGTGGATCTTCTAACGGCGGCGCTGCAGTCGGTTCTTACAGATATCGGGTTGCCTGGAACCCATATAGGATTGCGCTATCGGCGGGGTTGGCAGCCTAACCAGTCGTTGTTGGAGGGGCTGTTAGCCGCTCGGGAAGGTGACCGGAAACAGAGGCGGACCACGGTCGGTCCTCATCGTTATGATCTGAGTGTTGTGTTCCAAGAGGAGTCCGAAGTGCGCAGACTCTCCTTGGGTCAACTCAAATTCGCGCTTATACTCATCAGGCTAGCGCAGGTGCTTATGGTGTCAAAAACCACCGGGCAGACGCCGGTTCTGCTGCTGGACGATTTTTACTCTGAGCTTGATGATCGTAACGCCGAAATCCTGCTGGATTATCTGCGAACCAAGGGGTACCAGGTTTTACTGACCGACCAGGGCACCCGTTTGGGAGAGCACGCCGAAAGTACGGTTTTTTATGTCGAAAGTGGGGCCCTGATAGAGCGCCCGTCATTAAGGTAGAGCGATTATAGTGAGTGACAACAAATACGACTCATCCAGTATCCAGGTCCTAAAAGGTCTAGATGCGGTCAGGAAGCGCCCCGGTATGTATATCGGCGATACTGACGATGGTACCGGCCTCCACCACATGGTGTTTGAGGTTGTGGATAACTCAATTGATGAGGCGCTCGCAGGTCACTGTTCGAATATCACCGTCCAGGTTCTTGAAGATGGTTCTGTCGAGGTCAGCGATGACGGGCGCGGAATCCCGGTAGATATTCATGAAGAGGGCAAGTCCGCCGCAGAGGTGATCATGACGGTGCTCCACGCCGGTGGTAAGTTTGACGATAACTCATACAAAATATCTGGCGGCTTGCATGGCGTTGGTGTTTCTGTGGTCAATGCGCTTTCGTCTGAATTGAATTTACAGATTGACCGGGGCGGTAAACGTTACCAGCAGACCTATCATGATGGTGTACCCGCTTCTGATCTGGGCGTGGTGGGTGATATCGAGGGTTCCGGCACAAAAATACGCTTCACTCCAAGCCCCAAGGTTTTTGGCGATACGCTGTTTCATTACGATTTGCTCGCGAAAAGGCTGAGGGAGCTGGCCTTCCTGAACTCGGGTGTGCGAATTAACCTGATCGATGAGCGCGATGGTCGGGAAGAGGTCTTCGAATACGTTGGGGGTATTAAGGCTTTTGTTGAGCACCTGAACAGAGGGAAAAGCCAGCTACACCCGACGGTTGTTCACTTCGTCTCAGAGCAGGGTGGCAGCACGGTCGAGTTGGCACTGCAATGGAATGATACCTATCAGGAAAACGTGTTCTGTTTTACCAATAACATTCCCCAGAAAGACGGGGGCACCCACCTCGCCGGTTTGCGTGGTGGTCTGACTCGAACGATTAACAACTATATCAGCCGTGTGTCCGGTAAAAAGGAGCAGGAAAACACCGTCGGCGAGGATATTCGGGAGGGTTTGGTCTGTGTTCTGTCGGTGAAAATTCCGGACCCGAAATTCTCCTCTCAGACAAAAGATAAGCTGGTTTCATCCGAAGTGAAAGCGTTGGTGGAATCAGCGGTGTCGGATCGACTAAATGATTTCCTGGAAGAGAACCCCCAGGAAGCAAAAATAATCGTCGGTAAAACCATCGAAGCTGCCCGAGCCAGGGAGGCTGCTCGTAAAGCCCGGGAAATGACCCGACGGAAAGGGGTTCTGGATATAGCCGGATTGCCGGGAAAGCTGGCGGACTGCCAGGAGAAAGATCCGGCCCAGTCAGAGTTGTTTCTGGTGGAGGGTGATTCCGCCGGGGGGTCCGCCAAGCAGGCCAGGGATCGCCGAACCCAGGCGATTCTTCCGCTGAAGGGCAAAATCCTGAACGTAGAGAGGGCGCGGTTCGACAAGATGCTGTCGTCGGTTGAGGTTGGCACGTTGATCACGGCACTTGGCTGCGGCATCGGGCGGGACGAGTACGACCCGGATAAACTCCGCTATCACCGCATTATCATCATGACTGATGCAGACGTTGATGGTGCCCATATCTGTACGCTGCTGCTGACCTTCTTCTACCGTCAAATGCCCGAGCTGATTGAGCGGGGGCATCTCTACATTGCTCAGCCACCGCTTTACAAGGTTAAAAAAGGTAAACGTGAGCGTTATCTCAAAGATGATCTGGAGCTGAACGCCTATCTCCAGGAGTTATCTTTGCACCAGGCGGAATACCACCCCGGCGGGGGGGCCGAAGCCGTAACCGGCGAGGCGCTGGAGGGGTTGATGGCCCACTATATCGAGGTGGACAGCCTCATAGGGCGCCTGGCCCGGAGATACGATCATTCGGTTTTGAGTCAACTTCTGTACCAGCGACCCCTGGAAACTGGGGAGACCGCATCCTCGGTCTCGGCCTGGTGTGAGGAGTTGCAGGGCAGGTTGCATGGTGGCTCGGGTGATGATAGTCGGTATCGGGTCTCCTCAGAGTTTGATGCTGCTGGCGAGCTGAACAGCATCATCGTTGCCAAGGAGCGCTACGGGACGTCGACCAGAACTCTCTATCCGGTTCGCTTTTTTCAAAGCGCCGAGTATCGCAATATGATGAGGTTGCGGGAAAAGTTACAGGGCCTGACCGGTGGTGGTGCGACCATTCAGAAGGGAGAGCGGGTGGCGTCAGTTGACACCATTTCAGAGGCTTTTGATTTCCTCATGGCCGAAGCCCGTAAAGGGATGGATATTCAGCGTTATAAGGGCCTGGGTGAGATGAACCCCGAGCAGTTATGGGAGACGACCCTGGATGTCTCGGTCCGTCATCTGTTACAGGTTCGGATCGAGGACGCGGTGGCTGCGGATGGCATGTTCACCACCTTGATGGGTGATCAGGTCGAGCCGAGGCGCGAGTTCATCGAGGGCAACGCACTCTCCGTGGCTAATCTGGATATTTAACCCCGGATAAATCACCTTGTTGCCTTGAGATCGATCAAAGTAACAAGGTGTGAACTGGTCGAGAGCATTTCCCTAGTTCGTGGAGTCTGTCTCGGCTGGTAGCTCTGCATCGTCTGGCATGGCCTCCTTGTAACCGCACTCTTTTACCGGGCAGACCTTTTCTCGCCCAAACTTCTTGGTGGTTTTCAGGGTCAGCACCGCGTGGCTACAGTCCGGACAGGGCTCGGCTAGCGGCGGATTCCAAACGGCGTAACTGCAACCCGGATATTCACTACAGGAGAAGAACACCTTGCCCCGGCGGCTTTTCCGCTCCAGCAGCGTGCCCTTTTTACAGGCGGGGCAACCCACCCCGGTGTCTTTGGGTTTGTTCAGGGGCTCGATATGTCGGCAGTCCGGATAGTTTGTGCAGCCGATAAACTTGCCGTACTTGCCGTCGCGGATCGCCAGGGGTCCGTTGCACTCCGGGCAGTTGCGGTCAGTAATGATCTCCAGGGGCTGTTCGTCGTCTTTGTCCGAGTGGACGTTACGGGTATAACTGCACTCCGGATAGGCGCTGCAGCCGACGAAGTTGCCCCGTTTTCCCAGCCGAGTCACCAGGGGTTTGCCGCACTCAGGGCACGCTTCATCCATCGCCTGCTGGGTGACATCTGCCCGGTTAACCGAGGTCGTCTTGTCGGCGATGAGTTCGCGAAGGGGTTCCCAGAAGTTCTGCAGTAGCGGGATCCATTCACCGGACCCATCCGCGACCCGGTCGAGGTCATCTTCCAGGTGAGCGGTGAAGCCGTAATCCACGTAGTTCTTGAAATGCTCGGTCAGAAAACGGCCAACCACCTCCCCGACATCGGTGGGAATGAAGCGCTTTTTGTCGAGTTCGACATATTCTCGCTGTTGTAGCGTGGAGATAATGGAGGCGTAGGTGGATGGGCGACCGATACCGTACTCCTCCAGGGCTTTAATCAGCGACGCTTCGGAGTAGCGGGGTGGTGGCTCAGTAAAGTGTTGTAGCCCCTCAATGTCTGTCAGGGTGATCGGGTCACCCCTCTTCAATGGCGGCAGGCGCGGCTCGGTTTTGTTACCGGCATCGCTATCGTAGACCTGAAGAAATCCGGGCTCAGTCACCACGGTGCCGGTCGCCCTGATGGCGTGGTCTGCGGAGGGTGAGCCGATATCAAGGGAGACCGTTTCCAACTTCGCCGGGTTCATCTGGCTGGCCACGGCCCGTTGCCAGATCAGCTGATAGAGTTTGAACTGCTCAGCATTCAGGTGACTTTTGACCTTCAACGGTGCATTGAACGCGGAGGTCGGTCGTATCGCTTCGTGCGCCTCCTGTGCATTTTTTGACTTGGTTTTGTATTTGTTGGGGCTGGTCGGCAGTGTCTTCGGGCCATACGCCTGCCCGATATATTCCCGGATTTCCGTCAGCGCCTCTTCAGCCAGGCTCACGGAGTCAGTGCGCATATAGGTGATCAGGCCCGCTGGTCCGCTTCCTATATCTATGCCCTCATACAGGCCCTGGGCGATTCGCATGGTGCGTTGAGCGGTAAAGCCGAGACGCTTGGAGGCCTCCTGTTGCAGGGTCGACGTGATAAATGGTGGCAGAGGGTTTCTCCGACGGGATTTCTTCTCAGTGTCTAGCACCTCGAATCCGGTCGCCGCAGAGTCCCGTACACTCTTTACCGCATCTTCGGCCTGGGCTTCGGTCGTCAGCGAGAACTGCTCGAGTTTGGCGCCATTCAAGGTGTTGAGTTTGCCGTCGAATTGGCTGCCGTCGCCATTCAGAGTGGCTTCAACCGTCCAGTACTCCTGTTTCTCGAACGCACGGATCTCCCCTTCACGTTCCACGATCAGTCTTAGCGCCGGGCTCTGCACTCGGCCCGCGGAGAGGCCTCGTCGGATTTTTTTCCACAGCAGCGGCGACAGGCTGAAACCCACCAGATAGTCCAGGGCCCGTCGAGCCTGCTGGGCGTTGACCAGATTTTGATTCAGAGATGTCGCTTTTTCTACGGCTTCGGTCACCGCCTTTTTTGTGATCTCATGAAAGACCACTCGTCTAACCTCCTTGCCTTTGAGGGCGCCGCGCGCTTCCAGCAGTTCGGTCAGGTGCCAGGCAATGGCTTCCCCTTCGCGATCCGGGTCAGTCGCAAGATAAAGCGTCTCTGCTTTTTTCAGGGCCTGCTGTATGGCGTCCACATGCCGCTGGTTCCGTTCGATCACCTCATAGTGCATGGCGAAATCATGCTGGGTATCGACGGCGCCCTCTTTGGCAACCAGATCCCGGACATGGCCGTAGGAGGCCAGGACCTGATAGTCCTTGCCCAGGTACTTGGCAATGGTTTTGGATTTGGCGGGGGATTCAACGACGACTAAGTATTTCGCCATAATTCAACCAGTGTAGTTGGGGGAGGTGAGAGGCTCCGGGTGACTGAGTTCAGTGCACCCGGTGTTCGTTTTCGTAGACCAGCTCTTCGAGCCAGGCGTAGGTGCTCTCTTTGCCGGGCTGGTTGAACATGACCATGAGGACAACCCATTTGATCTGCTCCAGGTCAATGTCCTGGGTGTCCAGTGCCAGGACTCGATCGATCACCACCTCCAGTGAGGCCCAATCGATGACCTCGCTGTGGGCAATAAAGTGGAGAAACCCCTGGCAGGCCGGGGAGAGACGCTGCTGTTCCGCCGCAGTGAAGACCCGGGTCGATCCAGACTTTGACCGGTTGGCCAGGTTACTCTCCTGCTCAGGCAGATCGGTCAGGCTTTCGAGCCAGTCGAAGGCCTTGCCAACCTCAGTATCAGGAAATCCCGCAGCCACGAGTTCCGTCTCTATTGTGAGCCGATCTCCGTCAAATATGCTGGTATCGTCGGAGTAAAACTCCAATAGATACATTAATACGTCTATCACGTTCTGCTTCATCAATACTCTGCCGTCAGCATGACCTCTGATAGAGCCCACCCGGCGTATGGGCAATAACACCTTGCACTTCCAGTTGTAACAGCATGGAAGAAACCTCCGCAGCCGTCAATCCGCTGCGCTGCACAACGGTGTCCATTGATATGGGGTCATAGCCTATTTTTTCCAGCAAAACCTGTTGCGCGGCTGTGGTATTGGCCGCAGCGGGGTGTGGGGTCACTGCCGTCGGCAGCAGGTTCAGGCCATTTGGCAGTTCATCCAGGATGTCAGACAGCTCATCCGTCAGCTTGGCTCCCTGTTTGATCAGTCGATGGCACCCCCGGCTGGTGGGTTGGCGGACTGATCCTGGCACTGCAAACACCTCACGGCCCTGCTCCAGTGCGAGTCGTGCGGTGATCAGTGAGCCACTCTGCAGACCGGCCTCAACCACAAGAACTCCCAGGCTCAGGCCGCTGATGATGCGATTTCGTCGGGGAAAATTCTCCCGCAAAGGGGGGGTTCCGACCGGATATTCCGAGACAAGGGCCCCGGTGGTTTGGATCTCTTCAGCCAGTTTTCGGTTGCTGGCCGGATATGTTTTGTCCGGCCCGGTGCCGGTGACCGCGATGGTTTTGCCGGTGGCCTGCAGAGCCCCCCGGTGGGCCGCAGCATCGATGCCAGTTGCCAGCCCGCTGGTAATTACAATCCCTGTCACCGCCAGTTGTGCAGCGATCTCCCTCGCAAAGGCGACGCCGGAGGCTGTCGCGTTGCGGCTGCCGACAATGGCCAGTTGGGGACGAGAGAGCAGTGATACATCGCCGTTTACGAAAATGACCGGGGGAGGATCATGGATTTCGAGTAACAGCGACGGGTAGTCGGGGTGACCTCGGTGTAGCAGGGTTCGACCCGGCTGCTGGTCCAGCCAGCTCAGGTCCTGTTGGATCTGTTGGAGGTTGGGGCCCGTGATGATCTGGTCGACGGCTTTTTGGGGGATCTGGGGGATCTCCCCGAGCGCCGACCGGGTGGCGCTAAACACGGCCTCGGCGGACTCGAAGCGACTCAGTAGCCGGTTCAGGGTGAGGCTGCCGATCCCTGGCACTCTCAGCAGGGCCA
>JAKLLR010000103.1 GCA_022014175.1 Gammaproteobacteria bacterium | reverse complement strand
GTTTGTGGATCGTGAAACTGGCGAGCTGCACCCCCGCACCGATGAGCTGATCGAACAGGTGGCGCAAAAAATTGAGGTTCGGGGAATCGAAGCCTGGTTTGATCTGGACCCTGTCGAGCTGCTCGGAGCCGAGGCTGAACAGTACGAAAAAGCTACGGATATTCTCGATGTCTGGTTCGATTCCGGAGTGACCCATACCAGCGTGCTGCAGCGGCGGTCGGAGCTGGGTTTCCCGGCGGATCTTTATCTCGAAGGGTCGGATCAGCACCGGGGCTGGTTCCACTCCTCCCTGCTGACATCGGTGGCGATGTATGGTCATGCCCCCTATCGGGGTGTGCTGACCCACGGCTTCACCGTGGACGCGAAAGGGCGGAAGATGTCCAAATCCACAGGTAATGTGGTGGCGCCCCAGCAGGTGATTGATCGCCTCGGTGCCGATGTTCTGAGGCTTTGGGTCGCGGCGACAGATTATCGCGCCGAGATGAATATTTCGGATGAGATCCTGAAGCGAATTGCGGATGCCTATCGTCGGATTCGTAATACCGTTCGTTTCCTGCTGGCCAATCTGGACGGCTTTGATGCTGCCACTGATCTGTTGCCCCCCAGTGAGATGCTGGCGCTGGATCGCTGGGTCCTGCAACGTCTGAGCGAAATGCAACACGCCATCGACAGGGCGTATGACAACTACCAGTTTCATCAGGTCTACCAGATGATTCACAACTTCTGTGTTGGGGATCTTGGTGGTTTCTATCTGGATATCATCAAGGATCGGCAGTACACCACCCAGGCCGACAGCGTCCCCCGGCGCTCTGCTCAGAGCGCACTGCACCATGTGGCTGAGTCGATGGTGCGCTGGTTGGCGCCCATTCTCAGCTATACCGCAGAGGAGATCTGGCAGACCCTGCCGGGTGAGCGGGCTGAGTCGGTCTTTCTGGAGCTCTGGCATGAGTTGCCCGAGGGGCTCGCTGGCGAGCAGATGGATCTGGCCTACTGGGCCCGTATCCGCCAGGTCCGGGAGAGCGTCAGCAAACAGCTTGAAATTCTGCGTGCAGAGGGCACCATCGGCGCGCCACTGGATGCCGAGATTGGCCTCTATTGCGATCCGGAGCTATATGCGATGCTGGAACCCATCGCCGCTGAACTCCGGTTTATCCTGATCACTTCTGAAGCCACTCTCAGCCCTGCTGGTGAGCGGCCTGTGGATGCGGTTGCCGCGGAGGAGATACCGGGTCTCTGGCTGGTAGTGACTGCTTCGGAGTTGGCCAAGTGTGGCCGTTGCTGGCACCATCGGGCGGATGTCGGTTCAGATGCCAGGCACCCGGAGTTGTGCGGTCGCTGTGTGACCAACGTCGAGGGAGACGGCGAACAGCGGCTGTTCGCCTGATTCAGATGGCTCGCTGGAACTGGTATCTGCTCAGTCTCACCATTTTCGTTCTGGATTACTGGAGCAAGTGGTTTGCTACGACCCGGCTCTATTATGGCGAGCCGGTGGTGGTGCAGCCCTGGTTGAACTGGCTGCTGGTCCACAACCGGGGTGCCGCCTTCAGCTTTATGGCGGATGGGGGGGGCTGGCAACGCTATTTTTTCCTGCTGCTGGGGGGAGGCGTTGGGGTCTTTCTGGTGGTCGCCCTGTGGCGGCTGAAACGCTCCGAGTGGCAACTCGGGCTGGCCTTTACCTGTATCTTGGGGGGGGCGCTGGGTAATCTGGCGGATCGGGCTCGTTTCGGTTACGTGATTGATTTCGTTCAGCTGCACTATCAGGAATACTACTGGCCGGCGTTTAATCTGGCGGACAGTGCCATCACGCTGGGCGCGCTGCTCTGGCTCTGGCATCTCTGGTTTGGCCAGCACCGGGACAGTGAGACCACAGCGTGAGGCCTGCTTGAATCTATGGATATCGTCCTAGCCAATCCCCGAGGGTTCTGTGCCGGTGTCGATCGGGCGATTCTGATTGTGCAGCGGGCGCTGGAGCTGTTTGGTGCGCCGATCTACGTGCGCCACGAGATTGTCCATAACCGTCATGTGGTGGCTGAATTGCGGCAGCAGGGCGCGATTTTTGTGGATGAACTGGCGCAGGTGCCGGATGGTGCTACGGTGATTTTCAGCGCCCACGGGGTGGCCCGGGCGGTGAAAGCAGAAGGGCAACGGCGCAGGCTCAAGGTATTTGATGCCACCTGCCCGCTGGTGACCAAGGTGCATGTGGAGGTGGCAGCCTGCAGTCAGGCGGGTCACGAGTGTGTGCTGATTGGCCATGCCGGTCATCCGGAGGTGGAGGGTACGCTCGGGCAGTACGATGCGACAGGGGCGGACAGCGGAATCTATCTGGTTGAGACAGTGGCGGACGCCGCGGCCCTGGAGGTCAGAAACCCCGGGGCTTTGATGTACGTGACCCAGACGACTCTCTCGGTGGACGATACCGTGGAGATTGTGGCGATGTTGCAGTCCCGTTTCCCGCAGATACGCAGTGCCGGGCGGGAGGATATCTGCTACGCCACCCAGAATCGGCAGGATGCGGTGAAGAGCCTCGCTGCCCGTTGCGATCTGGTGCTGGTGGTGGGTTCCACCAATAGTTCCAACTCAAACCGCCTGCGGGAAGTGGCACTCAATCGGGGTACGGCGGCTTACCTGGTGGGTGATGCGACTGACATTCAGCGGTCATGGCTGGAGGGGGTGGACCGGATCGGAGTCACCGCCGGCGCTTCGACTCCGGAGGTTTTGGTGGAGGGGGTGATCGCCCGGCTGCGGGCCTTGGGTGCCGGCCCAGCGATCGAGCAGGTGGGTCAGTCGGAAGAGGTGGAGTTTCGGCTGCCCCGGGCGCTTGGCAGTCAAGCTCAGTAAAAACGGCGGGTGAGGCCGGTCTGCTGCAGGATGGTGGTGGCGATCTCTTCGATGGATTTACTGGTGGAGTCGATATAGGGAATGTGGCTCTTTTTGAACAGCCGCTCCGCCTGGCGGATCTCATACTGACACTGGGCCAGGGAGGCGTAGCGGCTGTTTGGCCGCCGCTGCTCACGGATGTTACGAATCCGGCGGGGGTCGATCTTCAGACCAAACAGCTTCTCTTTGTAGGGTTTCACGGAGGCCGGCAGCTGGGGTAGTTCCAGATCATCCTCGGTGAGGGGGAAGTTAGCGGCGTGGATGCCGAACTGCATGCTGAGGTAGAGGCAGGTCGGGGTTTTGCCGGAGCGGGAGACCCCGGTGAGAATGATATCCGCCTTACCCAGGTTCTCCGCGCTGACACCGTCGTCGTGGTCCAGGGTGTAGTTGATCGCTTCAATCCGTTGTAGATACTCCGAGGTGTCGCTCAGATGGGAGCGGCCCCCGGCCTCAAGGGGTTTGACCCCGAGGGTCTCCGAGAGCCGGCCCAGATAGTGTTCGAAAAAGCCCAGAAAAACGCAGTCGCAACCCTGCAGGATGCCCCGCAGTTTCCGATCGACCAGGGTGCTGAATACGATGGGTGGTGCGCGATCTGTTTCAGCGGCTCGATTGATCAGTACCGCGGCCTCTTCAGCGTCGCTGATGTCATCCACGAAGGGCAGATTGACGGGTCGAAAATCGACCCCCTCAAACTGGGCGAGCAGGGCCCGCCCCAGGGTTTCGACGGTAATCCCGGTGCGGTCTGAAACGAAAAAAACAGTGCGGCTGGTCATGCAGTGGTCCAGAGGTGTTGCGTGATCATTGTACCCCCGGGCCGCCCCCCCCAGCGGCTGGAACAGCCCGGTTTATAACTGCCGTCGATGGCTCAATTCCATTAAACTGCAGCCAGTCGTACCCGGGCTGTCTGACCCGGAAATTTCACAGGGAGCTGTTATGAGTCTGATTCACCAGGACCATCTGATCGAGAGTGTTGCCGATGCGTTGCAGTACATCTCCTGTTTCCATCCGCCGGATTTTATCCAGGCAGTGACTGCAGCGTACGAGCGGGAAGAGTCCCCAGCGGCGAAGGATGCGATGGCCCAGGTGCTGATCAACTCCCGCATGTGTGCCGAGGGGCGCCGACCGGTCTGTCAGGACACGGGTATCGTCGTGGTGTTTGTTGATGTCGGCATGGATGTTCGCTGGGACGCGACCCTTGGACTGGAAGAGATGGTTAACGAAGGGGTCCGGCGGGCGTATACCGATCCCAACAATACGCTGCGGGCATCCATCGTCGCGGACCCGGCGGGCACGCGACAGAATACCGGTGACAACACCCCGGCGGTGGTGCACGTCCGCCTGGTACCGGGAGACCGGGTTTCGGTGAATATCTCGGCCAAGGGTGGCGGCAGTGAGAACAAGAGCAAGTTCGCCATGCTCAACCCCAGCGACAGCATTGTCGACTGGGTGTTGAAGATGGTCCCGACCATGGGCGGCGGCTGGTGTCCGCCGGGGCAGCTCGGTATCGGTATTGGCGGGGATGCGGAAAAGGCGATGATCCTGGCCAAAGAGGCGGCGATGGCGACTATCGACATTCATGAGCTGATCGCCCGGGGCCCAACCACACCCCTGGAAGAGCTACGGCTGGAGCTGTATGAGAAGGTCAACGACCTGGGGGTCGGCGCCCAGGGGCTGGGTGGTCTGACCACGGTGCTGGATATCAAGATACTCGATTTTCCGACCCATGCGGCCAGCAAACCGGTGGCGATCGTGCCCAACTGTTCGGCGACCCGGCATGTTCATTTCACCCTGGACGGCAGCGGCCCGGCCGAGTTGGAGCCGCCATCCCTGGATCTCTGGCCAGTCATAACCCGGGACGATGGCGATGCCCGGCGGGTCCATCTGGACGATGTCACCCCCGAAGGGGTGGCGACCTGGCGACCTGGCGAGACGATTCTGCTCAGTGGCAAACTGCTGACCGGGCGAGATGCGGCCCATAAGCGGATCGTGGATCTGCTGGCCCGGGGTGAACCCCTGCCGGATGGCGTGGATTTTCATAACCGCTTTATCTACTACGTCGGCCCGGTGGATCCGGTGCGGGATGAAGTGGTGGGCCCCGCTGGTCCCACCACCGCTACCCGCATGGACAAGTTCACCGAGACCATGCTGGCGGAGACCGGCTTGCTGGGTATGATCGGCAAAGCGGAGCGCGGCCCTGCGGGTATTGAAGCCATTAAGCGGCACAAAGCGGTTTATCTGATCGCCGTGGGTGGTGCGGCCTATCTGGTAGCGAAAGCGATCAAGTCGGCCCGTATCGTTGCCTTTGAAGAGCTCGGTATGGAGGCGATTCGGGAGTTCGAGATTGAGGATATGCCGGTGACTGTCGCGGTGGACAGTCTGGGTGAATCCGTTCACCAGACCGGCCCGGCACACTGGAAACAGCGTATTGTCGAGATGAAAGCGGGGGTCGCTTAACCCTCTATGCGGCACTTTCTGCGCCGCGTCAGCGGCTCCGCCGTGACCCTGATTCAGGGCTTCTGCATGGGTGCTGCCGATGTGGTACCCGGTGTCAGCGGCGGCACCATGGCATTTGTTTTGCGGATCTATCCGCGCTTGATGACAGCACTGAGCCGGTTCGACCGGGCGTTGCTGGGTCTGCTGTTGCGAGGCCGGATCGGTGCCGCCATGGGGCATGTGGATTCCGGGTTTTTGTTGGCCCTGGCTATAGGTCTGTTCTCGGCGATTCTCTTTTTCACCCGGGTCGTGCCTCTGCCCCAGCTGATCCGGACCGACCCGGAGGCGGTCTACGGTCTCTTTTTCGGCTTGGTAGCGGGGTCGGTGGTGCTGCTGTTTAAGGAGTTGGGCCGGGTCGGGGTGCGCGGCTTCCTTTGGGTGGCGCTGGGAATCATCGCCGGTTATACGGTGGTGACCCTGGTGCCGATGCAGACCCCTGAAACCCCCCTGTTTGTTTTTCTGACCGGCATGGTTGCCATTAGCGCCATGCTGGTACCCGGGGTGTCCGGCTCTTTTGTTTTGCTGGTTCTGCGTAAATACAGCTATATCTTTGAAGCGGTGGGGGAGTTTCGCTTTGCAGTGCTGCTGCCGTTTGCTGCGGGCTGTGGCGTTGGCATCATGCTCTTCTCTCGGCTCATCAGCTGGTGCCTGCGGCACTACTATCGACCGACCCTGCTACTGGTCAACGGTGTACTGATCGGCTCGCTCTGGCTGATCTGGCCGTTTCAGCAGCGCAATTACGCTTGGCTGGCTGGTAAATCACGGCTGGTTAGCTCTCAGCCATTCCTCCCCACCCAGCTGGACCAGACCCTGCTGCTGTCTGTTGCACTGGCTGCGGTTGGTTTTGTGCTGGTGATGGGGCTTAACCGACTGGCAGCGGGTACAAAAACCCATTAATTATCGGGTAAGCGATAGGGTCAACCTTGAGAAAACTGCCCAACATTTTGATACATGTTGGAATGTTAGAACTGACCCTATTTTTACGCATTTTTACGATCAAGCTTCTCCAACAGGTTCCTAATTTCACTTCTAGAGAGTACAACCGGCAAAGTCTCTGGTCGCTTTGCCCTAACGGTGCTGCCAATGTCTCCCAGCGGTAATTCAAGTACCTTTGAATAGAGGAATACCAGCGCATTCAGTGCCTGGTTTTGAGTAGAGGCTGCAACCTTACGATTAACCGCCAGATGGGTCAGGTAAGCAGAAACCACGGTCTCACCCATTTCCGCAGGGTGTCGCTTGTTATGGAAGAGGATGTACCGGCGACACCAGTCTAGATATGCTTTTTCAGTACGGATGCTGTAGTGCCTAACGCGGATAGCATCTCGAACCTGGTCCAGCAGCTTGGGCTTTGAAGAAGTTGAATCTGTCATTGCGCGGACCTGCGGTAAGTGGTTGTCAGGCTAAATTGACCTTGATCGCAATCTTAACGTAAATTATCAGGTTGCGACGTATTTCTCCCTCTAGTGGTTTGTTGGTGACCGTGATGGGTTGCACTAAAATTCATTCTAAGGTGTTGAAAAAATGACGAGATATTTTCTGATGACGCAAGGAAATCAGGCAAATATTAAAACCTTCGTTAGAGGGATAGACATCAAAGTGACGTGTTATAACACGTCACTTTGATGTCTACACAATGTTAACTTTCATTCACATCCGGGACTAAAGGAATACCTATGATAGTTGGAAAAGAAGAATTATATGAAGAAGCAAAGGAATCTTTAGCTCGTATTCAAGAGTTTAATGTTGAAGAGCTACCTCGTACATCAGATTTGGGAAGTAGACTGAATTTTAGTGATATAGTTGATCCAGCTAAGCAGCTTATCGACTTGTATAAAAGGCTATCTCTAACAGCACTGCAAGATTTTCCAGATAATATTCTTAC
>JAKLLR010000164.1 GCA_022014175.1 Gammaproteobacteria bacterium | reverse complement strand
CAAAAGGCTCGGGCATTGGCGCCCAACCACCCGGGGCACTGGATTATCGGCTCGGACCAGGTTGCCTGCTTGCCCGATGGCAGCATCCTCAACAAACCAGGCAACCACGAACAGGCCGTTCGCCAGCTCACCAGAAGCAGTGGCCAGCGGGTTTCCTTTTTGACAGGTCTTGCTCTGATGAACACCGATACTGGTGCCACCCAGACTCACTGTGAACCATTTCAGGTTCACTTCCGGACTCTGGAGACCAGGGAAATAGAAAGTTACCTGAACCGGGAACAGCCCTACGATTGCGCCGGCAGCTTCAAAATGGAGGGGCTGGGCATCGCGCTGTTCGAATCCCTGGAAGGCCAGGACCCGAACAGCCTGGTCGGCCTGCCACTGATTGCGCTGACCAACATGCTCCGCACCTGGGGCCTGAACCCGCTACTGCGCTAGCGAAGCTCGAAGCGGGCTTCCACCATACGATTGGCCAAGGCACTCCCTACAGACACCCCAAACTGATCAACGATATCCTGAAACGGGGACTTGCGACGGCTGTAGTCGACCAGCTTCTCGACGCCAACAACCTGACGAGCCACATGAGAGGCGCTCCCCAGACCATCAACCAACCCCAACTCCAGCGCCTGCTCGCCACTCCAGATCAGGCCGGTAAACAGGCGCTCGTCATCCGCAAGACGGTCACCACGCCCCTCCCGAACCTTCTCGATAAACTGACTGTGGGTGGTTTTCAGCACACTCTCCCAGAAAGCTACCTCTTCTTCATTTTCCGGAGAGAACGGATCCAGGAAGGCCTTATTTTCACCCGCGGTATAAAGACGGCGCTCAACCCCAACCTTCTCCATCACTTCGGCAAATCCGAAGCCACCCGCCACAACGCCGATGGACCCTACCAGGCTGGCCTTGTCGGCATAGATCTCATCCGCCGCCGCGGCGATGTAGTAGGCCCCGGAGGCACCGATATCGGAAATGACTGCGTACACCTTTTTGTCTGGATGCTCGCCACGCAGGCGCTGAATCTCATCATAGACATAACCGGACTGAACCGGACTGCCGCCACCACTATTAATGCGCAGCACAACAGCAACCGAGTTATCCGCCTCGAAAGCCTCTCGCAGGGAACCGACAATATTGTCCGCACTGGCGAGTTCATCAGCAGCAATCATTCCATTGATCTCAATCAAGGCGGTATGCGACCCAGTGGCTGCATCCAGACTGCCACCCAACGGAAACTTGATGATAACCAGCAGGGCAAACAGATAGGCGAACGTCAGCAACTTGAAAAAGATTCCCCAACGGCGACTTTTACGCTGCTCGGACTGAAGGGACAGCACCAGCTTTTCAATCAGCTTCCAGTCACGGCCACTCTCAGGCGGCAGGCTCGGCCTCTTACCGCCCTTTGACGATTGATTCTCCACGGGAGCATCACCCCACTCGGGTTTGTTGCCTGAACCCCAATCACTCATACCCAGCTTCCTTAGTTACTGATACTACTCACAAACCCAGCACTTCCCGCAAATCCTGGACGGAATCGACGATGGCACGGGGTTGATACTGTCCGAGCACATCCCGCTTGTGGACACCCCACTCAACTCCGATGGAGGGCATTCCGATGCGCTGAGCCATGTCCAGATCGTAGCGGGTATCGCCAATCATCACCGCCTCTGAGGGCTCTATACCGTAAAACGTAATAATTTCCTTCAACATGGCCGGATCCGGTTTGGACCGGGTTTCATCGGCACATCGGGTGATATCAAAATGGGGACCCAATCCGCTTGAAACCAAGGCACCATCCAGTCCACGGCGACTCTTGCCGGTCGCCACCGAGCACCCCCTGCCCCCGCGACGAATATCCATCACCACATCCGCCATACCCTCAAACACATTCTGGGGCGTGGTTACCTTGGCAAAAAAGTACCGGGCGTACCCCTCGCGGATCGAATTCATTTCTTCACGACTGATACCCGGGTAGAGCCTTTCCAACGCTTCCACCATACCCAGCCCGATCATGTCCCGGTAGGCCTCGCGCGCCAG
>JAKLLR010000163.1 GCA_022014175.1 Gammaproteobacteria bacterium | reverse complement strand
ACTGCATGTGAGGAGAACAAGATGATTAAAACCCTGAAGCAACCCAGGTGCGCTACGGCTACGGTGCTGGGTCTTGCCCTGACCTCCACCAACCTACTGGCGGAAATGAGTGATCAACCCACCAGCCCGCTCACCGGTGAGGCCACCCGCCATATCGCGATTGCCCATGATTTCGTGCGGGCCGAGCACGCCGAACAGATCCATCTCTATCTCAACACCAAAACCGAGCTGGATGAGAACGGTCGCCTGGACCGATTCAATGATCGAGGTGATGTCACCTGGAAAAACAGAGTGGCGGACGCCCACAACGACGGCACCATCGCCTGGGGCCGTTGGGCTCTGGGGTTTATCGGTGGCAACGGTGATCACGCCGACTTCGAAATCACCGGCGGCGAAGGCGCCCGCAACAGCCTCTACTACGCGGTCGGCGAGCCTGTGGATGAGGGTGATCTGAGCGATGCCGCCGCAGCGGCCCTCACCGCCACTTTTTCTCTGCTCGGTGGCGGCGTTGCCCCCAGCGCCGGAGAGGGCGGCGGTGCCTCCATCACCTATATCAATGCGGCTGATCTGAAGGCCAATTTTGGGACCGGACGGGTCGACGTCAATCTGGATGTCACCGTGCCCAGTGGCAACTACATTGTCGCTATGAAAGGGCTCAAATTGAACGGCGACGGTTTCGCCCTGGACGCCGAAACCGTGGCGGAGAGCACCGGCACCCTCTGTGTCGCCGGATGCACCGCCACACTGGTCGGCTTTTTTGCAGGATCAGATCTCGCCCGCGCGGCCATCGCCTACAACATAGTCAATAACGCCCTCTCCCGGGATATCAATGGCATCGTGACCTTCAGCCGCGACTGAATTTCGGTCGGCCACTGATGAAATCCCCCGATTACTGGGTTCCATCCGCTCTGGAGGGCATCTCATGGCCCGCCATCGCCGCGCCCCAGGGCGCTTCCATGCTGGCGATGCAGTTCCAGCTGGAGCAGAGCCAGTGGTGGTCGCCGGAACAGTTGCAACAGGCGCAGTTGAGTCAGGCCCGCCTGTTGCTCCAGCACGCCCTGAAAAGTGTGCCTTTCTATCGCGACCAGGCGGCTTTTAGCGGGTTTGACACCACCCGCCCCTTTTCCCTGGAGCGCTGGTCTGAACTGCCTCTGTTGCAGCGGGCCACGATTCAGCGTGCAGGTAAAACCCTGCTCACCGAGGCGCTGCCAAAGAGCCATGGAAAACTCCTGAGCTATCACACCTCAGGTTCAACCGGGCAGCCTCTTCAGGGTTACGATACAGAAGTCACCCGCTTTTTCTGGGGCGCCCTAAACCTGCGGGAACACCTCTGGCACAAGCGGGAGCTCTCGGCCTGTTTCGCCGCGATCCGCACCAAGGTGAAGCAGGACGAACACCCAAACTGGGGTGGCGCTATCGCCGTCGCCCTTAAAACGGGACCCGCCGCCACCCTCAATATCAGTACCCCGATTGCGGGCCAACTGAAGTGGCTGATTAAAACGGCACCCGCCTATCTGCTCAGCCATGCCAGCAATCTGAAAGCCCTGGCCCAGGCGGCCATTGAGACCGGAACACCGTCACCAGGTCTGCAACAGATCATCAGCTTCGGAGAGATGCTGCCCCCGGATCTCAAAGGCCTCTGCGCACAGGCCTGGCCGAATGCAGCCCTGATCGATATGTACAGCAGCGAGGAGCTGGGGTATCTGGCGCTGCAGTGCCCGGAGCACCCCCACTACCATGTGCAGGCGGAAAACCTGCTGCTGGAAGTCATTGATGACCGGGGCAAACCCTGCCAGCAGGGAGAGATCGGCCGGGTGGTGGTCACCACTCTGCACAATTTCGGCATGCCGTTCGTACGCTATCGCAACGGCGATCTGGCGACGACGAGCGAACGCGATTGTCCATGCAGGCGGGGCCTGCCGCTGCTCGAACGCATCGACGGCCGGCGGCTCGACATGATCCGTACGCCGGATGGCCGTATGCTGCCGGGCGAGTTCTTCCCGCATCTCTTCAAGGATTTCGGATTCGTGCGGC
>JAKLLR010000102.1 GCA_022014175.1 Gammaproteobacteria bacterium | reverse complement strand
TTGCGAATTTTGAACCCGAGGTCTGCGTGGTCTATACCCCGAATCTAAAGGTTGAGGGTTATCCCAATGATCGCCTGATCGCGGTGGACCTCGAACACGGCATCACCCGGGTGTTCAACAGCGATTACTTCGGCGAAAGCAAGAAGGGCGGTCTGCGGATGTGGAATAAGCTGGTCTATGACCGGGGCGGGTTGCCCCTCCATGCCGGTTGCAAAATTATCCCGGTGGGCAGCGAGAGCAAGACTGCGCTGATTGTCGGCCTCTCCGGCACAGGCAAAACCACCACCACCTTCACCAGGCAGAATGAATCGAGACCGGTGCAGGATGATTTCGTTGCTCTGATGCCGGATGGACGGGTTTACGCGACCGAGAACGGCTGCTTTGCCAAGACCTTCGCCCTGGATGAGCGCCACGAACCGACCATCTTCAGGGCGGTATGCCACGAAGATGCGTACCTCGAAAACGTTGCCCAGAAGGGTGCGGATGTTGATTTCTTCGACACCTCGTATACCCAGAATGGGCGTGCGGTGTTTGGTATGTCCCAGGTCGACGGGGCGGGGGACGCCAGCGAGATCGCCCAGGCGGATTTCCTGCTGATCCTGAACAAAAATGAGAGCATTATTCCGGCAGTGGCGAAGCTGAGCCCTGCCCAGGCTGCGGCGTTCTTCATGCTGGGCGAGACCAAGGGCACCAGCGCGGGTGGTCAGGAAGAGGCCGGCAAATTTCTCCGGGTTCCCGGTACCAACCCGTTCTTCCCGCTGCAACATGCCATGCAGGGTAACCGGATGGCTGAACTGCTTGAGGCCACCGGCATGGATGTCTACCTGATGAACACCGGCAGTGTCGGTGGCGCCGTCGATGCCGGCGGCAAGAAAGTGGGGATTCCGCACAGTTCTGCGATTGTTAAGGCGCTGGCAGAAGGCACCATCGACTGGGTGGAGTGCGAGGATTTCGGTTACGGGCTGGCTGCCGCCGTGCCTGAGTTCCCGCAAGAGGATCACGAATTGCTGCAGCCCAGAAAGAAATATGTGTCCGACGGGAAACTGGACGAATACCAGCAGTTGGTCGATAAGCTGAAGACGGATCGTGTCGAGTTTCTGCAGAGTTGGGATGGCTTGAGTGAGCGGTTGATCAACGCAGTCGGCTAATAAAAAATGAACTGACACGGGCCCGTGCGGCGAAGGCTGCGCGGGTTTTGTCGTTACTGGGGGGGGTATGGTGACCGGTGGTCGTTCTGTAGAAGCACTGATTGATGAGGGGCCGGTCAAACCGCTGCAGTGGTGGGTGGTGGTGCTCTGTACACTGGTGATCGTGTTTGACGGTTTCGATGTTCAGGCGATCGCCTTTACTGCACCGGTGTTGATGACAGAGTGGGCGCTTGCCAAAGGCTCTCTTGGTCCGGTCTTCGGGGCGGGTCTGGTGGGAATGGCGCTGGGCGCACTGATACTCGGACCTCTGGGGGACACCTTCGGGCGAAAATCAGCTATTTTGATCAGTGTGGCAACCTTCAGCCTGTTCTCTCTGCTGACCGCTACCGCGACCTCCTATGAAGGGCTATTTGCTTATCGCTTGCTGACCGGTCTGGGGCTTGGTGGGGCACTACCCAATGCCACCGCGCTGATCGCAGAATATGCGCCGCGCCGGTTAAGAAACCTGATGATCAGTCTGATTTTTCTGGGCATCCCGATCGGGGGTATGACCGGTGGCGTGTTGGCGGCGGAGATTATTCCCTACTGGGGCTGGGAGGGGGTCTTTCTGCTTGGCGGATTAGGACCTTTGTTGCTGCTGCCGGTTTTGATGCTGGCCCTGCCAGAATCACTACGATTCCTTGCTAACCGTGGCGTCAAGCGTGAGGTGGCGTTAAAAAAAGTGCTGATCCGGCTGCAGATCGAGCCAGACACGGTTGTTATGGCCGCACCCCCGGAGGCGACCCGCAGCCTGCCGCTGGTTCAGCTGTTCAAAGAGGGGCTGGCCCGAGATACGGTGCTGTTGTGGGCCACCTTTTTTCTCAATTTGATGGCGATCTATTTCCTGATTAGCTGGATTCCCTCTCTGTTGGTTAGTGCGGGTTATGGGGTTTCGGATGGTGCCTACACTGCTGTGGTGCTGAATCTGGGCGGGGCGATCGGGCCATTACTGCTGGCCTGGCTGATTGGACGATTTGGCTCCCGCCTGATGTTGGTGATCTATTTTCTTTGTGCGGCGCTGGCGGTTGCGCTGTTGGGTCGGTCGGCTGATCATCTGGCGTTGGTAATGCTGATGACTTTTCTGGCCGGATTTTTCACCTTTGGTGCCCAGATCGGTCTGAACGCGCTGGCTGCTTCGATCTATCCCACCACCGCACGTTCAACCGGGGTGGGTTGGGCGCTGGGTGTTGGTCGGATTGGCTCGATTCTGGGGCCGGTTCTTGGTGGTGTTCTGCTTGCTCTGGGCTGGGCAATGCCGGGATATTTCGGCCTGTTCGGGTTGATATTGCTGGTCGCTGTTTTGACAATACTACTGGTGGATCGGCATCAGCGGCCGTCCTACTCTCGTTAGTTCCCTGTATCAGGAGTTGTTGATGGACAAAATTACTGCCAATCGTGTGGTGACCATTCAGTACGCACTATATGACGAAGCCGGCGAACTGGTGGAAGACACCAGTGAGTCCGGGCCCTTTTCCTACGTGCATGGTGCCGAGGGCATTCTGCCTGGCCTGGAACTGGCGCTTGAAGGTATGTCCAAGGGTGATACTGCGCAGGTGACGATCTCCCCGTCGGACGGCTATGGCGAGATTGATCCGGATGCCTTCATTGAAGTGCCGTTGAGCGAGTTTCCTGAGGGCACACAGCTGACAGTTGGTATGGAGGTGACGGGTCAAAGCATTGCTGGCCCGAGCGTCTTTAGGGTGCTGGAAGTAGGGGAAGAGACTGTCAAGGTGGACAGCAACCATCCCATGGCGGGCAAGACCCTGGAGTTCTACGTTGAGGTGCTAGAAGTACGCGAGGCCTCGCAAGAGGAACTGGAGCAGGGCCTTCAGGCCCCGCCAACGATGCATTGATCGGATCTTCGGCTGGTCGATTCAGTTATTCCAGCTCAGTCGAACACCACAGTTTTGTTGGCATAGGGCAGTACCCGGTGCTGAATATGCCAGCGCACCGCGCGGGAGAGGACTGTTTTTTCCAGATCCCGGCCTTTCTGGATCAGATCATCCAACTGGTCCCGGTGGGATATTCGCATCACGTCCTGCTCGATAATGGGTCCCTCATCCAGCTCGTCAGTGACGTAGTGGCTGGTTGCGCCGATCAGCTTGACGCCGCGATCGAAGGCGCGCTGGTAGGGGTTGGCGCCGAGAAAGGCGGGTAGAAACGAATGGTGGATATTGATGATGCCGTCAGGGTAGTGGCCGACGAACCGGGGTGAGAGAATCTGCATATAACGGGCGAGCACAACAAGGTCGACCCGGTTCTCATCGAGCAGCGTGAGCTGTTTAGATTCGGCGGCGGCTTTGGTCTCTGCGGTGACTGGAATATGGTGAAACGGAATACCGTGAAACTCGGCCAACGGCGCGGCGCCGGAGTGGTTGCTGATGATCAGGGGAATATCGCAGGCCAGCTCACCACATTGGTGGCGGTAGAGCAGGTCCACAAGACAGTGGTCATAACCAGAGACAAAGATTGCGACTCTGGGCCGATCGGCGGTGAATGAGAGGCGCCACTGCATCTGAAACTGTTCTGCAAAGTGACTAATCCCCGCATCCAGGGCGACCTGATCCAGGGCAAAATCTGTCATGTCCCACTCCACCCGCATAAAGAACTGGCCGACGTTGGCGTCCTGATGCTGGTCCGCGTGCAGAATATTGGCATTGTTGCGGTAGAGGAAATCAGCAATGGTCGCCACCAGCCCCTTTTGGTCGGGGCAGCTGAGCAGTAATACGGCGTGCTGGGACATGGAAGAGAAACCTTTTGGGCAGTGCTGGGATGGGTTAGTCTGGACCTGGTTTCGACAGGGGTTAAGTACTGAATTGAACTATTATGGATTATAATCCGCCGCTTTTTTCGGTGGCCGATGGCGATGGCGATGGTGTTTGCGGCTGCCAGGATATGACATGAGCAAAGATCCCATTTTCAGGATTGTCTTTACCAATGGTTCGGACACTTATGAGCTGTATGCCCGAGAGGTCGGGCAGTCCGATATGTACGGCTTTATCGAGATTGCCGATTTTGTGTTTGGCGAAAAGAGCGGCGTGGTGATTGATCCCGGTGAAGAGAAGATCAAGAACGAATTTGCGGGGGTCAACAGCACCTATATTCCCATGCATCACGTTATCCGTATTGATGAAGTCGAGAAGGCCGGGGTGCAGAAAATTCGCAGTGCTCCGGAGAGTACGGTGACGCCATTCCCGAGTTCCCTCTATACCCCGCCGGGAAAACCCGTCGAGGAGTAGGCTTCAGTCTCTTCCGCGCTGTGTTTGTCGATCGCGCCCACAGCGCTTTCATAGAGCGCCAGCAACGCCGGTATCACCAGCAGAATCAGAAGAGTCGAGAAGGCCAGCCCGGCGGAGATAGAGATTGCCATCGGGATCAGAAACTGCGCCTCAAGGGCCCGTTCAAACAGCAGGGGTGCCAGACCCGCGATGGTGGTGAGGGAGGTCAGCAGGACCTGCCGCAGCCGGGAGCAGGCGGCATCGATGATGCCCGACAGGACCGGGCTGCCCTGCTCTTTCAGCTGACGGTAGAAGGTCAGCAGGATGATGGAGTCATTGACCACGATTCCAGATAGACCAAACATACCGAAGAGCGAGACCACGGTCAGGTCTCGTCCAAGCAGCAGATGACCCAGCACTGCGCCGATGAAGCTGAAAGGAATGATCGCCATCACCACCAGTGGCCAGCCGTAGGAGCCGAATACCCAGGCCAGAATAATGTAGATCAGAATCATTGCCAGCAGGACGCCGATTGTCATGTCCCCCAGAGTGTCGGCCTGATCTGCGGCGCGGCCCTCCATGGAGTAGCTGATGCCATAACGGCTGACCAGATCCGGCAGTATGGCCTCCCGCAGTGCTGCTCTGACCCGGTTCGGATTGTTGGCGGAGTCATCCAGATCAGCCGTGATGGTCGCTGCCAGCCGGGTGTCCGCATGGCGCAGGACTTCAAAGCCCTGGTTGGTCTCCAGTTGAATAACCGCAGCTGTCGGTACGGTGCCGCCGGCGGGCAGCCGGATCGGCAGGCGTTCGAGTGCGGCCAGACTGTTGCGCTCTTCTTCCGGCAACTGAACCCGGACTTCGATCTCGTCGTCACCATCCTGATAGATCTGGGCGAGAGCCCCGTCAAAGGCGCTGCGTAACTGCCGACCCAGGGCCTCCGCAGTGATGCCCAGGGTCTGGCCGTAGGGATTGACTCGGTAGATCAGCTGCTCTCTGCCATAGGGCAGATCATCGTTGACGGCGCTGATGCCAACGATTCCCGTGAGGGCGTCGCCTAGCTCCAGCGCAGCCTGTTTTAGTTGTTTGGCATCGCTGCCCGTGAGTTCGATCTCAATGGCTTTCCCCGGGGGTCCAGGTTGGCGTTCTGTAACCGTGAAGTACTCGATGCCTGCCGGCAAGTCGATTTTTTCCTGCCAGGCCTGGATAAATTGCCGGTTGGTGACCTTACGGTCATCCGCCCGGGGCAACTCCACAAAGATACCGCCGAACTGCTCTCCCTGTTGTCCCTGACCACTGCGCCCGCCGACGGTAGCACCGTGGTGGGTGACGCTCTGCACCACAAAATCTCCGCCAAAGTCCTGGTCTGTTATGGCCAGCGCCTGTTCCATGGTCTGCAGGAACTCATCGACCTGTGACCGGGGTGTCCCGGCGGTAAAGCTGGCGTTGGCGTAGATGCTGGAGGTCTCCAGTCTGGGGAAAAATGTGAAATTGATTCGTCCACCCAGCACCAGTCCCACCATGAGAATCAGGATCACGCCCAGGATCGACAGGGTGGTCCACCGATTGTGCACGGCATGGGTGACCCAGCGACGGTAATGGTGGTCTCGAAACCTGTTGTATGCGCCATCGATACGAGTTCGCAAGGGGTGTTCTTGGGCGGGCATGTGGGTCAATGCGTGTCGTAGATGCGCTGGCAGTACCAGGAAACTCTCCAACAACGAGGCGAGAATGACAATAACCACCACCAGTGGAATGTTGGAGAGAATGTTGCCAAAGACACCTCCGACCAGCATCAACGGAAGGAATGCCGCGATGGTGGTCAGGGAGGAGGAGAGAACCGGGGTGAACATGCGTTGTGCCCCGCCCCGGGCGGCACTCAGGGCCCCCTCTCCGGCCTTGTAGTGGACCAGCGCATCTTCACCCACCACGATGGCGTCATCGACAATGATCCCCAGGGCCATGATCAGGCCAAACAGGGAGATCATGTTGATGGTGCCGCCGATACTGTAAAGAATCGCCAGGGTGGCCATAAAGGAGATGGGGATTCCTGCGGTGACCCACCAGGCCACCCGGGCGTTTAAAGCCAGGAACAGAATCGCCACAACCAGCAGGAGTCCCCACGCGCCATTTTTGAGCAGAATATTGATGCGTCCCTGAATAAGGGTCCAGGACTCATCAAACAGCTCTAGCTGAAGGCTGGGGGGGAGTTTTGGGCGGGTCTCCTCCAGCCAGGCATAGAGAGTCTCTGCGGCTTCCAGTGCGTCCTCACTTTCAGCCCGCCTTAAATACAGCTCCACCGCAGGTTTGCCTTCGTGGCTGAGGTAACTCTCCCCATCCTGCGGACGCCGCTCGATCGTGGCGATGTCGCCCAGGCTCAGTCGCCGGCCCGCCTGATCAGTGATGAGCGGGATGTGGGCGAACTCTATTTCGTTGCGGCGCTGATCCAGGCTGCGGAGCTGCCGGGCCCCATCGCCGCGACCAATGCTGCCCGCAGGCAGGTCCACACTGCGTTGATCGATTCGGTCAGCGATCTCCCGTAGCGAGAGCCCTAGTTCGGCCAACCGGTGGGCGGGCACCTGAACGGCCATTTTCTCTTCCGGCAGGCCGGTGATATCGACCTTGGCGATGCCTGCATCAAGCAGACTGTTCCGCAATGACTGCGACACTTCGCGCAAGGCGCCGGGATCGGCTGGGCCGGTGATCAGAAGCCGGGCGATGCCGTCATAACGGACGATGCGGGTGATTTCCGGCGCCTCGGAATCTTCAGGCAGGTTTCGGATCAGAGCCACCTGCTGTTTGACCTCGTCCAGGGCGATGCCGATATCCGTACCTTCGTGGTATTCGAGGGAGATCACCCCGATTCCGTTCGATGATGTTGAGGTCATCTTTTTTACATCATCAACGGCGCGTAACTGCTGTTCGATGGGTACCGTGATAGAGGTTTCCACATCCTCCGCGGTCGCCCCGGTCCAGACCACCCG
>JAKLLR010000101.1 GCA_022014175.1 Gammaproteobacteria bacterium | reverse complement strand
TCAGGAGGTTTTGATGGGTGGTTCACTAACTTTACGGATGACAACAGTGTTCAGCGGATCTACGTCACCGAGCTGTTGCGGAACCAGCTGGTTCGGGGTTATCTGGGGATCGTGAAGTCAGGAACGGGCTACTGCCTGGTGCCAACGGCAGTGGCGGAGAAGATTCGGCAGCGAGACCCGGCGTCGGTGATCGTTAGTGAAGCGGTGGCCCCCAGTGTCACGGACGAGGATGATCCCTATGCTGACTTTCAGGTGCCGGATGATTTGATGTGGTGAGTCGGCCCCGTGCCCGGGTGCAATGTGTTTGGCAGGTTGGGCAATAACGAATGAGAGAACTGGAAGTTTCAAGTGTGCCGGTGGAGCTCTACAAAGTGCTTAAGATCGACGGCCTGGTGGGTAGTGGCGGCGAGGCCAAGGTGGTGATCGCTGAAGGCCGGGTGCGGGTGAATGGCGTGGTGGAAACCCGAAAGCGCAAGAAGGTCGTTGCCGGGGATGTGGTCGAATTTGGTGGCAGAGAGACCCGGATACGGGTTAGTCAGGGTCGCCGCTAGGCTGCGGGAGGCGCCTCGGAATCGGCTGGGCGGTCGCCCACGCCATCGTTGTCGCTGGGCGAATCCGCTCTCGGCAGGGCTTTCTTGACCCGAATTTTGCTGCCGGCGATGGTAGCGCTGTTCAGGCTCTTCATCGCGGCTTTGGCTTCACCGGGTTTGGGCATTTCGACAAAGCCAAACCCCTTGGACTCACCGGTGATCCTGTCCATCACCAGATTGCAGGACTGCACCGCGCCATAGGTTTCAAAGATGCCTTTCAGCTCCGCTGCCGTGGTGGTGCGGGCGAGGTTGCGTATTAACAGTTTCATGGGGCGCTCGGGTTGTCGGTAAAGTAACCTGGCCCCGGGTGGCAGGGCGATGTCGGTTGCATATTATCAGAGCCGCGCCGCGTAAGCGCTTGCACTGGGCGTTGTGGGGTACGCGATCTCGCCTCTTGAGTGTAGTCAATGCGAGGGTTTTAATTTCCCTTGATACTGGTCACGCCGCCAGGCACCAATTCAGGGAGGATCATTGTGACTGAACTAAAACCCTATGTTGTCTGGGATGCGGGGACCCGCTGGTTTCATTGGGTCAATGCGCTCTGTGTGATGGGGCTCATGGCGGTGGGCTTAGTCATATTGAATGCGAGTGGCCTGGGTGTTTCCAGTGCTGGCAAGATCCAGCTCAAGACGTTGCACAGCTGGATTGGTTACGTTTTTGCCCTGAATTTGATCTGGCGGTTCGTCTGGGCCTTTATCGGTAACCGCTACGCCCGCTGGCCCGCGATTCTTCCCGGGGGAAAAGGCTATTTTCAGGCCCTGCGCAGCTATCTTGCAGGACTGGTTAACGGGCAGCCTCAGAGGTATTCGGGACACAACCCGGCGGGTCGCCTTGGGGTGGCGGTGCTGTTTTTGCTCATCACCATTCAGGCGATCAGTGGTCTGGTTCTGGCCGGAACCGATCTGTTTATGCCCCCATTCGGCCACTGGATTGCACAATGGGTGGCTGCGCCGGGCATCGCGCCGGATGCTCTGGTGCCCTACGCCCCGGAGCTGTATGACGAGGCTGCCTATAAGAGTATGCGGGCTTTTCGCGAGCCCTTTATCACCGCGCATCTGTACACCTTCTACCTGCTTCTGGTCTTTATCGCGATTCACGTTGTCGCCGTAATCGTGACAGAAATCCGGGAGGGCGGCGGCATCATTTCCGCCATGTTTACCGGCCGAAAGATGATGAGTGGGCCTCCGCTAGATCAGGAGACGGATGGCGATTGAGGTTTAGAGACAACCTCTGTTCCGCCTGGGCCCTGGCGCCGGTAGAGTAGCGGTTTTAGCTGCCGGACTGATCAGAATGGCTTGTGTACTGACCTACCGTGTGAGCCCCTCGTTTGAGAGGTCGTATTCTCTCTCCATTGAGTTTGGGGTTGCGAATTCCGGCGTTGAGGAGTCGTTGGTTGAGCACATTGAGATCAACTTGGAAGGACCGCGGCAGGCGGTAACCCCGGCGTTTTCCGTCGGCAGTCGGGAGTATGGACTTGCCAGGGCGATTCTGGACGAGCTGCAGGCTTTGAAACTCTGCCCTGTGCCCGAGTTTTGTGATGGGCTGGATGGCGTGCAGTATGATCTGGAAATCAGCGCGGGCGCTCACCACAGCCTCTATTCCTGGTGGTGTGAGCTACCCCCGGGGTGGGCAGGTCTCGCGCCGGCGGTGGCCCTGCTTGAGACCCTAGTACACCATTGCCGCGACGGGGGTTAGAAGATCCAGGTTCGGCGCCTGGCCAGAGAACTGGTGTTGAGCTACGGGCACTCAGGAGTTGAACGCCGCTCGAAGATGGGCGCAGGCTTCCGTAACTGCATCCGCGGCTGGCGGCAGTACCTCGAACATGCCAAAAAAACCGTGAATCATGCCGTCATAGCGCACCTGGGTGACGGCAATGCCCGCGGCTTCCAGCTTCTGTCCATAGGCTTCACCCTCATCCCGCAAGGGGTCGAACTCGGCGGTGATCACGTGAGCGGGGGGTACGCCGGTTAGATCATTGGCTACCAGGGGTGCTGCGTAGGCATGGCTGCGGTCAGCATGGTCGGGAGTGTAGTGGTCCCAAAACCATCTGATGCCCGCGCTGGAGAGCATATAGCCTTCGGCATTTTCAGTATGAGAGGGCTGATCGAAGGCTGCACTGGTCACCGGGTAGATCAGCAACTGAAAAACCAGCTTTGGCCCCTCTTCCTGCGCCGCCCGGATCGCCACACAGGCAGTTAGATTGCCCCCGGCGCTGTCACCTCCCACGGCAACCCGGTCTGGGTCAACTCCCAGCTCTGCGGCGTGATCGACGGCCCATCGGGTGGCCGCATAACAGTCATCCAGCGCGGCAGGATAACGGTGCTCCGGTGCCAGGCGGTAATCAACCGCCATCACTACACAGTGCGCCCCATTAGCAATCTGCCGACACTCGCGATCGTGACTGTCGAGGTCACCGATCACCCAGCCGCCGCCATGAAAAAAGAGCAGCAACGGTAGCCCAGCTGCTTCGCTGGGGTAGTAGAGTCGGACAGGAATCTGGTTGGCGACGGTCCGGTTTACCACCCGGGCCACGGGAATCTCGGTGTCGGTTGCACCCGCAGCCTGCAGCTCGCGAAACCAGACCCGGGCCTGAGTCGGGGTCATCTCGGCAATATCCGGCCCTCCGGCCTTGGCCATCTGTTGCAGCATCGTGTCCAGCATCGGGTGAAGTGGCATGGGATGGTCTCCGGTTGGCGTGGGGTTAAGCGGGTCTCGCGGGTTATTTAGTGTCGTAGCGGTAATTATTCAGGCTGAAGGTGTGGCTTTTCAGCCACATACCCAGGGAGCTGACGGGGCGAATAAATGGAATGTCACCATGCTTGTCAAAATAGTAGCTATTCGAGCCGGTGCAGTTGCCGTGCAGCAACAGGGTGTTCTTTGAGTTTTTTAGCATCCTGGCTAAGTTTTTGTCGTGGGCAGCCCGTTTGATTTCGATGTAGTTGGCCTGTTTTCGCCGCGCCCCCTTGAGACAGCGCACCAGATGTCGTGTCTGCACATCAATGATGCCGAACCAGTTGGGATTACCCGCTGCGTAGGGGCCGACCATCAGGAAAAAGTTGGGAAAATTGGGCACAGAGCTCCCTTCATAAGCCTGGTGGCGGTTCTGCGCCCAGAACGCCCCCAGTTCCATACCCTGTTTGCCATACACCTCAAAAGTGGGCATGCCGCCCTTCTCAAACACGCTGAAGCCGGTGGCACAGATCAGTGTATCGACTTCCCGCTCAATGCCGTCGCGAGTGACGATTCCCGTAGCGGTAAACCGTTCAATCGGGTCGGTGACCAGCGCAACGTTGTCGCGGTTGTAGACCGGGAAGTAGTTGCTTGAGAATCCCGGCCGTTTGCAGAAAAAGTTGTAGCTGGGGATCAGTTTCTCCGCTGTTTCCGGGTCATCCACCTGCTTGCGGATCATCTCTGCCCCCTGCCGTTCGACCCAGCGAAGCATCCAGGGGAACTGCTTGTAGTGAATCATGCCCTGCCAGAACAACTCGGTTAACCCGTTGATGATTAACCGCCCGGTTTTTTGCAGTAAGGGCACGCGGCGAAACCATTTTCGGGTCCGCTCGCTAATCGCAAAATCAAATTTCGGCAGCAGCCAGATCGGGGTTCGTTGGTAGACATCCAGCTGACAGACCCGGTCAGCGATAGTCGGAATCACCTGAATGGCACTGGCTCCGGTGCCAATCACAGCAACACGTTCACCTTCCAGATTGTGTTGGTGATCCCACCTGGCCGTATGAATTACCTTGCCAGTGAAGGTTTCGATGCCTTCGATCTCAGGCATTTTCGGCACGCTCAACACCCCGCAGGCGCTCACCAGATAGCGGGACACCAGGGTTTCACCGTTGTCCAGATGGGTCACCCAATGGTTCTGCTGCGCATCGTAAACAGAGCGGGTCACGCCGTGGCCGAACCTGATTTTGCTGTGAATGCCGTACTTCTCCGAGCAGTGGTCGGCGTAGGCTTTCAATTCCGCACCGGGGGCGTAGAGGCGGGACCAGTCCGGATTAGGCTCGAAAGCATATGAATACGCCAGTGTCGTCAGATCAACGCAGAGCCCGGGGTAGGTATTGTCTCGCCAGGTACCGCCAACACCATTGGCTTTCTCTACAATGACAAAATCATCAAAGCCCTGCTGTTTCAGTTTAATGGCGGCACCAAGGCCGGAAAATCCGGATCCAATAATGATGATTTCGTGATCCAGGGTCCGCGCGGCGGCAGCCGACTGTTCAGGGGCATTCATTCGTGGGCTCCTCCTCAGGATGGCTGCAGCCCGGGGGAGTCTTCTCCCTCTATTGGGCGTCGCAGCCGGTTTTCAGGCAGTTTGCAGTATAGCCCTGGACCGGAAGCCCACAGTATTGTTTGCGTCGGGCCGCCGGGTGTGGGTAGGGTGTGGGCTAAATGAGGACGAGACGGCTGATTCTACTCTTCGCACTGCTACCCGGCACGCTGATCGCCGGTGAGATCCATCAGTGGCGGGATGCCAGCAGGCAGATCCATTTTGGTGACAAGCCCCCGGAAGGCGCAGGTGCCAGCCCGGTTACCGTCACGCCAAATGTTTATTCCGCGCCAGCGGTGTCGGCTCTGGCGCCCCGGGCATCCAGCCCGGTTGGCGCTGCCAGGCAAAGTAAGGTGGTGCTGTACAGCACCGCGTGGTGCGGTTACTGCGCCCGGGCGAGAGCTTATTTCTGGGCCAACCAGATTGCGTTCACTGAGTACGATGTTGAGACCACTGCCAAAGGCAAGCGGGACTACAAGCGCCTCAACGGCAAGGGCGTGCCTGTCATTCTGGTCGGCCAGAAGCGGCTGAACGGCTTCAACATCGACTCATTCGAGGCGATGTACAGGCCGTGGTGAGTCCGGCTGGATGGTCGGCAGGCTACGCCTCCTTCTTCTCATAGGAGAGCCCCTCTCCCGGTTCCGCCCCGCCTTCAGCCAGGCGGATGCGCAGGCTCAGGTTGTTGTGGGAGTCGGCATGGGCCAGCGCCTGGTCCAGGGCAATGCGGCCGGCCATATAGAGTTCGTAAAGCGACTGATCGAAGGTCTGCATGCCGATCTCCTTGCCCTGCTCCATCGCGCTTTTTACCTGATCCACCTCCCCCTTGAGAATCAGCTCCTGCACATAAGGTGTATTGAGCAGTACCTCGACCGCCGGCAGTCGGTTGCCGTCGATTCCAGTGACCAGTCGCTGGGAGATCACCGCCTTCAGGTTCATGGAGAGGTCCATGAAGAGCTGGCGATGGGCGGTCTCCGGAAAGAAATTAATGATCCGGTCCAGGGTCTGGTCAGAATTGCTGGCGTGCAGGGTGGAGAGACAGAGATGGCCGGTCTCGGCATAGGTGATCGCCTGCTGCATGGTCTCGTAATCGCGAATCTCACCGATCAGAATCACGTCCGGGGCCTCTCGCATGGCCCGTATCAGGGCGTGGGTGTAGGAGTGGGTGTCGATGCCCACTTCGCGCTGATTGACAATAGACTTGCGATGATGATGGACGTACTCAATCGGGTCCTCAATCGTAAGGATATGGCCGGTGCGCTCCCGGGCCCGGTGGTCGACCATTGATGCCAGTGTGGTGGATTTGCCGGAGCCGGCGGCACCGACCACCAGCACCAGTCCCCGGGGCGCCATCACCAGATCATTCAGGATCGGCGGCAGGTTCAATTTTGCAATGGTAGGAATATCTGAGCGCACAAAGCGAACCACCATGGCCACTTCGCCCCGCTCTCGAAAGACATTGATGCGGAAGCGCCCGGTCTCTTTCACCGTCACCCCGAGATCCAGCTCCCACTCCTTCTCGAAGCGCTGGAGCTGCTTGTCATTCATCAGCGAGTAGGCGGCCTTTTTGACCTCACCGGGCCCGAGTGCGATGTCGTTGACTGGTTTAGTCACCCCCTCGATTTTGATGCAGACCGGCGCCCCGGTACTGAAAAACAGATCGGAGGCCTGTCGCTCGATCATAAGGTGTAGATACCTGCCGATATCCAGTTCGTCGTTCATATTTTCGCTCCCAGTGCCTTTGGTGGCGATGCTCATGGTAGGCTCCAATGCCCTGAACGGGTTTGATCCGCCTCAATCCCTGATCGGTTGGTGGAGAACGTCTCTCTGCCCGCTGCGCCCCCGAACGCAGCAGGCACTCTTTGAGTGCTGGCGTACGCCACAGAATTTACGCATCATGTGTACCACGGCTGAATGTCACCGGTTGCGCTCCGCCACTGCGTTTCAGTCGCCTGTCAATAAGGCCTTCGGGGGAGTCATAAATGGTTGCAATACGCTGGTTCGCCCGCGTGATGGGGTTGGTTGCTCTGTTGGCCGCCGCTGCCGCTGGCGCACAGGCCGATACCGCCAGGGTGATCGTCGGCTGGCTGGAGAAGGTATATCTCTCCGCTGCGCCAGGGCATGAGGTGACAGCAAAACTCGACTCGGGGGCCAGGACCGCCTCGATCAACGCCCGCAACATCGACGCCTTTGAGCGAAAAGGCAAGCCCTGGGTAAAGTTCGAGCTGGTTCTCCGTGACAGGGAGGGCCATCTTGATGCTGTGGCCATGGAGCGGCCGGTCGCTCGCTATGTGCGTATCAAGGAACACGACGGTAACCATGACCGTCGCGTGGTGGTCGAGCTGGAATTCTGTTTTGTCGGGCACTGGCACCGGGCCGAGTTCTCCCTGATCGACCGCTCTGAATTCAACTACCCCATCTTGCTTGGGCGTCGATTCCTCGCCGGCACCGCAGTGATCGATCCAGGAGAGACCTTTCTCACCGATCCTGGCTGTGAGGCTTCCGCCGCAACGGACGCGGGGTTGTGAGACATCCGGCGGTCCCGGTCTGGGTGGTGGTGCTGGTACTGGCGGGTCTGGCCATCTCCGCCTACAAGGCGGTGATTCTCGGCATGCCGGTGCGGCCCGACCAGGAA